>JAGWAZ010000040.1 GCA_021296135.1 Chlorobiota bacterium | reverse complement strand
AAATGATCAGTATAAGAAATGATGCGTCGAAAAAATCCTGAGAGTCCTAAAATCCAGTGAATCCAGATTCAGACAATTAGAGAGGGTTGTTTGACATCTCAAGTTGACACCCAAAAGAATTTTGCCGATCTAAAAATCCAGTGAATCCAGATTCAGACAATTAAGGAAGTTGCGATTGTGGAGGGGAAATTTATTTTGGACGTTCCCTCGTAAATCCGTACCGAAAGATTGTGTAGAGAATCTTCCAGCCAGCCTTGAGCGATCCTGGGATAGTACCACTGATCTTCGATACTCCGATCCGTTTGCGGTAACTGACCGGCACCTCGGTTGCTTTCAGACCCAGCCGTGCAGCCTTTATCTGCATTTCAACTGTCCAGCCGTAGTTCGTATCCTCCATCCCGATCTGTTTTAACGCTTCGGTTCTTACCGCACGGAATGGTCCCAGATCAGTAAACCGGTATCCCCAGAAGAGCCGTATAAGCAATGTAGCCAACCAGTTTCCGAAGATTGCTTGTGGAGGCATTGCTCCCTTTTCGCGTTGGCCGATTGAACGTGAGCCTATCACCAGATCATATTTTTCTTCAAGAATTGGCCTGAGTAGAGACGGCATCTCCTCCGGGTGGTCCGAATAGTCTGCATCGAGAAAGACGATGACGTCAAATCCTTTAGGCATAGCATATTCCAGTCCTTTGAGACAGGCCGAACCATAGCCTCTACGCGTTTCGGTTAGCACAGTGGCATTCAACTTTTCAGCCTCTTCTGCAGTTCTATCTGAAGAAGCATTGTTCACAACAATAACTTCTTCAACTATATCGGAGGATATATCATCGAGCACCTGACCTATGGAACCTTCCTCGTTGAAGGCAGGAATGATTACCGCAATGCGAGCTGAATTCAACCTGAATTCAGTTGTGGATATGTCATGCACAGTGGAAGGACTGAGAAAGAAAGGTATTACGTTGAAAATGTTTAAACGCCGTTAGCATACAGAAATGCATTTGATCTTTGCGTCCGCCGCCATGGGTCGGGACTTTACTGGTTACATGCCGAGATAAGCCTTCTGCACATCTTCATTCGACGCAAGCTCTGAAGCAGGCCCTTCAAGAGTGATTGCTCCGGTTTCCAGTACATAGCAGTATGAGGCAACTTTCAATGCCATGTGAGCGTTCTGTTCGACAAGGAGCATAGTGACGCCGATATCACGGTTGATCTCGGTGATCTTTTCAAAGATCAGTTGCAAAAGGAGCGGAGCAATACCGAGAGACGGCTCATCAAGGAGGAGGAGATGAGGACGCGCCATGAGTGCGCGTGAGATTGCAAGCATCTGCTGCTCGCCGCCGGAGAGCGTACCGCCGGCTTGCTTCAATCGCTCTTTCAGGCGGGGAAAGATCGAGAAGCAATAGTCGAGGTCTTCCAGAATTTCTTTCTTCTCCCTGCGAAGATATGCTCCCATCATCAGGTTCTCACGAACCGAAAGCCCCGGAAAAATCAGTCTCCCTTCAGGTGATTGACTGATGCCGAGAGCTACAATCTTGTGTGGCGACATGTTGGAGATGTCCTTCTCACCAAAGTGAATGTTTCCCTCGACTACCTTGTTCAGACCGGAGATTGTCTGCAATGTAGTCGTCTTTCCGGCGCCGTTAGCTCCGATCAGAGTGACTATTGATCCTTTCGGTACGTGAAAGCTGATTCCTTTCAAGGCAGCAATCGCACCGTAATTCACTTTCAGATTTTTGACCGTCAACATTGAATCAATTCAAAATTTGTCCGCTTTGGCGGATGAGAAATTCAAAAAGGGAGGAGATGGATCATCGGGAAAGTATCCTCTTCATTTTTACTTTTCCCTTTTTTTAATTGACTACTCAGAGTGTCCCAGGTATGCCTTTACAACTTCCGGGTTGTTTTTGACTTCTTCAGGGGTGCCGCTGGCAATCTTTGCTCCATGATCGAGCACAGTGATCCTCTCACAAATTCCCATTACGACATGCATGTCATGCTCGATCAGCAGAATCGCAATCTGAAATTCATCACGCAGATAGCGAATCAGGCTCATCAATTTCTGCTTTTCAGTCGGATTCATTCCGGCAGCCGGTTCGTCCAGCAAGAGGAGCTTGGGATCAGTTGCCATTGCACGGACAATCTCGACGCGTCGCTGATCACCGTAGCTCAGATTCTTGGCAAGCTCGTTTCGTTGATCGAGAAGCCCGAACATCTCGAGCAGATGATCTATTTTTTCAGCGATCTCTTTCTCTCCACGCCAGAAAGATCGGGGTTGAAGAATCGAGCCGAGAATTCCGATTGACAATGCGTTGTTGAATCCAACACGAACGTTATCGAAGACCGAGAGCGACGGAAAAAGCCTGATGTTTTGAAACGTCCGGGCAATGCCGGTACCGGCAATTTCATGTGGCTTTTGCCCAACGAGGTTTTGCCCATCAAAAGAGATTTGGCCTTCTGTCGGCAGATAAACTCCGGTGATCATATTGAAGACCGTGGTCTTTCCCGCACCGTTCGGGCCAATCAACCCCATCAGCAAAAGTGGTTCGATCGTTTCGGTTACTGCATCGACAGCCGTCAGACCTCCAAAACGCATCGTCAGATTTTTCAAATTCAAGAGGCTCATCGTTTTACTCTACGTTTCGGTAGTAGCAGGTTTCTTTGGTTTTCCTCTGATTTTTCTTATGAACTCTTCTGCGTTAAAATCTCCGAGAAGTCCTTGCGGACGGAAGATCATCAGGAGAATGAGGGACAGAGCATAAATGGTCATACGGAAATCACGGAACTTGATTCCAAAGAGTTCTACCTCACGCAATGCCTCTGGCAGGTAGGTGAGCAGAGCTGCTGCGAGGAGAACCCCCCAGGTCGATCCCATACCGCCAAGAATCACCATCACTACAATCTCAACGGATTTGAGGAAACCAAAGTCTAATGGACGAATCAGGCTGTTATAGTGCCCGTAGAGTCCACCGGCAATACCGGCAAAAAAGGCGCCAACTACAAAGGCCGTGACTTTGTATTTAGTCGTGTTTACTCCAACAGATTCCGCTGCGATTTCATCATCACGTGTTGCCAGAAATCCACGACCATACGTTGAACGCATCAGGTTCTCGGTGACGAAGATCAAGACGGCAAGAATGCCAAACGTCCAGATAAAGGTGGTGTAACGAGGAATACCACTAATACCGAGTGAACCACCAAGAGGTTCTATGTTTTGCAATACAACACGGATAATCTCACCAAAGCCAAGCGTCACGATTGCCAGATAGTCGCCTTTGAGCCGGAGAGACGGAATACCAATGAGCAGACCTGCAATTGCTGCCGATACACCTCCTGCGATTAGAACGACAAGAAAGAGAAGTTCCTGGGTCGTGCCTTCTGTGGTTCCGAAGACCATTGTAGTCAAGGCAGATGCTGTGTAAGCACCAATTGCCATAAAGCCGGCGTGACCGAGAGAGAACTGGCCAGTGAACCCATTTATCAGATTGAGCGATGCGGCCAGGATCATCGAGATGCCGACGTTGATGACGATCCGCATATCATACGAGTTCAGTCCTGCTTCAAAGGGGAAGGATAGTCCGATAATTGCCGCGAACCCAATCAACAGATAGAGATATGAACGATGCTTTCTGCTCATACTTTCTCCGTCCCTCCTTGTCCGAAGAGCCCGGACGGCTTAACAATAAGGATGAAGATCAGGATTGCAAAGACAATTGCATCACGCAAGGTAGGTGAGATGTATCCTGCCGTCATTGTCTCAGCACTACCAATGATGAACCCGCCAACCGCAGCGCCTGAAATGTTCCCGATACCTCCAAGGACCGCGGCAATAAAGGCCTTCAAGCCAGGAAGAATGCCCATCAATGGATTGATTTTCGGATAGCTCATTGCGTACAGGATCGCTCCGGCTCCTGCAAGCGCTGATCCAACGAAGAATGTAAAGGAGATAACAGCATTTGTGTTGATGCCCATCAATGATGCTGCGTTCAGGTTCATCGAGGAGGCTCGTAATGCTGTGCCGATTCGTGTTTTCATGATCAGCATACGCAATCCGAGCATCAGCACAATTGCAACTACGAAGATGATGATCTGGTAACTATCAATGACCAAGCTACCCGATTGAACTACCATAGTCTTCTCGACAACAGTGGGGAACGTGCGCGGATCGGCACCAAAAACGAACGATAGTTGGCCGGTATACTCAAGGAAGAATGAGACACCAATTGCAGTGATAAGGACAGTCAGCTTCGGTCTGGTCCGCAATGGACGATATGCAAGAAACTCAATGGTAACCCCGAGCAACCCACACCCAAGCATTGCTGCAAGGAAGACGATTACCGCGGTTCCGAATCCTGGTCCAAGGGCTTGGCCAAACGAGGAGGTAAGTATGAAAAATCCGATATAGGTGCCGATCATAAAGACGTCTCCATGCGCAAAGTTTATGAAGCGGAGAACGCCGTATATCATCGTATACCCGAGAGCAATCAAAGCGTAGATTGCACCGAGCGAAAGTCCGTTGATTAGCTGCTGGAGAAATTCTTCCATGCAAGCAGTCGGTTAGTTGATTGTGGTGTGAGTTGTTCGACTTACGTTATGGCTCCATAGTGGCAAAGTATGTGAACTTCCCCTCCTTGATCATCAGGACAACGGCAGATTTCTCTGCATTGTGCTGCTCGTCAATCGTGATATTCCCTGTGATGCCTGGAAAGTCTTTTGTCTCGCTCAGGGCTTTCGTAACCGCCTCGGAATCAGTGCTGCCTGCCCGAGTTATTGCATCGGCAACGATATACATCGCATCGTAGCCTAACGCCGACATTGCTCCTGGCAACTCGCCATAGCTCTGATCATATTTTTCCGTGAAAGCCTTGACCTTTGCGGTAGTATCTTCAACTGAATAGTGGTTGCTGAAATAACAGCCTTCCAAAGCCTCCTTGAACTTTCCTTTCGTCAGTTCGGGGCTGTCCCAACCGTCGCCTCCAAGCAAGGGTACAGTTATTCCGAGGTCGCGAGCCTGCTCGGCAATAAGACTAACCTCTGTATAGTATCCAGGGACATATATCGCATCCGGGTTCATATCCCTGATGTCAGTTAACTGCGATTTGAAATCGACTTGCTTCGCTTCAAATGCCTGCTCGGCAAGAATCTCTCCTCCCATTGCTTCGAATGTCTCTCTGAAATTCTTGGCAAGTCCAACTGAGTAATCGTTGGCATTGTCTTTGAGAATAGCAATCCGTTGCGTGCTAAGGTTCTCCTTCGCAAACTTTGCCATGACTTTCCCTTGGAAAGGATCGATGAAGCAAACACGGAAGACATACTTTCTGACGTTGCCGTTCTTATCGACAGTGACTTCTGGATTCGTTGAAGATGGTGTGAGCATAGGGACTTGTTCCCGTTCAGCGATAGGAGCGGCTACAAGAGAGAGACTGGAAGCAACCTCCCCAAGCAACACTGTCACACCATCGTTGCTGATAAGCTTTTCAGCTGCAAGACCGGCGTCCTGCGTTGTGGATCGAGTATCTTCAGTGATGAGTTGAATCTGCTTGCCAAGCACACCTCCGTTTGCGTTGATCTCCTCAACGGCAAGCTTGATACCCTTGTCAGTCTGTTGTCCAAATGTTGCAATATCCCCTTGCAACGACGCGAAATGTCCAATCTTGATGACGTCGGATTCTTCTTCGTTTCCCCCGTTACCTCCACACGAAATCATTATGCCGGCAAGAAGACCAGCAAAAAGAAGTGTAATTAGTCTGTACATGAAAATCCTTTGTAAGTTAGTTCTACGGCTTGGATTTAATTTAAGAATCGGTGAAAATACGTCGGAGTATAGGGTAATCCAAGCGCAGATGAACACAGATGCCTGTCACCCACTCAAAATGTAGGTGCAGGTCTTCAGCCTGCGACTGAGAAATTCGAGGCAAACTACTGGAGCCTCGATGCTGTAGACCATAGTTGTTAAGAGACAGGCCCTATCTGTGTTGATCGATGTTTTATCGGTGTTGATCTGTTGCGAAATTCGAGGCAAACTACTGGAGCCTCGATGCTGTAGACCATAGTTGTTAAGAGACAGGCCCTATCGGTGTTGATCGATGTTTTATCTGTGTTGATCTGTGTTTTCAATCTGTGTTGATCTGTGTTTTCGCTCGGTCGGGTCTTCAGGTATTCTATCGAGAGTTCGGTAATTCTGGTCATAATAGAGCAGCGGTGCCTTAGGTGTTGGTTCAAGCAGACGGATCTCAAGAACACGGCCAAGCATGATGGTGTGTGTCCCTATAACAAGCGATCGGATTAACTCGCAATCAAGGGTAGTATATGAATCGGTCAGAATCGGCGCACCGGAGATTCCTTGGCCCCATTCGGTATCTCCGATTTTCTCTTCCCAGGAGAGCGATTCAGCAAAGCGGACTGAAAGAGCCTCCTGATCGTTCGAAAGAATGTGCACCGCAAAGGCTTCTGCATCAAGAATAACGGGTGCAACCGAACTGGCCGTGTTGATCGAAACCATGATAACAGGCGGATCGAGCGAAATAGAGGAAAAAGCCGAGACTGTTATCCCGGCCAGTTCCACTTCGTTCTGTGCAGTCACTACTGTAACGCCACTTACAAAACGACGCATGGCTTGCCTGAGTTGATCGGCCTGAACCGGGATCATGCTTTCACTCGATGGAGAATCGCCAATGCTCATTATGCAATAAGATACGGTGATTCGGTCAAGCTAACAGGTCTCGTATGATGTGACTTTGATGTGACGGGGGAGTTATCTATACTTAAAGATCATACATAGATTATTGAGGTTCGTTTCATGAGACATCTGTTATTTTTCCCTGCTTTTGTCATAGTCGTCCTACTTTTGATTGCTCAAAGCTTTGGCCACGGCGGACTCAAAGCCCAAGGCTATGACTATGGCCGCATGGCTCGTCCTGAGTTGGAGGAAGGGCACAAGGTCGATCGTGAAAAGGCTGACTGGGATCGATATGTCCTTGCCGGCCCGATCAGTCGTGAGACCGGACTCTTTCTGAACAGCAATACGATTCTGGAGAGCCTAACCAGTCCCGCTCCGCAGAATGAATCTTCAATTGCCATCAGTCCGATTGATCCGGATTACCTGATCGCGTCGGCAGTAGATTCCAGACCAGGGGCCTGGGTCTATATTTCGCGTGATGGTGGGAAGTCGTGGGAGAACCTCGGATTTGGCGTTGTCAATGATGTCTGGCAAACAGGGAACGATCCTTCCGTTGGCTTTGACCATGATGGCAATGCCTATGTCATGTATGGAGCGTTTCCCCGACCCTTTACAGGTGAGTCTGGAGTCTACATCGCAAAGTCGACTGATAAAGGAAAGAATTGGACCCCACACATCACTGTGATTGAGCATAAAGGGGATATGACTCCCGATTCCGCGTTTGAGGACAAGTATTACATCGAGATAGATCGTTCCCCGACTTCACCCTATCGTGGATGGATCTATACACCTTGGAAACGGGTGACAGACAGGGATAGCGCGACTGAGATCGTTTTCGCTCGCTCGACCGATGGTGGTCTGACCTGGTCCGAACCTATTGGAATAAGTCCCCGAAAACCCGGAACAAGCACTCATATAACGTTTGGTCAAAGCTTCCCTTTGGTAAAGGCCGGGGCGAACGGAGAAATCTATGCCGTCTGGAACGACGGTCCGGCCCGAAGCATTGGCTTCGCTCGCTCCACTGACGGGGGAGAGACCTGGAGTGATCCTACCTACCCGGTCACTGGTTATGAATACCTGGGGACAGAACGTTTTATTGTTGACGGAAATGGTGATACAACGGAGAGGTATCATGTGCTGAAGGGAACATTTCGAGCTGAGACATATCCTACGGTTGCTGTTGATTATTCAAATTCTTCGCGACGTGGTTGGATCTATCTTTGCTGGTCGGCAGGGAAATTTCCTGACGTTCACTTTATCCGCTCAACAGATGGTGGCGCGACGTGGTCGCAACCAAAAATAATTCAGAGCGAAGCGTTTGGCGACCAATGGTGGCCCTGGATCAGTGTCGATGAAACAAATGGTGATATTGCTGTGATGTATTCAGATAGTCGGAATGACTTGGAGAATATCTTTATTGATACCTACGTCAGCTATAGCAACGATGGAGGAGATACCTGGATTGACAGAATTGTCACCGATGCTGTCAGTGACTTCCGCGATAATCCCTTTGTCAATCAAATCTTTGCCGGTGATTACAGTGGAAATGCTTTCTATGACGGCAGGATCTACCCGGCCTTTCTGGATACCAGAGACGACAACGATGTCTATACAGCGGTTGTGGATGTCAGGAAGCCATGGCCTGTTGAAAATTTCCGGGTTGGAAGTCGTATTGATGATCTTACCGAGGCACAACTTCGATGGATGAATCCGCCTCTTGAAACAGTCTTTGGTATTCCTGTTGACGACTACGCACTGTTGCTTGAACGGGATGGGGCCTTCCTTGCAGAACTCGCTTCCGGGACAACTGAGTATGTTGAAAATGGTTTGACACTCGATCAGGAGTACACATATTCGATTCGTGTCCTTGTCGGAGAGGATACCAGCGAAGCTCGAACGGTTGATTTTCGATCCGGAGGGGCCAGGCTCCCTGCGCCACCCACTGTGGAGTCATTCCGGCAATACCAGCCAACAATAGAAGTATCACTCCGCTTGCCGACTGTAAGAGCTGATTCGGTAACAACATATAGCAACCTTACGAAGTATCGCATCTATCGGGATGGAGTGCTGTTACGAGAGATTGACGTTGCCCCTTCCGATAGCGGATCTCTTGCCAATGTCGAGGATACGCCAAACGAGCGAGGCTATTACCGCTATTCTTTTTCTACGGTTGATGGAGCGGAGCCGCCAAATGAGAGTCCTCTGAGTGATACCGTCGTTCTCTATGCGGGAAACCCGGGTGAGTTTTTTGTGAACTTTGATGATCGACCATCAAGATTCTTAAACTCGGGAACATGGGCTGAAACAAACGTGCTCGCTTTTTCGAACAGCACCTCTTTCACCGATTCGCCTGACGGGAATTATCGCCCCAGGCAGGATTATTCGGCAGTTATCTATCCGGTCCTGGCTGAACAGGATAATTTCTGGGTTCTCAGCTTCGAACACATCTGCATTGTGTTAAACGGAGACTCTGCTCTTGTAGAGGTGAGTGCTGATACTGGTAAGACTTGGCAACTGCTACGATCCTACGGAGTGGGTGACCATGCCGAGTGGATGGATCGGACCGCCGATCCCGACGATTGGAAACATGAAAGTCTCCAATACTCTTATCATCATCCGCAAGGTCAGCCCTCACTTCTTTTGTTCCGATTTCGGATGGTGACCAGCGCACTGAGTCATGCTGATGGATGGTTTATAGATGACCTGATCATGCAATTGACCAGCCTCTCGGTCGAGGAAGAGAGCACTTCAGGTGTTGCTATAACTCTCCATCCAAATCCGACTCGAGGAAATCCTCTTCTGTCCTTTAGACTTCAAGAGCCGTCTGAAGTGTCATTTCAGCTCTATGATGAGCTTGGTAGAGAGGTTGAGGTAAGAATAGGTGAGCCCTACGAGGCAGGAGCACATATGATTCCCATAAAGACAAGTAGGCTTCCTCCCGGCGTATACTTCTGGAGAATGCAGACAACTTCAGGTTCGGAACAGGGGCGGCTTGTGCTTGTACGGTGAGTCCTAATTGTGATTATTGGTTGAGCCTCTCGTCATTCTCTGGCGAGGGGCTTATTTTTGAATCTCTTGTTCATCGGCCATAAGCAAAACGTATATGGACATTGTTGTCTGCGTCAGTCAGACGCCCGATACCACCACAAAAATCCAGGTCGGAGAAGATGGTAAGAACATTGACTCGACCGGTGTCAAGTTTATTCTGAATCCTTACGATGAGTTTGCAGTTGAGGAGGGACTTAAACTGCGCGAAGCTCACGGTGGAGAGATTACGCTTCTATGCGTGGGAGATGATTCGGCAAAAGAGAACATTCGGCTCGGTCTTGCAATGGGAGCTGACAAAGCAATTCTTGTAAAAGATGAAGCAAAAGCGGATTCATTCTCCGTTGCTTCTCAACTTGCCGATGTTCTGAAAGAGTCGAACCTCGATATCGTTCTGCTTGGTCGCCAATCCATAGACTATGACTCGGCACAGATGGGGCCAACCCTTGCGGAGTTGCTTGGAAGACCCTGCGTCTCGTTCGTCACGAGTCTGGAAATCGATGGTACATCAGTAAAAGCCGAGCGTGATATCGAAGGAGGCAAAGAGGTTGTCGAGACTTCCCTTCCTTGTGTTATTACAGCCCAGAAGGGCTTGAATGAGCCACGCTATCCAAAACTTCCCGATATCATGAAGGCCAAAAAGAAGCCGATTGAGGAGCGTGAAGGTACTTCTCCTGCAGCTCGTGTCGAAACTCTCAGTCTCAACAAACCTGAACAGAAGAGTGGAGGAACAGTGCTCGATGGAACCCCAGAAGGAATCAAAGAGCTTGTCCGGCTGCTTCGTGAAGAGGCAAAAGTGATTTGAGACTTCAGGTGCCAGATAGTAGACATCGGATTGGAATAGTTCTGAAGTCCATTCCAGATTTTGAGTTTTTCATTTTTACTTTTTAATTGATTTATGAGGATTCTTGCATTTGCTGAGCAGCGTGATAGAATCTTGAAAAAGAATGCGTTCGAGGCTGTTACTGCGGCTCGTCAGCTTGCATCAACTACAGGTGGTTCGGTAATTGCCGTTATTGTCGGTTCTGGTATTGCGTCTCAGGCCGACCAAATAGGAGAGTATGGGGTGTCTGATGTTGTTCTCGTTGAAGATAATCGGCTTGGTCAACATGATTCTGGTGCGACGGCAAAGGCAATTGCTGCGGTTGCCGAACAAGAGGGGGTTGATGTGGTTGTGATCAGTCATACTTCTCACGGCAAAGATTTGGCACCTCGTGTTGCTGTTAAGCTTGGTGCCGGCTATGTCCCTGATGCTGTTGGCTTTGGGGGGAACGGTGCAGATATGACATTTGCCAGGCCAGTATACGCTGGTAAGGGAGTTGCTGAAGTTTCCGTTAAGACTCCAAAAAAGGTGGTTTCCATTCGACCCAATGTTTTCACGGCTTCGAAGGCTGATTCATCAGTTCCGGTCGCAAGCCGAAATATTACGGTCGATTTTGCTGATGCCGATTTTACCTCGAAAGTTGTTGAAACTCGCGTTAATACCGGTAAGAAAGATGTCGCCGATTCAGATATCATCGTCTCAGGTGGGCGTGGGTTGAAGGGGCCGGAGAACTTCTATCTTGTCGAGAATCTTGCCGAGGTACTAGATGCAGCGGTTGGTGCCTCACGTGCTGTTGTCGATGCCGGTTGGCGTCCACATGCAGAGCAAGTGGGACAGACTGGAAAAACGGTTTCCCCAACACTTTATGTAGCTTGCGCAATCAGTGGTGCTGTCCAGCATCTGGCTGGAATGTCTGGCTCAAAGTATATTGTGTCGATCAATAAGGATAAGGATGCGCCGATTTTTGGGGTTGCCGATTATGGTATCGTTGGTGATGTTTTTGAGGTGCTGCCAGTTCTGACCGAAGAAATTCGTGCAGCCAAAAACTAAATGTGTCCTTTCTTCGGTCAATCGGTATATTCAGACAGATTAACACCCAGAATCTACGGAGCGGATTGTGGAACGAGTTCGGATGGAAGTAATCGGGCTTACGTCAAGCCCTCAAAATAGTGGATCTTATGCGCTGATCTTGCAAGAGACCGGTGGTGAGAGGCGGATGTCGATTCTTATTGGTCAGGATCTGGCACAGGCTATTGCGCTTGAAATGGAGGCGATTCAGCCACCTCGACCGATCACGCATGATCTTATGAAGATCATTATTGAGATCCTCGGTTCCACTCTTGTCGATGTAACAATTACGGATCTTTGTGAAGGGACGTTCTTTGCTGTTATTAGCCTTGAGGGAACACCGGCTGAGATTGATGCGAGACCTTCAGACGCAATAGCACTGGCGATTCGTTTTGGCGCGCCGATCTATGTCTACGAAAATGTTCTTGTTAATGCCAGCATTCAGGTCGATAATGAAGAGTTTTATGAAAACGATGATGAGTATGAGCAAGAGGGAGCTGGACTTGTAGAGGAAGAACGACCACTAACACTTCACGAACAACTTCAAGCAAAACTTAAAGATGCCGTGAAGCGGGAAGATTACGAAAAGGCGGCCCAAATTCGAGACGAACTTGACCGACTCGGAAAGACAAAACGAAAACCATCCTGAATCTCTATTCCATTCAAAACATACGACGGATCGAGATATATCGGTTCGTCTTTTTTTATTGACTGAAGAGATGGGCAAATTTGATTATGATGTTTTGGTTATTGGGGGTGGAGCGGCCGGTTTGACAGCAAGTGGTATGGACGCCTCTCTTGGTGTTGCGAGACCTTCCCAACGCTGTTCATGCCTATCCGATCGCAAGGTGTTCAACGTGCTGCAGATCATATCTATCTCTAAACAGGATCGTCCAGAGTACTGAAAATGGTTGGACGATTGTTTGGATATCGTGATGATGTGTCATCGTTGATTGGAACTGATGAAGTAGTTTGAGAGACAGTAGATGCCGAGACATCTCTCTATTAAGTATATTCTCATGCTTGAAAACATAGAGTGCCAGGGGTGAGACATCGGACGTCAGTTGATAGAGCATACTTTGTTGGAGGTTTGACAACTAATGTCCAAACGATCAGCTTTACACATTTCCAATAAAACATCAACGACTGAACAATGGAGGAGTTCTCATACCATGAATACCCTCCTTTTCCTGGATTTTCGGAAAAAGGGATGAAGTTTCTTTCACAACTGAAAAAGAACAATCGTAGAGAATGGTTGACCGACGAGCGAAAGGAAGTTCTCAATAATGAATTGTTTTTTCCGATGCGTTCGTTATTGGCCGAGCTTGGAAAGCGGTCTCAGGAGAAGGGCATGCAGTGGAATCCTGATCCGAAAAAAAGCATCTTTCGTATCTATCGTGACACACGATTCAGCAAGGACAAGAAACCTTTCAAAACGAACATCGGCGCTGTCCTTCCGTTTGCCGATGAACAGAAGAAGGGAATCGGGTGCTACATTCATCTTGATCCGGAAGGATCATTCTTTGGCGGCGGCGGCTATTTCTTAACAGGTGATGAATTAAAGAAGATGCGGAGCGCCATTGATGCCGACCCAAAGAAGTTGCGGTCGATCATCAAATCGGTGGAGAAAAAGTTCGGTGAAGTAAAGGGAGAGCAGTTGAAACGGGCTCCGACAGGTTATGATCCCGATCATCCGGCAATTGATCTGCTTCGCTTCAAGCAGCTTTGGACGATGCGCTCGTTGTCCAACGAAGAGATTAAATCACCAAAACTTGTGAATGAACTTTGGAAGCAATCAATGCAGCTACATGACCTCTGTTCCTGGCTTCACACTGCAGTCCGGTAAGGAATATAGTCTGCTTTAGTACTTCCTGGACACGGAACATCATCTACACGATGCATAACATGGCAGAGGGACGACATACTGGACCGATGATCTCTGAGTCTTCAAGCACGAAAGAACGTGAAGTTGAGGCAACGCTAAGGCCGCAGGGGTTTGAGGAGTTTGTTGGGCAGACAAAAGTGGTTGAAAATTTGGATGTCTTTATTAAAGCTGCTCGCATGAGGGGTAATGCGCTCGATCATGTCCTCTTGAATGGTCCTCCCGGGTTAGGTAAGACAACCTTGAGTTATATCATTTCCAATGAGATGGGGGCAGATATCAAGACAACATCCGGTCCGGTCTTGGAGAAGGCTGGTGATCTCGCAGGGCTTCTTACGTCGCTGGATGAAGGAGATGTTCTTTTCATCGACGAGATTCATCGCCTTTCGCCTCTCATTGAGGAATATCTCTATTCTGCGATGGAAGATTACCGGATCGATATTATGATCGACACCGGACCGAGCGCTCGTTCGGTTCCACTGACGCTTCCCCAGTTTACTTTAGTTGGCGCTACTACTCGTCAGGGGTTGTTAACCGCTCCTCTCCGGAGTCGGTTCGGAATAATTTCCCGACTCGATTACTACAGCGTTGAAGACCTTTTCTATGTGATTACCCGTTCGGCCGGTATCCTCGATGTCGAAATTCAGGAGGGAGGGGCCTACGAGATTGCGCAACGTTCCCGTGGTACTCCAAGAATTGCAAACCGTCTGCTACGAAGGACCCGTGACTTTGCAGACGTGAAAGGGGAGGGCACTGTCACCAAGCAGATTGCCGATATTGCTCTTTCAGCCCTGGAAGTAGATGAACATGGGCTTGATGATATGGACAAGCGTATTCTCCTCTCAATAATTGAGAAGTTCAACGGAGGGCCTGTTGGCTTGAATACACTGGCAATTGCTGTTGGTGAGGAGGCCGGGACTGTTGAAGAGGTTTATGAACCCTATCTGATTCAGGAAGGTTTTCTACAGCGAACACCGCGAGGGAGAGAGGCAACACACAAGGCGTACGAACACTTCGATCTCAGTCGAGGAAGGAGTATGGAAGGGTTGTTTGAAGAATAATCCCGTAGGGGCGCATGGCCGTGCTCCCCTATGGTGTATATATCTCAAGCCTCATTTCGCCTGCACAAGCATCGGCCCGTGTTCTCCAATCTGGCATCGAGCGAGAACCAGATTTGATTCTCCTCCCCATGTTGTCTTGCCACTCGTATCCATCCTTTGTGCAATAATCGTGCTGTCGTTTGTAGGATATGTCCCTTCCAGACCATAGTCACCCGTTCATAGTCACCCGTTCATAGTCACCCGCGTATTTCCCGGAAGTAGTATGAGTTGGAGTCAGAACGACATATTGATCAATCTGTGCTTGGGTCTGAAGGAGGAGAAGCGAAAGCAGAAAAAAGGTACAAGCAAGAATCTTGACGGGAAATGTTTTCATATCTGGACGTAAAACCGACTCAATACTGGTGGTGGTATTCAACGTAAGGATGAAGGTAAGGGAAGAGGGAAAAAAGAATATCTTGTGTAATACAATTCTTCAGTCTACTACGGATCGAGACCGAATGATTTCAACGCTTCACGACCGCTCAGTTCTGCGTCTTGTCCAAATTGCGCTCTCGGAAGATATAGGAAGTGGTGATCTCACTTCCGAATCTCTTGTCGATTCCAAGGAGCTTGTGCATGGCATACTTCTGGCTAAAGAACGGATGGTTCTTGCCGGGTCGCCGGTTGTCGGGCTGGCCTTCGCTGAAGTCGATAGAGGAATTACCTGTGACTGGCAGGTATCCGAGGGATCAATTGTCGAGCCAAGCACAATCTTGGCTCACTTGCATGGGCACGCCCGAACTCTTCTAACTGCAGAGCGGACAGCATTGAACTTCTTGCAACGTATGTCGGGGGTTGCTTCTCTGACTCGTCGCTATGTCGAGTTAGTCGAACGAACAGGGGCGACGATCCTCGATACACGCAAAACATTGCCAGGATGGCGATTGCTCGATAAGTATGCAGTGAAGCAGGGAGGAGGAGAGAATCATCGCGCGGGTTTGTTTGATATGGTGATGATAAAGGATAATCACATCGCTGCACATGGATCAATCTCTACAGCAGTTTCGGCAGTCTTGCACCATTTTGATGTACATGGGATTGGCGGTGTCCAAATTGAAGTCGAGACTCAGACACTTGATGATGTAAGCGAAGCTCTCTCATGTCAAGGGATCTCGCGCATTATGTTTGACAATTTCCCGATTACGACTCTTGCTGAAGCTGTTAAACTTGTCGATGGTCGCGTTGAGACAGAAGCATCGGGGGGGATTACGATGGAAACGATTCGTGAGGTAGCTGAGACGGGAGTACAGTATATCAGCGTCGGAGCGTTGACACATTCGGCGACTGCTGTCGATATCTCAATGGATTTGGGGAGGTAGAAGGGGGTATGTAATCGTAGTCGATAGTTAGAATGGTTGATAGTTCGAGAAACAGGATGCTCTCATCATAAATAACGACCTTTGTGCCAACCAATCAGCTGTGTAACCATTGAACTATCAGCGAAGGTTATGTCGAGGATAGGAAGAGTGCGAAGGTTTACATCAACCCACCCCAATCCGTTGCGATAAAAACCCGCATGGCAAGGATAACAGCAAAGAAGTAGAAGGCACATCCAGCGAATTTGAAGATATAGGTGAAGTATGTTGCCGGAAGCCGGGTGCGCATCCGGAGGATCAGCCGAAGCAAAACATAAAACCAGACAAATACCCCAAGGCCAAAGCCGACTGCATAAAGAGCGCTCCCGCTAATGCCAGGGATAATCCAATGTTTAGCCTGAACAAACCCGGCAATTGCAATAAGAGATGGCAAGAATGAAGGGTTTGCCAGATTCATGACGGCCATCAGTATGCCTACCATAAAGGCGGAGGAAAAACCGAATCCGCGCACCCGATTCTCTCGTTTCTCCTCCTTCTCTGTTGATTGGCGGAGATCAGCTGGGGTTACATGAAAGTACTTGCGGCCAAGAAAGATCAGAATTGCGATGCAGACGATCTGAAAAAGGAGTTCAACCCACCCATATAGTGCAAGGAAGTTCTGAAGTTTCAGGATAATGGCTGAGGAAGCAAATGCAGCGATAAAGGCGTAGAAACAGTCAATCAACGATGCACCCAAACTGATGCGAATCCCTGTTCGGAAATTTCCCTGTACACCCCGCTTGATGACAGCTACAGAGATCGGACCTGGAGGAATCGACATGCCGAAGCCGACCACCAGGCCGATAAGGAGTGAACCGACCATTCGCTACTCAACCTCCTCGAATTCGAGCTTCTTTGTACCCTCCTCTATCTGTACAGGGTAATTCCCAGTGAAACAGGCTGTACAATAATTGATTCCCTCTTCTTGCGGAGCAGACTCAGTAAGTCCTTCAACTGAGAGATATGTAAGTGTGTCAACGCCGAGTTCCTCACGGATTGCCTCGATGTTCAGGTCATACTGGTTTGCGATGAGTTCTTCCTTTGATGGAAAGTCCATACCGTAAAGACAGGGGTGAGTAATCGGAGGAGAACTGATCCGAAGATGTAACTCCTTTGGCCCGGCATTTCTTAGCATATTTACCAGAGCCTTTGATGTTGTTCCTCGCACAATCGAGTCGTCGACCACGACAACCTTCTGATCTTTTAACACTCCCTTTACGGCGTTGAACTTTGTCCGCACCTTGATTTCACGATTCTTTTGTCCCGGTGAAATAAATGTTCTGCCCACGTAGTGGCTTCGGATCAACCCGATCTCATGTCGAGTGTTCGGCGCATTCAACTCCCGATTTACATGGCTGTAACCGAGCGTTGCTGTATTTGATGAATCTGGGACTCCCATCACAACAACCTTTTCATCCTCGGTTTTTCCCTTTATTCCCGCCTCCTCCGCAAGTCGCTTGCCAAGCTTACGACGTACTTTATCAACTGAGTGGCCGAATATCTTGCTGTCCGGCCGTGAGAAGTAAACGTACTCAAAAATACAATGACGAGCTTCAGGTCTGACATCATCAATCTGCAATGATTTGATTACACCAGTTTGAAGCGTCTCATCGTCGATAACAACAATCTCGTTATGTCCGATATCACGGATGTATTCTGCCTGCAGAATATCGAAGGCACATGTTTCAGAGGCAACAATGTAACCGTCACCGATTTTGCCGATTGAAAGAGGTCGAAATCCATGAGGATCACGAGCTGCAACGAGTCCATGATCGGTCAGAAGAGTCAGTGCATAAGCTCCGCGAACGATTCGGAGTGCATCCCGAATACGGTCGATAATGTTATCTTCGCGACTTCTGGCAATCAAATGGAGGATTATTTCAGAGTCGGTTGTTGTCTGAAAGATCGAGCCTTCTTCACTCAGGAGCTTTCGTAATGTTGCTGCGTTAGTCAGGTTGCCGTTGTGGGCCAGCCCCAGATGTCCGACCGTGGGAGAGTTAATAAAGAACGGCTGGATGTTTGCCCGTTTTACGGTTGAACCGGTGGTTGAGTATCGGTTATGACCAATGGCATGGTTGCCCTGAAGTTGATCGGAGAGAATCGATGAGTCCTGAAAGACCTCAAGAACCAGTCCATGTCCCTTGTGAATTGCAAACGAACGCTCACCAGGATGTTTTTGACTTGGTCTGGATGCAACGATACCGGCCGACTCCTGCCCCCGATGCTGCAGAGCATGAAGTGCGTAATAGACCTGTACTGCAGCTTCGGGATGGTTATAGATGCCTACGACACCACAGTTACAAAGTGGCTTGTCGATTTTGCAATTCGAGGCAGCAGCAGTCTTCATACCTGCAAATTTACAGCGAAAAAAAGAAACCTCTTCCTTTCGTTAGAGGCTAAAACATGAGAGGACGTAACAGATGAAAATAGCCCTGATTGGTCCTGCTTGGCCGTATCGTGGCGGGATTGCCCATCATACAAATCTCCTGGCTCGAGCGCTGCGTGAAATGGGGCATCAGGTCGATGTTATCACGTTTAAGCGGCAATATCCGAAGTTCCTTTATCCCGGGACATTTCAGGAGGAGGGGGGAGAAGTGTTCGGAGAGATTTGTTCTGAGCGCCTGATCGACTCGATGAACCCGTTTAACTGGCTATCGGTTGGAAAAACCCTGCGAAAAAGGGGGTATGATCTCTATGTGTTCCGTTTCTGGATTCCCTTGTTTGGCCCTCTGTTTGGGACAATAGCTCGCAGTGTCGGAGGTGGTCCTGGAAGGGGGAGAGTCCTGACGATTCTCGACAATCTCATTCCGCACGAGCGGCGTCCTGGTGATAGAATTTTTACAAATTATCAGTTCCGTTATTGCACATTAAGTATCACCCAATCCACAACAGTCCACACACAACTCAAGAAACGATTTCCACATATTCCCGTGACCACGCTTCCCCACCCTGTTTATGAACATTTTGGTACGCCAATTTCAAAGAGCAAGGCAAGAGAGTTGGTAGAAATAGCTGACCGGCCTACTCTTCTTTTCTTCGGATTTGTCAGGAAGTATAAGGGACTCGACCTTTTACTTGAAGCAATCCCTGAGGTCGTGAGGCGGATTCCCAAGGTACAGCTTCTTGTTGTTGGCGAATTTTTCGGCGATCCCAAGCCCTATCTCGACATCGTCCAGAAGCATGATCTTCAGGATCACATCAAAATCCATAATGAGTTCGTCCCAAACGAAGAAGTCATGAAGTGGTTCTCGGCTTCCGATCTTCTCGTCCTCCCATACCGCTCGGCGACAAACAGCGGCATCGTTCAGATTGGGCACAACTTTGCTCTGCCGTCGGTGGTAACCGATGTGGGTTCCTTGTCTGAAGTGGTAGTTGATGGTCAGACCGGATTTGTTATTTCCGAAGCCAGCCCTGAGCACATTGCTGAAGCGGTGGAGAAAGCTTTTTTACCAGGAACTCTTGAGAAGATGAGCCAGGCTATTGTCGAGGAAAGGAAGAAATATAGTTGGGAGGCATTTGCAAAAGGGGTTATCAGCTTTGTTGAAAAACACTTGTCCGTCTCATAAAGACATCGCCCCAGCCGTAAACCGCTGGGCTATACGTAAACGGCTGGGCAATCTTCGCCCTGATCGTCGTTGAACCGCTAAGCTATGGGTAGCCCCGGGGTTTAGGCCGTGGTTGAAGGGTCGATGCAATCACATCATCCCAGCCGTAAACGGCTGGGCTATACGTAAAGGGCTGTGCAATCTTCGTCCTCATCCCAGCCGTAAACGACTGGGCTATGATACATCGTAAATCTGAAATCGAACATCGTTAATCGACATTTTGACATCGAATACTGATATTTTGACACCAGATACTGACATTCTGACATCATCGATCGTTAATCGAGGTTCTATCGTTAATCAAGGTTCTGAAATCGAAGAGTCAAGAGTCTAGGGTCTGTTCCATCAGTGTTTATCAGTGTTTTGTTTTAGTATCAGTGTTTATCAGTGTTCCGAAATCTGAGATCGATCTGGCTATCGGTAGCCCCGGCGTTTAGGCCGGGGTCAGCAG
>JAGWAZ010000004.1 GCA_021296135.1 Chlorobiota bacterium | reverse complement strand
TATCACTATTAAATGACACAGTTAATTGAACACAACCCAATTACGAAGAGCGAATAAAAAGGTACTATCACTATTAAATGACACAGTTAATTGAACACAACCCAATAACCAAGAGCGAATAAAAAGGAACTATCACTATTAAATCACACAGTTAATTGAACACAACCACACAACCGTTCCTTTCTCCCTGTCCCCTTCTCCCCCGTCTGCTTGACTCCTCGACTCCAGACTCTTAAACTCTTGACCCTTAAAAATCTTGCCCTATCGAGAGATAATACTTCGGCTTGCCCCAGGAGTTCAAATTATAACTCCATGCCACATCAAGACGGAGCGGGAAGCCAAGCACAAAGGAGCGGAGTCCAATTCCCGATCCCATGCGCAAATCGTCAGCAACTCTCCTTCCCTGAAGGTCAGTGGTTGTCAGGTTCAGTCCTTCATCCCAGGCAGCACCGACATCCAGGAAGACCGTTCCGGTCAGAAGTTGGAGGATTGAAGACAGGACCCCACCACTGCCGAAGAGAAGGAGAGGATAACGAAGCTCAAGGTTGACTAATCCATACTTTGAACCGATCGACTCGCCCCAATCATATCCACGCAAGGGGAATCCGGGAGTGACCAGCGAGTAATCCTCTGCATCAGAAATCGGGATCCCTTGACTCGTGAAATCGGAGTTGATCCAGAACCCATCCATTCCACCGATAAAGAATTGTTGTGGATCAGGACCAAAACTTGCTCCCCCTGAGAGACGGAAAGCAATATCGTAGAGGCCGAGCTTGTCGAGAGGTATGTAATGTCGGAAGTCTGTTGTTGCAGACCAGAAGCCGACGCCATCATCACCTATTCTTGGACTGCCAAGCAGATTGATGTAATAGCGTGAACCGGAGACTGGACTGAAAATCAGGGTTTCGGTGTTGTCAAAGACATAGCGAATATTCGGCATTGCAAGGAACTTCGATTGATCGTTGAGAAACGATTCGCCTTCGAGTGTCTCCCGGGAGACGTTCATCAATGTTGCCCCAACCTCTACGCGCCGGAACCGGTCAAACGGATTTGATGCCGTCACGCTCCCTCCAAGCTGTCGGAAACGAGCGATATCACCTAAGGCTCCTACCCTGAACAGAAGAGAATTCTGAAAGAGACCGAACTGATAGTCGATTCGCTTTTCCAGATAATCGTAGTAGGCGTAGAAGTCGCTGTTGATGAGATCGAACTGCAGGTTGCCCGCAAGATAGATGTTATGATCTCCGAGCTCATCGCTGAACAGGGCTTGCACCAGACTCTGGAAACCATAGAAATTATCATAGACGCCGGTTGCCTGGAAAACATCCATTGATAGCTTCACCTTGTAGTCCTGTAGAACGTAATTTCCATCTTTATCAACAGCCCCCAGCGGTGGATTAGCGGACTTGGTATACGTTGTATGCTTGAGGCGATCATCAGGTGATTCGGCAATGAGCGACTCGTCCAGATCAATTGCTACATCATCATAGCCGACGACATCGGTCACTACCGTTACGTTCTCCGGCTCAACGAACGCTTCGGTCGTATCGACCGAATTCTCGGCTTGCGTTACATACGTTGTCTTTTCGAGTTTATCCTCGGCCAGATTTAATTCAAGAGGGGCAAGCAGCAGAAAGATGTCATATCCTCTCCCGTTCCAGGCCGAAAAGACCATTTTGCTGGCATCAGGTGTGATCGTAAGCTGTTCAATAGCGGTAATGGAGTTTGTGACGGGGCGTGGCTCCTCTCCAGGTTTATTGAACACATAGATATTATAAATGCCGTTCACGTCCGACACATAAAAGAGAGAGCCGTCCGGGCTGGGCGTCGGTGTCTTTTCCATGGCCAGGTCAGAGGTAATACGCTGTAAATCGAGCGAGGTTGTGTTCAGACTATAGATGTCCGTCTGCTGGTAATCATAATTCCAGATCTTGTAACCCAACCCCCTGGCACTCCGGATCGGATTATCCTTGCGGTCAGAAAGGAAGTAAATCGTCTGGTTATCCTCGGCCCATTTCGGATCGTAATCGCTGAAGAGATCGTTGGTCAGATTTCTCAACTCCGATTTTTTCAGATCATAGGTATAGATATCGGACATATCTCCCTTGATCCCCTGAAAAGCAAGATGGGAACCATCAGGTGACCAGTCGACAGAGTAGATAGCATCGAGATCGAAACTGAGCTTCTTGCGATCACCTGACTTGACATCTATTAAGAAGATGACATCCTTCCCTTTCGACTTTACTGCCATCGCCACGCGGCGGCTGTCGGGTGCCCAGGCAATTGCAGGACTCAGAAGATGCAGCTCTTCAAACTCGACGTTCCGCTCCCCTTCAATCAGCTTACGCGCGCTACCTCGATCATCGACGCTCATCACGTAGACCGAGCGTGGGCCGTCACGATCCGAGATAAAGGCAACTGAGAGTCCATCGGGTGAAATTGACGGAGAGGCATTCATGAACGACCCCTCCCCCTCGTGATCAGTCAACTCTCGTGCAAAGTCGCGGGGTCGCTTTCTGTCCGTAATATCAGGCCAATATGTTTTCTTCAGATCATAAAGAAATTGCTCTGAAAAATCTTCCAAGCCCTTGCCAAACGCTCCTTGAAATGCAGCGTCGAGAGAAGCCGACCTCTTGACACGATTGAGCAACTCGCCAATCTTGTCGCGACCATAGTTTTCAGCAACGTACCAGTAGAATGACTGCCCTCCGCGATAGGCGAAGTATCCGTCCATCTGATAGAGTTCCGGCATGTACTCACCAATCACTGCATCCCTGATAAACATGTCGGTCTCGGCATTGTAGCCATCGTATGCTTCAAACTCGGCCAACCCCTCGTTCATCCATATGGGCAACTCAACCCGAATATTGTTCTGGATAATCGACTGAATCGATCCCCCATAAAACTTGTCGTTCAAGACCGCGTGAACAAGCTCATGATGAATCACGTGCCGGAATTTCTCCCAGTCTCCCTCAAATGGCACTACCACACGATTCTTGAACAACTCAGTGACGCCACCAACCCCTTCAGGCATGTAGGCGCTGACAACGTTCGTCTGCTGGAAGTCATTCTTAGAGTTATAGACGACAAGGGATATTCGTTCTGAAATACTGAACCGGAGATGCTCCTGCAGAGACGAGAGCGCATCCTCGGCAACTTCGGCAGTAAACGTTGCGAGATTCAGGCCCGCATCGTTATAGAAATAGACATCAAAGTGAGCGCTCTGAATGAACTTCCAATCAAAGGCACGGTACTGCACCTTGTTCTTGCCGAAATCCTGAGACTGGATCGAGGAAGTTGCGCCCAAAAAGAGAAGTATCGTAAAGAGGGATACGCTTCTACGAAATATGGAGCTGGAAAACCTCTTCGGTCGGATGGGAATCATACTCACGATCTCAAAATTGCATTAGGATTCTATACACACAAAAGCGACGCTCATCAGGCCGGGCAATTGTAAGAAAAAACCATCCTCCAAAAACCATCCTCCTAAGAAGCCCCTGCACCGACTCCTGTAACTACCCGTTGCACAGTGCGAAGTTACACGTTCTTTATGTATTGTTCGTTATCTTTGTGTCGTAGAAGTACCGTCTTCTTCTGCTTATGTTAAGCCTTTATTCGATAATATCCTCAGCAACGGCAGTTTTGGTGATATTCGCCTACTGCGGGTTTGTGGTAGCCGGATCGATACATTCGATCACGCATCACCATGGGGCTCCACAATCGACCGGGGCGGTTCTCGACCTCGCTGATCTCGGTGAAACCGATAAGAGTGGTACAGATTCCCCGGAGAATAGTAGCAAGGAAACCACCGACTGTTACCTCTGTCTGCAAGGCAAGACATACTCAACAGTATTTGATCAATCTCACTCTTTAGAGTTAATCTCGAGAAGAGGTTTATTCCCAACTATTCTTCCCGAACTCAGAGTCTCCAAGACTCCCTCTCTTCCTTTTTTACGTGCCCCTCCATCTGCCTGAGCTGTTCTCCTTAGTGCTTATCTCCTATCTCTGACCAAGATGTGAGTGGGTACGGCTACATGCTTTCACATTGGGACTACCGATGGCACGTCGCTTTGCGACTGTGGAGAGCAATTTGGGTCGCACCGCTGGTTCTTTTCTATCGGAGAGGATTTCCTCTTCCCCATGCTCTTGCATGGGGCTATCAACGGAGCGTCGCTCTGCGACTCTTGGCACTCACCCTGAAAACACCGATCAACATAACATCAAGACATAAACATTATTTATTATGAATACATCAATTCTACGTTCTCGAATTAAACTTGTGCTTATCCCCGTACTTGTCTCATTTCTTTTCCATTCGTGCGAAGAGAACCCGGTAGTAGAGGAAGAGCATGCTGATCCGGTCGGGCTTGTCGTCAGCTCCGGTGGTGTTGAACTTGTACGAATCGAGGGAGCGAATGTAACCGGAGAGTTTGAAGTCACAGAGGGAGTTCTGTCACCACATTTCAAGCTTCAGTTCATAGATAAAGATGGAGATCTTTTTGTCCCAACTGATGCTGATTCCAGCCCTGAAGCGATTGTTGGCGATCCTACTGTTCTCGAAGTTGTTCGTGATGAACCGGGAGATTGGGATTTCCATTTACGCGGACTGAAAGAGGGAACAACAACAATCAAACTTGCGATCAAGCATGGAGACCATAACGATTATGAGTCCCCGGAGATTACCGTAGTTATTAAGCATGAAGATGATAATCACGGAAATGAAGAGGCACAGGGACTTGTGCTGAAGAGCGAAGATGGAACCGTTTTAGCGAAGATATACGGTGGCCTGCTTCAAGAAGGAAATGGCATTTCCGTGGCTCAGGGGAACGAGACCGATCATATCACAATCTGGTTCCTCACCGACGATGAAAATGAGTTTCAGCCCGACGAAGAACATATGATTGTTGAGTTTGATCTTGAAAACGATGCTATAGCAGAGATAGAGCAGCATGAAGGCGAGAAATGGGAGTTTGAAGTCCATGGTAAAGCGCCTGGATCGACTACGCTCACAGTCACTCTGAAACATTATGACGATGTAGAGTTCGGTGCATCCGGTATTCCTGTACAGGTAACACCATGAACCTGGCTCGAAGGCATATGACCATTAAAGACAGAAGGAGGAGAGTCGGTTTGATTCTCCTCCTCGGTCTTATTCTGTTTGCAAACAATTCTCTTCGAGCCAGTTGTATTGTCGGACAAGTAATTGATACTGCAATCGCTCAGCCTGTCAACTGGGCTACAGTCAGAGTTTTAGAGATTAATCGGGCAGAACCCTCTCACGACGGGGGGAGATTTCAGTTCTGCAACCTCCGTCCCGGCACCTATACTCTTGTGATTAACGCTCTCGGTTATCGTTCGGAACAGTTTAGTATCCGGATCGTTTCAGAAACCGATACGGTTAAGAGGACGTTTGAGCTTGAAGAGACCTTACTGCAGACGCAGGAAGTTGTGATAGTCGCTCGCAATGATAACAGGTTCACAGGCCTGTATCCATCGCGAGTCCTCTCCGGCTCTCGTTTACAGCAACAGCTCGGCGGAACGTTGGCTGCAACGATTGCCTCGGAACCTGGGGTTTCACAGCAGTCGATGGGACCGGTGACAGCCCGTCCTGTCCTACGTGGTATGAGTGGTAATCGGCTCGCAATTCTTGAAGATGGAATAGAGACCGGAGATGCTTCAGCCCTTTCGGCTGATCATGCGGTAACCGCAGATCCTCTTGCGACTGAACGGATAGAAATCGTCCGTGGGCCGGCCTCGTACCTGTATAGCTCTAATGCTCTGGGTGGTGTTATTAATATCAGCCGTGAGAGTAGAATCGCGAACTTGCCCGACCAGATTCATGGTTGGGCCACATTGCAAGGCGAATCAGTATCGAGAGGTATTGCAGGCGGAACATCTCTGCGGATACCGGTTGGTCCTTTTGCCCTCTTCCTTCAAGGGAGTTACCGGACTGCAAACGATGTCTATACACCGGCCGAAAAGCTGGAGAACACGAACCTTGAAACCATTGACCTTTCGGCCGGAGGACGTTATCCGTTTCGTGATGGATCAATTGGAGTTGAAGCAAGCTATTATCAGAATCATTACGGCCTTCCGGGCGGTTTTATCGGTGCACATCCGAACGGAGTCAGTGTAGAAATGAATCGATGGCAGTACACTGGAAGCGCCGAGTTCTATCTCGACTCACGGTTTATCCGATCAATCAAGCTTGATGGCAATTACATCCGATATCATCACCGCGAGATTGAGTCGGGCGGTGTGATCGGAACTGAGTATGGCATTCTGACATCTTCTGGTGCCCTCAAACTCTACCATGATCGGCTCGCGGGAATTTTCGATCAAGGTGTTATCGGTCTTCAAGGATCATTCGTTGACTTTGCTGCGAACGGCGTACAGATACCTCAAACCGATGAAGGCCATGTCGCCCTTTCTCTCTTTGAGGAGAAACGTTTACATGACCTGGTTCTTTCCGGAGCAATTCGGTTCGACTATCATCGGGTGCTCCCCTCCGGCACTGATACCACCGACGCAGGAGTAGTCCGAAATCGCCAGTTTATCGGCCTCTCCGGTGGTATCACCCTCTCATATGCACCGGATCGGGCTTTCTCGCTTGGCCTTACGCTCTCTCGAACATGGCGTAAGCCAAATGTCCAGGAACTCTTCTCGGACGGACCACATCTCGCTGCCTACAGTTACGAAGTTGGTAATGTCAATCTCGAACCGGAAACAGGCCTTGGAATTGAGCTTTCATCTCAAATCACCAGCGAGCAAGGTTTTCTCGCAGCTTCTCTCTTCCGAAACAGCATAACAAACTATATTATACCGCAAGCCACAGGCGATACAAACTTCAGAACGTTTTTACCTCTTTATCAGCATCTTGGTAAGGATGCTCTCCTTACAGGAGCCGAAGTTGAGCTTGAGTGGAGTCTCATCGGTGGATTGACCGGAATCGGCACTCTGGGATGGGTGATTGGAGCTGATCAGGAAACCGATTCCCCACTTCCCTGGATTCCCCCGTTGAACGGTAGAGTGGGACTACGACATCAATTTGACCCGATACTGTCGGGTATCACTCTACGATGGGCAAGCTCGCAGGATCGGGTTGGGGAGTTTGAGGAACCAACATCAGGATATGTTGTGTTTGATCTGTTCGGACAATTACGATTCAACACCGAATCAACACTTCACACAATTGTGATCAGCATCGATAATATCTTTAATATGGAGTATCGAAATCACCTCTCCCGTATAAAGGCAGTCTATCCGGAGCCGGGACGTAACCTACGACTGCTGTATCGACTCTACTTCTAGCACTGAACATAAAAAACATAGGTTGACTCTCACATTCTGGAGAATATATGCGCATCGTCCGTTTGAGCAGTTTTTTTATCACACTTGCCTTCGCTATCACATCAGTTCAAGCTCAGACCACCTCTCAAGTGGACTCCATTTACTTCGACGAAGAAGATTCAACGCAGATCTATGTGATGGGTGAGGTCACCATAACCGAAACCCGTCGCGAGCGCATCACCCCTGTATCTCGTGATCTTGTCAGGACATCCGAACTGAACAAGACAGATGCCTCCGAGGTCAGCGCAGTTCTATATGAAGTTCCTTCAGCCCGCGTCCAGATAAACTCACGTGGTGAAGCAAATCTCTATCTGCGTAATGCCGGTGAACGCCAGGTTTCAATCTTCTTTGATGGTGCGCTACTGAACATCCCCTGGGATAACAGAATCGACCTCAGCCTTGTTCCTCTAAATGCTGTGGGTGGCCTCGTTGCCGAGAAAGGTGCCCCGAGCGTTCTCTATGGAGCTAACGTGATGGGAGGAGCAGTCAACATTCTTACACAAGAGCTTGGCTCGGACGGATATTTGACGGAGTTCAAAGGAGGAACCGGTGAAAACGGACTGCTCAGGACATCTCTTACACATCTCGGACGCCGAGGTGACTTTAATTACATTGGGGCGCTATCGTTCTCAGAGCGTGATGGCATACCACTTGCTACTGACGCAGACCTACCCTTTAACCAGATCGGTTCGGATCAACGCACAAACACCGACAACCGCTCTATCAGCATTTATGGTCGAGGTGAATATCATTTCTCAGAAAACAGTGCTATCGGCCTATCTGTCAATCTTATCGATTCTGAAAAAGGGATTGCACCCGAAGGGCATAAAGATCCCGATGTTGACCGCGTCAGATTCTGGCGTTATCCCGAGTGGTTGCTCTTCAACGGAACAGCGACATATAGCTTCAAGCTTGGTCAGTACAATCTTTGGAAAGTTCGTGGTGCTGGCTGGGCAACGCTCTTTCGCCAACGCATCGATCAGTATGCTTCGGCAGAGTATCGGCAAGTGACCGAAGCGCAGAAAGATGATGACGCAGCCTTTGGACTGCGAACGATAGTAGCTCGTGAGCTCGAGGAGGGAAAGATCAGTTTTTCTGCCAATCAACTCTATGCCCGACACGACCAAGTCGACTCGGAGTTTGATAGCCTTGGCGTTGAACAAGAAGACCCTGCACAAAGCTATAGCCAATATACCTTCAGTCTTGGATCCGAGTATAACAACAAGATTGGTCGAAACATTACGATGCTGCTCGGAGCGAGCCTCGACGGAATGGTGACCCTTGAATCTGCGGACAAACCGAAGCAGGATCCGTTCATCGAGCCGGGATTTTCCGGTGGGATCACCTATCAATTCTCCCCTCAAGATCGGGGCCGGTTTTCGCTTGGCAGGAAGAGTCGTTTCCCTTCAATGCGGGAACTCTATGGCGAGGCGCTGCGCCGATTTCTCATCAATCCAAACTTGAAACCGGAAACGGGACTGAGTATTGATCTCGGTTATAAGGGCACTCTTGCAGATCGCATTCGGGTTGAAGGGACGTTCTTTGCTCAGCTTACATCAAACACAATCGATCAACGTTCGGTCGATACGCCCGGCCCTACTCTTCGCCAGCGCATCAACCTTCCCGGCAGCCGAGCCTTTGGTGTTGAACTGCTGGCTTCCTGGCGTATCGTTGACAATCTTCGTGCGAGCGGGCATCTCACGCTTTCGCATGTACGCGCTGAGGTTGAAGGAAGCGATTCATTGACCTTTCTTTCGGAAAAGCCTGAGCAGCTTGGAACGTTGAACCTGGCATGGAAGACCCCCCTTCATCTTCAACTTGATGGCGAGACGATCTATACTGGCACGGCCTACTCATTGAACGATGATAACCAGTTCGAGAAGCTTGATCCATCCGTAGAATTCAATGCACGTCTGTCGTGGAAGGTAATCCAACCGGTCTCAGGGATTGACCTGCTTGAACTATTTATCAGGATGGATAACATCACCGACGCCGTAACGCTCTACCAGCTTGGACTGCCTGGACCAGGTCGGGAGATTCGGGGTGGATTTAAGGTAGTGTTGTAATTGGTTAGAGGTTAATTAGTGAATTGGTTCAGTTGGTTGGATAGTGGGACTTATCGATGCAAACTCGTGCTGATCCATCGAAGGCCGTTGCGTACAGAGGTTTTCGGAGAATCGGCCGAAGGCGGATCGAAAGGCCTGTATGTCAATCCAAGTCTATTTCTCGCAACTCTCTTCTTGACCGAGAGACTCTTCATCCAGTTTGGGGGATCAGAGTAACAAACCGCCTCTATTGAGACCCACATCGACAAAAACGCGAAAGGTCTCCAGGAAATCCCGGAGACCTTTCAAAGGAGGTGGGCCACCAGATGTGCACCTCCGGCGGCCCGCATGATGGGCTCACCCCAGACCCATCATGCGTAGACTTGATAGTCTATAAACACTTTTCAAAGAAGCAACAGCATTGCTGTCACATAGAGTACAAATATAATGCTTTTCTTTTGCAAGTCAAGTTTTCGTACAGAATTTTATTTTTGCTGAACAATTCCTTTACAGAGGACGGAACAGCCTGTCATAAAATTGTAGGGGAAACACACAAATTTTGCCTGTTTTAACCGTCGTACAAAACTGGATTCGATCTGCTTCCCGTTTCTTACGACTTTCTGAACGTAATAAGCGAGACGCACTCTCCTTTTCAAGCCCTTTAGTCGGATATAGCGGTTATCCAGCCTGCACTCCCCTTTCTCTGCTCCTAAACCGAAGCAGTCGTTTTCCTAAATCACACTGATACCCTGCAATTGTCCTTAGAAGAAGAATATGGGCGCTTGTGTGGAAATCACTCGAACTGTTCCTCAGCACAAACTCTTCAAGCTCGAGTGAATCGGAAGGGATCGTGCCATCTTGTGAATAACCCCACCCCTCTCATAGGGTAAAACTTTCAAGATGGGCTTTCAGGGTTTCCGCCACATCGGGTTGTTTCTGCATAACATCCTCTACACTCAACAAAGAATAGACCTTTACCCCGCTACGCTCTTCGAATCGTTTGACTGCCGATAGGCCTGAATCATCGGCCGGCTCCTGACGATCAAAGGCAATCACAAGTGCCAGAGGGACTACATCGGCTTCGCAGAGCCTCCCCAACGCCTCCATCTTCGTAGCGCCATCTGTGATAACATCGTCGACAATAATGGCTTTATCGCCCGACTCAATGCGTCCCAGAAAAGCACCCTTATCTCCGTGTGTTTTCGTCTCTTTCCGATCACTAACTGCGCGAAAGTCTTCATTACCAGTTCCGGCGAATGCGACAGCGGCTGCAACAGAGATGGGAATCCCTTTATACGCAGAACCAAAGAGAACATCGGCCTGATTGAACTCTTCGGTCATGGAGATCATGCTCGCATAGAGATGTCCAATCGTAGCGAGTTGCCGTCCGGAACAAAGGAGACCGGTATTGAAGAAGTAGGGAGATTTTCTCCCACTCTTCAGAGTAAAATCACCAAACCGCAGAACGCCTTCATTCATGAAAAAGTCAAGCGCCGTTCTGCGTAATTCGTTTAGGTCTGTTATCAGATCCATAGTTATTTGGGCTTTGAGCTTATACGATGAATGTTAACTGATTCTTGTCAAGCCCAGACACCTTTCTTAACTCACTTCCAACTTTTGTCATCTCTCCGCCTTGCTATGAGACGATATTCGGCAAGGACGCCGGGGCTACAATCTGTTCCGCCCCTCGACTTTCTGACTCATGACTCCCTGCTCTCCATACTTCTAAGCTCTCACTTCCTCTTCAACTTCATCCGGCACCTCAATCTCCATACGGAGCATTGCTGAGGAGAGCGTCTTTCCTTGTGCATCGAATTTGAGCGATACTGTACCACCTCCTCCAAGGGTATTGTGAAGCAGAAAGTTCAATGCCCAGAGATTAGGCAACTCGAATCGTTCTACAGGACCGTCAGAGATATCCTTAAAATGCTCTTTTACGCGATCAACCGTTAAGGCCTGGGCAATAATCGGGTACCACTCTTTCTTTCGGGCAATCACACCAACATTTCCCGCATCACCCTTATCTCCGGAGCGAGCATGTGCAAGCTTTATGAGTTGAACAGTTTTCATGAGAGTTCAGCTTCGGTTTTCTGAGTCAATGTCGCTTCAAGCCTTTCAATGGAAATCAACAGCCCCTCGACAATTTTCTGACACCACTGAGTTTTTTCAGCAAATGCAGGATGCTGTCGCAATCGAAGAAACTCGGTTCCAACTCGTATCCATAATGGACGGATTGTATAGAGTGGCGAGCAATCGGGTGGGGTCTGGTTCACTATGAGTTGGGCAAGATAGGGAAAGACTGAATTGGGCCAACGTGCTCCAAATAATTCTGATTCGGCGGTTCCAAGCTCGGCAAGGAATTCGGGAGTCACAACACGTTGATAAAGGCCCCGAAGCTCACTGCTCACCTCAATCGCTCGTTGAAGTCCCTCGCACGCCCTTCGCAATTCTTCAGCCAATTTATCATGCCGGTCGATCTCTTTGAGGAGATCTTCCGAAGCATGGCGAACGAATGACTCCCACTCACTCCAATGTACATGAGGGATACTTCCGGTCAACGGCTCGATAATCTCAAGCCGGTTATACTCAAACCACCAGGTATAGTAGGGCATGAGAAGGAAGCGACGCTCAATCCTAATCTTGTTCAGGAGGATATCGGATATGCGATCAGGCTTCGGCATATTGTAATAGGAATGCTCGAATAAACTGATCAATCTCTCCATCCATCACCGCCTGAACATCTCCCGTTTCCGAGCCTGTACGCAGATCTTTCACAAGTGTATACGGTTGGAACACATAGTTGCGAACCTGACTTCCCCACTCTATACGCTTCTTGCTCCCCTCAATCTGCACCTTTTTCTCCTCCTCCTCCCGCCGCATGATCTCGTAAATCTCCGAACGGAGCATTCGCATGGCCCGTTCACGATTCTGAAGCTGAGATCTCTGCTCCTGACAACTGACGATAACCGGGTAACGATCTCCTCGTGGAGAGATAAACTCATACCGGAGTCGAACTGCAGTCTCAACCTTGTTGACGTTCTGTCCCCCCTTCCCTCCCGAACGGAAGGTTTCCATCACTACCTCGGATGGATTGATTTTCACTTGAACATCATCATCAACTGAAGGATAGACAAAGACTGATGCGAACGAGGTATGGCGACGTGCGTTTGAATCGAATGGAGAGATACGGACCAAGCGATGGACACCGTTTTCACTTTTCAGATTACCAAAGGCATAGGGACCTTGTATCTCAATTATCACCGACTTCAGACCGACTACTTCCCCCTCTTGCTCATCAAGAAGGGAAATTGAGAATCCACTCCGCTCAGCCCATCGCATGTACATCCTGAGGAGCATCTGTGTCCAGTCCTGCGCCTCCGTTCCACCTGCTCCCGCCTGAATTTTCAGAATTGCGTCACGGGTATCGTCGGGATCGGATAACATCCGACGAAACTCCAGATTGTCGATCATCCGGGAAGCCTCGTTCAGTTCACGGTCGATTTCGTCGGTCATCGACTCTTCTTCGGCTTCTTCAGCCAACTCAATCAATGCTGAGGCATCCTGAATTTTTCCTTGGGCATCATTCCAACTCTCCACCCACTCTTTGCGAGCGGTAATCTCGCCCATCACTTTGCGAGCAGCCTCATTATCGTTCCAGAAATCAGGCTCCTGCGTTTGTTTTTCCAACTCAGCTATCTCATTCTCTTTACCACCAAGGTCAAAGATACCTCCTCAGCTCACTGAGCTTGACGTCAAGTTCTTGCAGCCTCTCTTTCTGTGAATCAAACATCGGTTCTCAGTCTATTTTTTTGCTATTGCTATAGATTTGTAAAAATACGAAAAAGGAGGAAGAGATGGATCAAGGTGTATAAGGGGCAGGAGGCTCAAAATCGAGCGTGCCGAAGAGATCGAAGGCCTCATGGATCCCGAAGTCGATCTCCCCGATCTCCCCACGATCGAAATTCCATCCAATATCAACACGAAGAACGCCTCCGTCTACCTTTTTGCTATTCCCAATTCTGATCCCAACCCCAGCACCGTTATGAAACCGGGTTTTTCCGAACAACTCCGCCTGATTCCACAGACCGGCAACATCCCAGAAGCCTGCAAGTCCAACCTCCCATAATCCAAGGTCAATCATTGGGAACAGCCGGTAGTCAACGTTAAATCCGAGTCGGTTGTCCCCGAAGACCTCACGATCATCATATCCGCGCAGTCCAATATCTCCTCTCGCGCCAGATACCCAGAGATATCGAGGCCATCGCCAGGCAACGGAGAGTTGTCCCATGACCGCCAGGATTCCCGGACCAAGCTTTACGCCACCGGAGGCCGTGCCACGAAACATCGTCAGGAGGGTCTCCTTGCCACTGAACCCAGTTCCAGCTTCGGCCTTGAGAAACGAATAAAAACTTCTGCTTATCATCGACTTCCGTATATCACCTCCAACGTAGACTACATCATCAAGACCATCATGATGTGCAAAGAACTTCCCAATCGAGACGCGACCTTGTGCACCTATCGGAACAAGACGTGAGCCGGAAAAATCGTAGCCATCGAGGTGAACATACTCCCGACGCAGCGAACCTATGCCGCCGAAAATGCTCACACTGTTATCAAACGCGCGTGGATATGCGTTCCCCGATTCAAGATCATGCCGATTGTAGGAAACCGCCAACGCAGCATGAAACAGATCTTCATCCCGATTGGAGTTTCCATACCAGGCACTGAGGCCATAACGGAATGAGTAGTTGGTATCAGCAACCCAGAACTGCTCCGGATCGGGAGTTCGATCCCGAAAGAACAGCTCATAACCGTCGGCAAACCGGGCCTCCCCACCCCAGGAATGAGGAGTTAGGTCTGAATAGAATGGTCTTCTCAGATCGACCTCCAATCGCTTCAACCCTCTCGACCAAAGGGCAAAGCCATCAAAGAGGTATGATGTACCGAACAGTGCGGGATCACGATATTGTAGAAGGCTCCGCCAGGTAGAATCCAAAGGGGAGATTAAGTCAGCACCAAGTCCGAGTCGCTTTGCATAGCCGAGAAGGTTCGCCTCAACAAGCACCCAGGCTGTCCGATCCTCACCCGGTTCGCGATATGGCTCAATAACAAGGGACCAACCATCTTCAGTTCGTGTTTTCAGAATGCGATTTAAGGGACGGGATGTGGCCGTATCACCGAAGTCAAGCTCGAATACAATCGTCGAGAAGACTCCAAGCTCACGCAGGTATCGTTCGTACTCATCGACGTTATGGAGTTGGATGGTATCAAGCCTGCCCAGAACAAGCCCCGCACCCCGACGAAGAACAGACTCCTTTGTGAGTGCATGAGGAAGATTGGTCAATTGCTCGAACAGGCTATAGGGTGACGTTGTGTCGGCAATGTTTATTCGGTTAAAGTAGAGTGAATCGAGAATGAAAGGCTCACGAATTTGCTCTTGTGCCCTCAGAAGGTCCGAAGAGATGAACAATAGAAATATCAGCACACAGAGGAGTGGTAGAAGGTAAACAAATCGAGTGTGAGAATTCGTTGAGTTGATTCTTATAGAGTTCATAAAGTTTGTAGAGTTGAAGAGTCAGGAGTCGATAAGCAGTGAGGGATCGCTTCCCTACTACTCACCTCTCATCATCTCCGGCAACCGACGCACAACAATCTTCCTCCCTTCTACGTGAACCACATAGATCTCTTGACCAGCCGGGATGAACTCGCCATCGGAGACGACATCGTACTGGTCACCGTTTAAGAATGCAACACCGGCAGGTCGGAGCGTTGTGATTGCCGATCCGGTGGCACCCCGCAGTCTTTTCTCAAGAGCGGCTTCCGGCAACTCCGCTCCACCAACCGACTCTTCAAAGAGTGCAAACCTTCTGAAGGCAGAGGAGTTCGGCAGGAACTTTATCATTAACCATGCGATGACTCCAAAGCCGACCAACGCACCTGCTAACGTATAAAGAGGAGTTGACAATGAGTCCATAGATATCGCATCGAAACTTCCGATCAGCGCGAGGAAGAGAGCAAGTACCATTAGTATGATGCCCGACACTCCAGCAACACCGAATCCTGGGATAACAAAGAGTTCAACACCTAACAAGAGAACGCCGGCAGCAAACATAATAATCTCAAGAGCATTCGCAAGATTGACCAGGTACTGCGCTCCGAAGAAGAGAACAATTGCTGAGATACCGACAATTGAGACCGCTCCGAAATGTCCGGTCTTGACCGCGTAGAAGAGTCCACCCAGACCAAGCATTATCAGGAGTGAGCTCAGAAAGGGTGACGTAAGAACACGGACGAGAGACTCTGCCCAGTTCATTCCGGCATTCTGGATAACGACATCATGATATCCGAAGGCAGACAATGCCTCTTCGACAGAATTAACAACGGTATCGCAATATCCAACGTCTACAGCCTCCTCTGTTGTCAAAGTAAGAAGCTTGCCGGCTCTTTTGAGAGTAGTATCGCTAAGCACGACCTCTTCATCTACCATCGCCTCAGCGATTGCAGGATCACGTCCATTCTTCTCAGCCGTTGCGCGCATTTCTCCACGCATATAGCTGACAACTTTCTCAGAAGCTTTCTCGCCCGTCTGGTAGACGGGCGTAGCCGCACCGATACTGCCACCGGGAGCCATTGTAATCTTCTCGGCTGAAAGCGTAATCAAGGCTCCGGCAGAGATTGCCCGCTTGTCGACAAAGGCAATTGTTGGAGAGACAGAGTTAATCACAGCATCCTTGATCTTCGTGGCAACATCTACACGACCTCCAAACGTGTTGACATGGAGCAATACAACGGCTGAGGGATCATTGTTTGCATCAGCAACCACACGCTCAACATAGGGGCCAAGTCCCAGATCAACATCGCCTGAAACTTCGATCACATAGACGTTGGTCTGCCCATGAACCTGGGAGGCACCGGTAAGGGAAAACAGGAGTAGCAGAAAAACAAACTGCTCTTTTATATACTGAATCTTCATCATATTGTCCTCGTGATGAGAGTCCTTAGAGTCGAGAGTTAAAGAGTCGGGGGCCTCTCACTATTCATAATGATCAAACCCTACATCCTACTCACTAATTTAGGTGTTGGTTCTATTGGTTCAATAGTTGAATGGTTGTCAGAAGACCATTTTATGGTTGAGAACCTCGATAACAACAGAAGCAACTTCTGATAACTCACCATTGATCTTAGCTGCTACCTACTAACTATTATCCACTACCTGAAAGAGTAAAAGGTACGAAGCACAAGGGAGAGAGTTGCGTTCATCATTCCCCCCCTCTCCCATCGATTTTCTTCCAGACGCCCATATGGTTTGTCAGCGTATCGACCAACCTATATTGAGTACTGAGTGTACTATCATAGAAAATCCGGTCTGTATAAAACTTCCAGTCGATGATGTAGTCGAAATCCATTGAGTCGACGTAGCGAGGAAGGCGTTGATTCTTGTATGCGTGAAAAGCTTCCGGGTTCACCTTCCCGTCAAGATTAATAGCCTTTTCAGGATAGAGAAAGCCGATAGTTCCCGACTGAAAAATTCCGATTCGCTCATCCTGACCCGCGTTCTCGTCGATCCAGTCAACAGTCGACATCATCATGTTTCCATAAGCGTTTACGTAATGCCGCAGGAAGAAGAACAGACTAAAGGAGAGGATTAGAACAACCACAAGCCGGCTCCCTTTCTTGAAAAGAGTGCTCATTGATGGGACACGGTTAGCCGACACCACCACCATAACCACTACCAAAAGAATTGTCAGAGTCATGAGGATAAGGTACCGGGCCTGAAAATGAGGTGCTCTGAAAAAGAATGTATAGAAGAGAGCCAATCCGAGCATGGTAATCGCAAGCGGGGCCGGCTTTCGAAGATTCCAGTCATGTTTAACCTTGGTATAGGTTAACCGGGCAACCGATTGGGCAGACTCGGAGAAGAGAAGAATAGCACTGATGAGCAACAACAGGGCAAGACCTACCCATGCAATACCCAGCAAACGCCAGGGAGATGGAGTAACTACTCCGGGAATAATCGCTTCAAGTGCAACGTTGATGGTCTCGATGACTTGCAAGAACTGATCAGGATTCAACCCTTGCTGCGACAGACCACTGATCGGCACAGGATTGCCGAACATTATCACGTTATACAGCCACCAGGGACCGCTTACAATAAGCGCTCCTGTTCCCATCATGAAAAGTGCACCAAGTGTACGCAGTCCTCCTTGGAGCCTTTCCTTAGGCTTGAGATCCCCATACTGTTTATGACCGACGTAGAGCTTCCAGAGAACAAGGGCAATCAGGAGGATGATCGCATCAACACGGGCAAGGATTGTTAATCCGAGCAATGCTCCGAGACCGAGATATCCGGCAAGTCCCCCTTCCTTCCTCTCTTCAAGTCGATTGAACTGCAGTAATGAAAGGAAGGTGAGCCCCACAACAAGGCTGGTCTCAAGGCCGTTAAGGAACTGCACGGAGAGCGCATAGTTCACAAAGATCAAAGCAAAGGCCAGCCAGAACAGCAGTTGACGATCAGCCTCCCCCCTGAACATCGATACCAAAAATCGGGTGGCAAGCCAGGCAACAAGGGTGTAGAGAACGATCTGCAACAGCATGGTAAAACGAAGCCCCAGGTAGAGGTCCCCGCCACTAAGCATGAAGGATGGAGCGTAAAGCAGACAGATCAATGGCTGCACACCATTTGTAGGATGAACTCCGTCGACCGTGAATCCCTGACCTTCGGCCAGCCAACGAGCAACGGTCATGGCGTAAAACGTATCCTCAAAGTACGGTTGGGAGAGAAACGCTCGATCCGATCGAAAAAGCAGACCAACCTGAAGAAGCAACATCACGAGAATGAATCCCTTCAACAGGAGAACGTACCGTCCTGAACGACCTGATCGCAATTCTGACATACCAGTTCCCAAAACGGTCAGCTCAGTCTTCCTTTACATGAAACGGCATTTTCGAGGCCAGCTTTTCGGACAGTTTGATGTAAGTATCCGCAATGCGCCGTGGATCATCAACCGAAATCGCAACGTTATTCTGAGTCATGACTGACCTCCTGGTTAGATCTATCAGAACGAAATCGGCATCGACTTCCTCCTTCCCCATGGCACCATCACCTTTCGGTTTATAATTCTTCATCGTAACGGAACGGAGGACAATTAAGTAGTCGATTACTCCCTCTTTCCCAGCCGCTTCCAACTTTGTCCAGTCCCACGAAGAAGGATGAGCGAAGAAGTCTGTAACAGCATTCAGCGGATGGATTACCCCAACCGGCTGCGTCCGATAATTGACAACCAGGTTAGAATCGAATGTCACATTGAGACGATCGCGGAGGCGAGACTGGAATTCGTTGTCAATTCTGGTTTGAGCGGTTATAGAGGCAATCCCTCTTGAATAGGTGAATCCGTCAATACTCGTAAAGATGTAATCCCCCTCCGAAGGGGTCAAAAGAAAAACTCTTTTGCCATTCAAAAGGGCATCATCATATCCTTCGAGGGTAATGCGACTTGAGCCACAACCGGACAGAAACAATGAGCCAAGAATAAGACTGGTAATAATACCAGAGAACCTTAATAACGTTGTAGATACCATTGAGATTGATGAAAAGCTCGGTTAATCTTCGATCGTTTGTGAACATTCTATGAATGTGAGCCAATCTATATAATATAAGGATATGCCCTGGGGAGAGATAGGTATTTCAAAGCCTCCGAGAAAAACCGTCTATGGAAGAACGAGCAGCATCGCTGGAAGTGGAAAAGCCGGAAGATTCGACGTTTGGTGGACGCATTCTTTTCCTCACCCGTCACACGTTGGATTCCGGATGCACACACCGGTAGAGATACTTCAGCACCCCCTGATCTGCCTCCGAAAAAACGATCTTTCGTCGTACCATGACCCGCTTGGCAAGTTCAAGTGCTTTGTCAAGTCGATAGGGAGTGATAGTCGATCCATCACACCAGGAAAAGGAAGGGATATTCTTTGGAGAAAATCCGGACCCGAAAATGTTGGCAAAGACACCGATCACCGATCCAGTGTTCAGCATCGTGTTGATCCCGGTCTTGCTGTGATCGCCAATGAGAGAGCCGATAAACATCTGGTCTGTATCGACTTCTCTTCCGCTCAAGTTCACACGAATCTGACCATAGGTGTTCTTCAAATCGGATGTGTTGGTGTCGGCGCCAAGGTTCACCCATGCTCCCAGATAGCTGTGTCCAAGAAAACCATCATGCTGCTTGTTCGAGCAACCAATGATGATAGAATTTTCAACCTCCCCCCCGACCTTGCACCAGGGACCGATTGTCGTTCCGTGATAGATTTTCGCACCGATCTTGACCGTCGAGTTCGCTCCAACCATGCAAGGCCCCTGAATCACACTGTTCGCCATGACGGTTATGTTCGCTCCCAGAATAACCGGCCCGTCTGTACAATCGAGCACGACTCCGGGCTGCAGAGTGACATTATCGTCAGCAATAAGATCATGATCGCCACATCGGTAAACCCCATCTGGCAAAAGCCGTTTCGTTCCCTCTCCAATTAGCTTGCTGTCATCATATATCGCATCCCCATTATCGACAATCATCTCCCAGAGATAGCGATAGAACTTCCAGGTAGTGGTCTTGAGATTGAACGCCTTGAGATTATTCCCGAACGAGATATAGTCCTGTGTCAAATCAAGAGAGGCAACTTCCTCGGGGGCAAGTCGAGCCGCAACCACGTTCTGACCGTCACGAAGAATCCACCCGGTCTCCTTTGAAAGGGATTGGAAAAACGAGGGTTGAAATCTCCCGCGTGCGTTAAGGAACAAAACCGGTTCAGTCGGCTGCGCAGGAAGGAATTGATCGGGATAAACCGACCAAAGATAGCCTCTACCATGAAGCAAAACCGGCTCAGAAGCGACCATGGCAGTAACACGTTCTCTCATCGTCATCCCACCAATGAGGAGGTCAGCAGCAAAACGCGTCTCAGTTAACGGATAAAGATCCTCGACCAGTCGATCCTCAAACAGACAAATCATTGATATGACGAGATCAAAAGAACAATTAAATTAATGGTATACGAGAAAACGCGGCGTCAATAAATCCGACACCGCGTCTCTTTGTGCGGAAAGGGAGGGATTCGAACCCTCGGTACGAGTTGTGCCCGTACAAACGCTTTCCAGGCGTTCCAGTTAAACCACTCCTGCACCTTTCCGTGCTTTACACCTTTACAATGCTACGAATCTATGAAGGAGAAAGGGTTCGGTCAACTCTCAATCACCCTTTCAGGTTCCTCAGGCCGATTTTCCTTCTCATTTTTGGCTTCATTCTCCCCAACGTTCCCGACAACAGTTACTTCAACCGTCTTCTTCACCTTTTTTTGCCTCTCTGGCTGAACCTCTCTCCCGGCACCCTTCTTCCATAGCCTGAGGGCATGAAGAACAAGACTTGCCGCGGCGGCAAGAAGTTGTACCATCACGACAACCGTATTTCGGGAATGAAGCGAAGTAAAGCGTTGATGTGCCTCCTTCTTTGCTTCAAGCAGATGATCGAAATTGCCAATCTCAAGCTGCAAGCTCCCTATCTCAGGCAAGAGAATCAATCCGGAATAGATTGCGCAGAGAAATGCGAATAATGCCAACCAGAAAGCGCTGCGGTTTGTTCCTCGCGGGGACGTATATGCCAGATACCCGAGAATACATACTACTATTGTTGCCATGACCCCCTGCATCACAGCAAGTCGGTGGAGTATCACCACGTTGAGGTTGCCAGCCAACGTGCGACTGGGAAGCACCCCTTCCTGAAAAATAACTCCTGCAACACCAACTCCGAAGAAGAAAAGGCTTCCAATCATTACTGCCAACCCTACGATGGCAATGATATGGAGTACCGATCTATACATCGACCTATTTGTTCACTGCCGAAGGGGGTAGAAACCTGCTCATAGGTTTGCAATAATTGCGTCGGCCATATTATCTGTATGAACTCCTTGCTCTCGATTCAGATCAGGAGTCACTGAGGTACCATCTTTCAGTACTTTCACCAAAGCGCCTTCGATTTTTTCGGCATGTTCGGTCTTACCAAGATGACGCAACATTAGCACACCGGCCAACAAGAGGGCAGACGGATTGGCAATGTTTTTCCCGGCAATATCAGTGGCTGAGCCGTGTACAGCTTCAAAAATTGCAGTATCATCACCGATGTTCGCTCCGGGAGCAAGTCCCAATCCACCAATCAAACCGCAGGCAAGATCAGAAAGAATATCGCCGAACAGATTCGTTGTAACAATCACATCGAACCTTTCAGGATTCATGACAAGCTGCATCACCATGTTGTCAACGATCTTGTCATCGCATTCGATATCCGGATACTCCTTTGCCAATGCCTGACCGATCCCAAGAAACATACCCGAAGTAAACTTCAGGATGTTTGCCTTATGAACGATCGTGACCTTCTTGCGAGCATGTTTGCGAGCATACTCAAAGGCAGCCCGTATAATCCGTTCGGAGCCGTATCGTGTGACAATCGCAACCGATTCGGCAGCCGACTTGCGAGAATCAATATAATGCTCAACACCGGAGTAGAGGCCTTCGGTGTTCTCACGGAAAATAACCAGATCGAGATGGGTAAACAGACTTTTGACCCCTTCGAACCATTTAACTGGTCTAAGGTTTACATAGAGATCGAACTCCTTGCGAAGACTAACGTTGATACTTCGGAAGCCTGAACCGACCGGAGTAGTAAGCGGGCCTTTAAGGGCAACCCGATGTTTGCCAATGGCTTCAATTGTCTCTTGAGGCAAGGGGTCTCCTTGCAACTCGAACGTTGCCAAACCGGCCGAGGCCTCAATCCATTCGATTCCGGCCCCGGATGCGTCAATAACGCGGCGAACAGCATGTGTAACGCCAGGCCCGATACCGTCACCAGGTATGCAGACTACCCTGCTCATAGTTTTGCTCTTGAATGATAGTTTCCGATTGATATGAAGGCCATGACCCAAGCACGTATCAGAGCATCCCGCGATGATGGGGATTATCCCTCAGGCATCACAACAGATTATCTTGAGAAAACCGAGCTATTGACGATAATCTCCGGCAAAAAAAACCCGCTTCAAATTGAAAGCGGGATTGTTCGTCAAGACCTGAGCGGGAAACGAGGTTCGAACTCGCGACCTTCTGCATGGCAAGCAGATGCTCTACCAACTGAGCTATTCCCGCAACGTTCCCTTAAGCGTCGGCAAAAGTAATGCAGAAAATTTTCCCTTGCAAGATTCAAGTTTTTCAATTTTATTCGTAGAGATAATTTCGTAGGATAGTTGCACAGATCACAATATTCTCAATCTATTATGGTGAAACGAATTTCATTTAAAGCCTATAGATGGCTTATCATCCCTCTGCTCTTGCTTGTGGTAACATCACTCCAGGCACAACGGAATGCAAAGTATGCCGGCGAATTTCTCTCTCTTGGTGTTGGTGCCAGATACTCGGGACTTGGAGGAGCCGGCGTGGCAATCAGCAATGACGTGACGGCTGGTTACTTCAATCCTTCGAATTTGTCAACTCTCAAATTTCCACAAATTTCTGTCTTCCACGAACCCCGCTTTGCCGGACTTTTTAATTATGACTATGCAGCCGGTGCACTGCCAATTGATGAAAAGCAGACTGCCGGACTAACCATACTTCGTTTCGGATATGGCGAAATCAAGGATACCCGGAATGCACTGATAGACCGCAACGGGAATGGGATCATTGATGAGGAGGACAGAGTCGATCCGAACAGAATCCGCATCGGTAGTGCCGCTGATTGGGCTTTCGTTGGCTCCTATGCTCGCGCCATCAATAAAAAGCTCTCAGTTGGTGGCAACGTAAAACTCCTCTACAGAGCTATTCTCGCTACCTCGGCATGGGGATTCGGGATAGACATCGGAGCGAGCTATAAAGCACGGGACCATCTCACACTTGGGGTAACACTCTATGATGCAACGAAGTCGCTCCTTGCCTGGGAAACAGGACATCAGGAGTTTATCGTTCCGTCGCTACGACTCGGCGCTGCATATAATCTCGACATTACGGATGATCATTCAGTCCGTCCGACCCTTGACGGCATCTATCGATTTGAAGGACGTGAAGAGGCAACTACAGTTGATGCAGGTCTGTTCAGTCTTGACATCGCAGCCGGAATCGAGTATGGCTACAAGAATAAGGTCTTTGCGAGAGGAGGTTATTCCGAGCTTGGACAGCTTTCACTCGGAGCTGGAGTCAAGTTGCCCAAACTGAATATCGACTACTCGTTTACGCAGGAAAACGGTAACCTTGACAATATCGGCGTAACGCATCGGGTCTCATTGATGCTTACGCTTGAAGAGGATAAGTTTCTTCGAGGGTCGTAGAGTCAGAGAGTCAAGAGTCGTAGAGTCGGGAGTCAATGAGTCGAGGGTCGAGAGAGGTTGGAGCTGGACATACTCAAAAAAATGGACAATGTCTCACTAAGCTCTAAGAACCTATGGCGCTATCAACAACTTTTTTTGAATTTTCCACTGTCACTGCTGCATAGTTTTAGGTTTTGCTAAGATTTTCGCCGCTATCAGCTGTTTTTTTATCTTTCTTTTTTTATTCATTATTCACGATTGTTGAGGTTTTAATGATGAGCAACGGTACGCCCTCACGTTTCATGCTAATGACAGCAGTTACGGCAGTTGCCTTTCTGTTGCCCCTTCCCGGCATTCTCTTCTCCCAGGATCGCTGGAAGCTTCTTGACGTCAACCTCGATAGTGGCTTTGAGACGGATGTTGAATGGCCAGGCCCCGGAGCACAAATGTTCTGGCGTGATACACTGATCGGGTACTATCATACATTTACCGAAACCGATCCTGATGCCGGGCTCAACTTCTACTATACAAGCAATGGTGGAACGACCTGGACGTTGCAGGATTCATCCGATCCGATTCCACACACATTTATCGACGATCAATTCGGCTATAGTCCGGACGCCTTCATTACAAAGGATGGTGGTCAATCCTGGCAAAGACTGACCGCCGAGTACACCGACACAAATTACTTCCCTGACCAGAATCTTCGGTACGTCATTACCGAGTCAATGGCTGGTACGCCGAACAACATTGTTGTTTTCTATCAACTTCACGACACAGATTCTCCTACAGCCGATTCCGTTCCATTCGGTCCGTTTCGGCTTGCGTTCAGTCGCGACCGTGGCGAAAGCTGGAGATTTGTTGACTCGCTGAAGTACTTCGGCCTGGTCCTTCAGCAACTGGATGCGAGGACAGACTTCGGGTTCTTCCAGGCACCTAAGGAGATGACCGATACAACGCTGACCGGTTGGTGGAAACTCTTCAGGATGTCAAACGATTCGGTTGCCGTTGTAGGTACGCGGGCCTTTGGCGTGGTCGACGGTCAGCTAGAGAATCATTATTATCTTGGAAAATTGAACCTGAATAACTTCGCAGCTCAATGGTTTAAGATTCCGATAGTTGAGGCTCTATCCCCTCCACCGGCCGCAGCACTTGACTTTCAGCTCGTTAACGACACGATAGCCTATATTGTTCAGACCGAGTTTGTTGACGTCTCCAACAACTCCGAAGACCTGAAGTGGACAGTCTGGAGATCCGACAATGGTATGGAGACATGGGAAGAGATCAACACTCCTCCCTGGATCGACTACAATTCGTTGAGGTTCCATGGAGAGACTCATGGAGTTGCTTCTAACGCCTTCACAAATGATGGTGGTAAGACCTGGACTGAATGGAGGCATCCTTTCGGGAACGACCCCTTGTTCTATTCAATTGACTCTGCTCACTATAAACTTGCTAATCGCTTCTCCCTCTTTGCTTCATCCAGTGATGGAGGACATAACTGGCAGCATAATGAGGCAGGCGGGATTCCATTGGCGATCAATGCAATCGATGGCAGAGTGATTGTAGGAAGGAACTATCAGAGTCTGTTAATCAGCCAGGACTCGGGAGAAACCTGGCGCGATCTCGGTGCCGAGGGGAGTCTTCCCGCACCTCTTAGCCGCGTTATTGCTATTGGGCTTCCTGATCCTCGCTTCAATGCTGATCGTGTCATTGCAATTGGCACATTTATTGAACATGATGCTACATTTGGGGTTTCCGTTCTTGAAAGCACTGATGGTGGCAAGGTCTGGAGCGTGGGACAGCAGCTTCCTGAACTGATCGGATCGGTTGGTACGGTTCAGCTCCTTTTTGTTGGTGATTCCACGTCTGAACTTGGCCCCCCTATCGGCTTCCTTTACGGGTCAAATGGCCTGATGGTAAGTGAAAATGCCGGCATTTCATGGACAATGCGTAACGATACGCACAGCTTCGAACGTATAGCTATGCTGAACATCGACGTAGGAGCCGCGGTCACATCCGATGGCATCTACGTGACCGGAGATGGCGGACGTTCCTGGACAAAACAGGAAGACCGGAATCCGCAACAGACCGACCCCATTGGAATGATTCCAACCTCTCCGAACGATTATGTTGCCTTTTTCTCCGATAGGGCAAGTGGCTACAGAAACTGGTCGCTTGAAGAGAGCCAAGCAGGAGGTCAGACCTGGAATCAATACAACGGGACCGGCGCGGTACGTCCAATGGATATCGGGGCGTATTGGGGCGACACATCAAATATCCACACAGTCGGACGGGCAGGTGTCATTCTTCATTCGGATGATAAAGGACGTACGTTTGTTCTTAGAAACGATTCGGTGCCAACCTTCAAAAGTCTTGCCGGATTTGTCGATGCAGGACAGGATCGGGACTATCTTTATCTGATAGCTCCGGGCAACGGGGCGGGACGCTATTACATGCACCGTAAACCTCCGGTAAGCGTGCCATACGATTCCGATCCAGCGGTGAGTTCAGCCTGGCTCACATCGAATCCGGTTCACAACGGCGAGGCAACGCTTGGTGTTGAACTCCGAGGGCCAACCAGTCTGAGCATTAGTCTTTACGATATGATAGGACGACACCTCTCAACCGAAGATGCAGGCCTCCGTGGCATCGGAAAACACCACCTCCACTTGAACCTTTTTGACCTGACAAGTGGACGATACATCATTGAGATCACAACAAGCGAAGGAACAACGCAAATACCATTGGTAGTGGTGAAGTAAGAGTTTATGTTCGTAGAGTTTATGGAGTTATTGAGAACAGACTCTCTTGATAAATCTACGCTTCATAGATAGTATAAGCCGGAAGGATCAGCAGATGCTTCTGGCCTCTACTCCTTGCATGCGCGGGGATGATCCCTCTCCTTGTCTCGACCCTGCTCCCTAAATGCGCGGGGATGATCCGAAAAAGTGCCTGGGCCCTCAATAACTTATACTACTGTCCCAAACTCATACTACTGTCCCATCACCTCCACTGCTGTTTCAATGGCAACTCTCACGCTCTTCCCCGCTCTGCTCGCTGCCTCAGTCACCTCATCATGCGTAACCACTTTCTGATTCGTGTCGCTCAGCACATTTGTTATCAACGAAAAACCCATAACGTCCATTCCATTACTGAAAGCAGCCTCAACTTCAGTTATTGTAGACATACCGACCGCATTTCCTCCCATGTATCGTAACATTCGAATCTCAGCTGATGTTTCGTAGCTCGGTCCCAGAACACCGGCATACGTTCCTTCTTTCAGAACAACTCCTCGTTTGAGAGCCTCAGCCTGTACTGATATTATCAGATGTGGCATGAGAGAAGAAGATCGATCTGAGAAAACAAAAGTACCCTCCGGATGGCGATAGGAGAGATTCCCTCTACGGAGTCTCTTTGATCCGGCGAGCGTTGTAAGATATCCGGTCTGCATCATCAAATCACCGGTCTGCAATAAAGGATGAAGTCCCCCAGCCGCGTTTGTCAATATGAGCCTGCGAAGGCCAAGCAGAGCAACGCAGTCGATCAAGGAGACAACTTGCTCTGTAGAGCTACCCTCATAGAGATGGTCTCGGCCAAGGGAAAGAATCACCGGTATCTCCTTATGCCACCACAGCCCTACCTTTCCCGGATGTCCATCCAGATCCCTGTTGGAAAGCACGCCAATGACCTCATACTCCTCCTCAGCAAACGACCGGCTCATCCCAGATCCGAGAATGACCAGAAAAGCATCCGAAGTTCTCCCCTTAAGCCGGGAAGACAACTCACTACTGATATCATTGAAAACATCCATACCGAATAATTGACAGACATCAGATTTCAGACGTCAGAGATGTGCTTTCTGGTATTCCTCAATTCAAATTTATGAACTGTTTGTTAGCAGACAGCAGGAAAACAAGGCCCGCAAGGATGCCGGGGCTCCAACCTATCCCGACCCTCAACTCTTTGACTCTCGACTCCCGGCGCAGGCTAAAGACCCTCCTTCGGTGGGCAGGCTCTGTGGTTAACGCTCAACTCTATAAACTCTTTCTCATCCCTCCTACTTCATCGCTAAAAAAACCGCTCTCGGCGCAAAAGCACCGAGAGCGATGAGATAGAGAATGAATGGAAGCTCTGACTTAGTCGATCAGAACCTTCGCAGCTTTGGATGGAGACATCTTTTCTGTCCCTTCCTTTGTCTCATGCGCTTCAATGATGTTGTCGTTCGTGCTTGACACAAGAAGCTCCTTGTACTTGCGCAATCCGGTACCGGCTGGAATCAAGCGCCCCATTATCACATTCTCCTTCAGACCATGCAGGTTATCGACCTTTGCTGCAATCGCTGCATCGGTCAGCACCTTTGTGGTCTCCTGGAATGAGGCAGCCGAGATAAACGACTTTGTTGTTAGGGATGCCTGCGTAATTCCGAGGAGCAACGGTTCACTCGTGGCCGGTTCAGCCGCTCGTGACTTTGCCGAATCTTTCCCTTTCTTCTTCAATTCGGCATTTGTTTCGCGGAGCTTCCGCTTGGCAACAAGTTGGCCAACCTTAAAGCGACTTCCACCTTTATCAGTAATCACGACCTGAGACTTCATGGTACTGTTTTCATCTTCGAACTCAAAGCGATCAACCTGGTCTCCCTCGAGGAAACGTGTGTCGCCTGAATCGATGATACGCACCTTCTGAAGCATCTGGCGGACGATTACCTCAATATGTTTGTCATTGATCTTCACGCCTTGTAAGCGATAAACCTCCTGAATCTCGTTTACGATGTACTCCTGAACAGTACTGACACCCTTGATCCGCAAAATATCATGCGGATCGATCGGACCGTCGGAAAGGCGCTCGCCAGAGCGAACAAAGTCACCCTCCTGCACAAGGAGGTGTTTACCGAAGCTGATTGAGTATTCCATACGGGTCTTCTCATCAAGCGATGTGACGACGAGAATACGGTTGCCACGCTTCGGCTTGTCGAAGGAGACCGTCCCCTCAATATCGGAGACTACTGCCGGCTGTTGCGGTGAGCGGGTCTCAAACAACTCGACTACACGTGGTAGACCACCGGTAATATCGCTCGTCTTTCCAACCTCTCGTGGAATCTTTGCCATAGGTGTACCAGGCCGCACATATTCTCCTTCGTCCACATTGATGTGGGCACGAGTCGGAATAATGTATTGCTGGATCAGTCCACCATCCTCGTTCAGAATCTCAATCGCAGGTTGCTTTGTGCGATCCTTTGTCTCGATTGTGACTTTCGTTATATATCCGGTCTGCTCGTCAGGCTCATCCCGATATGTCTGGTTGGGAATCAGATCCTTATACCGGACAGTTCCTTCCTTGTCGGTAATGATTACGTTGTTGTACGGATCCCATTCATACAGGACCGTTCCACGTTTTACTACGTCGCCGTCAGTTACATGAAGGATCGAACCGTATGCAACATCATACTTGCTGACAGTACGATTATCCTCGTCGCGAATTTCCAGTACGCCGGCGCGTCCTATAACAACACGAGCGGTAGATTCCATACCCGTATCCGGATCAACATCGATACGTTCAATATCACGAATGCCCCCGTAATGGACCTTGCCTTCGCTCTTTGCCTGAACTGTACTCTGCGATGCTACAAGAGATGCCGTACCACCGGTGTGGAATGTACGAAGCGTAAGCTGTGTTCCCGGCTCACCGATCGACTGTGCAGCAATAATGCCGACAGCTTCGCCAACGTTCGAGAGGTTGCCGGTTGTCATGTTCGTGCCATAACACTTCGCACAGATACCGCGAGCAGTCTCACACGTCAGGACCGACCGGATCTTAACCATCTCGATCGGTGTCTCGGAAATCTCCTGCGCCTCATCCTGGCTAACCAACTCTCCAGTCTTGACACTGATTTCATCTGTCAGAGGATTGATGACATCTTCCAGGGCAACACGACCGAGAACGCGCTCGTGCAGATGTTCCTTTACATTCTCTCCATCCTTCAACGCCTTCATCTCAAGGCCACGGATTGTACCACAATCATGCTCGGTGATAATCGAATCCTGAGCCACATCGATCAGACGGCGCGTCAGATACCCTGCATCCGCAGTCTTCAAGGCTGTATCGGCCAGACCCTTGCGAGCACCGTGTGTCGAGATGAAGTATTCAAGAATCGTCAGGCCTTCCTTGAAGTTGGAAGTGATCGGGTTTTCGATCAACTCACCAACACCACCGGACAACGATTTCTGTGGTTTCGCCATCAGACCACGAATGCCACCAAGCTGCTTGATCTGCTCGGTGGAACCACGAGCTTTTGAGTCAAGCATCATCCAGAACGTGTTGAATCCATGCTTGTCCTCTTTAAGATCGGCTTGGAGATGTTGTGAAATACGATTTGTGGCATTCGACCAAACGTCGATTACTTTGTTATATCGTTCGCCGTTTGTGATAACGCCCTCGAGATAGAAGTTCTGAAGTCTGTCCACCTCGCCCTGAGCACGTGTGATGATATCGTCCTTTTCCTCCGGGACAATCACATCTGAAATTGACACCGACAATCCACCCGCAGTTGCGTAGCCGAAGCCCATATCCTTCAAGTGATCAAGGAAGCGAACAGTCTTCAGCGATTTCGCCTTGCGGAAGCACTCCGAAATCAGCCGGGTTAGCTCTTTCTTTGTAAGAAGCGTATCGAGATAGCCAAGCTCCTCCGGCACAATATCATTGAAAATGACACGACCAACTGAGGTCTCGATCAATTCACCATTGATGCGAACCTTGATCCTGGCGTGCAGATCGACGCGCTTCGTGTTATAGGCAACAATCACCTCATCCGGTGAGGAGAAGAGCTTCCCTTCACCTTTCGAACCTGGGTAGATTTTTGTGATGTAATAACAGCCCAGAACCATATCCTGCGATGGGACGGCAATCGGATCACCGCTCTGCGCTGAGATAATGTTGTGCGATGAGAGCATCAGAAGCATTGCCTCAAGCTGCGCATCGTAGCTGAGTGGAACGTGTACCGCCATCTGGTCACCATCGAAGTCAGCGTTGAACGCTGTACAGACCAACGGATGAAGATGGATTGCCTTACCTTCAACGAGTCGTGGCTGGAAGGCCTGGATACCGAGTCTGTGAAGCGTTGGTGCACGGTTCAGTAGAACAGGATGCCCATCAATTACTGTTTCCAGGATGTCCCATACTTCGTTTGTCTTCCGCTCTACAACCTTCTTAGCCGACTTTACAGTTTTTACGTGACCCCGTTCAATCAGCTTCTTAATGATAAACGGTTTGAACAACTCAACGGCCATATCTTTTGGGAGACCGCACTCATGCAAACGCATCTCCGGGCCGACGACGATTACCGAACGGCCTGAATAGTCAACACGTTTACCGAGAAGGTTTTGACGAAAACGTCCCTGTTTCCCTTTCAGGATATCCGAGAGAGACTTCAGAGCACGAGAAGAATCGGCACGAGCTGACGATCCCCTTCGCGAATTATCGAAGAGTGCATCAACCGCCTCTTGCAACATGCGTTTCTCGTTCCGAAGAATAACCTCGGGTGCTTCAATATCCATCAACCGCTTCAAACGGTTATTACGGATAATGACGCGACGGTAGAGATCATTCAGGTCGGACGTAGCAAAACGTCCTCCCTCAAGCGGAACCAACGGACGCAACTCAGGTGGAATGACCGGAATTACATCAAGTACCATCCATTCCGGAAGGTTCGGCTCGATATTGGAGTCCATCTTCTTCCGGAACGCATTGACAACACGAAGTCGCTTCAGCGCTTCCTGCCGCTTCTGCTGTGAAGTTTCAGTCTTAGATCTTTCACGCAATTCTATTGCAAGGCTCTCAGGGTCAACCCGTTTGAGGATCTCCTTGATTGCCTCCGCACCTATCAACGCGATAAATTTCTTTGGGTCATTATTATCTAACTCATCGTTGGTCGGGGGCAACGATGCCATGATGTCGAGGTACTGCTCCTCGGTCAACAAGTCCATCACCTGCAGTCCTGTTTCACCCGGCTGCACTACGACGTATGACTCGTAATAGACGATACGCTCAACATCTTTGGTCGGCAGACCAAGAACAGCACCGATCTTCGACGGTAATGACTTCAGGTACCAGATATGCACAACTGGTACAGCCAATGCTATATGCCCCATCCGCTCGCGACGGACGGCTTTCTGTGTGACCTCTACGCCACATCGATCGCAGATGATGCCTTTGTATCGGATGCGTTTGTACTTGCCGCAATGGCATTCCCAATCGCGTACCGGTCCAAAGATCTTTTCGCAGAAAAGGCCGTCCTTTTCCGGACGGAAAGACCGATAGTTGATCGTCTCCGGCTTGGTTACCTCGCCATGCGAACGATTGAGAATATCGTCCGACGATGCGAGCTTAATCATGATCCGCCGAAAGTTCTGCCCGACAATCTGGTTGGGTTGTGTGTACACGGCGATCCCTCTATGTTGATGTTCTGAATAGTTACTAACGACAACTTCCTGTCCGATGACTCTCTGTCATCACTCGATCAGTCAATCTTGACCTCAAGGCCAAGGCCCTGAAGCTCACGCACAAGCACGTTGAATGATTCCGGGATATTCGGTTCAGGAAGATTCTCTCCCTTGACGATTGTCTCATATGCCTTGGCACGTCCATGCACGTCGTCCGACTTGACCGTCAGAATCTCCTGCAAGACGTTTGCAGCTCCATAGGCTTCGAGCGCCCAGACCTCCATCTCTCCAAAACGCTGTCCACCGAACTGTGCCTTACCACCGAGTGGTTGCTGCGTGATAAGAGAGTATGGGCCAATTGAACGAGCATGAATCTTGTCCTCAACAAGGTGAGAAAGCTTCAGCATGTAGATAACGCCAACGGTCACCTGCTGATCGAATTTCTCACCGGTTCGACCGTCATAGAGATCGGTCTTTCCACTCGGATCAAGTCCTGCTTTCTCAAGCCACTCCTCAACATCTTCCCAACGTGCACCATCAAAGATCGGCGTAGCAAAGTTGAGGCCGAGCTTCTGCCCTGCCCATCCAAGAGCTGTCTCGTATAACTGTCCAAGATTCATTCGCGACGGAACACCAAGAGGATTCAGGACAATGTCAATAGGCGTACCATCGGGAAGGAATGGCATGTCCTCAGCCCGAACAATCTTCGCAACCACACCCTTGTTTCCGTGACGACCGGCCATCTTATCACCAACTTGCAACTTGCGCTTCTTGGCAACATAGACTTTTGCCATCTGCATAATGCCCGGCTGCAATTCATCCCCCTGAATCACCTTGTTCTTCTCAATCTCTGTATCCTCAACGACCCGGCCAATCACAGTACGATAGTTACGATAGCAGCCGGCAACCAGCTTGTTTTTCTTCTTGTTATCGACCCAGTCCTTGTCTGCGTCAAGGGTTGCAAGATCAGCACCGTCGGCCAGCTTTTCGATAAAGGTGTCATCCTTCAGAGCAGTTCCTGCGCGAATTATCGTTGAGCCATCAAGATCCTTGATGCCGAGAGAGATCTCTCCATCGAGCAAATGACCGAGCTTTTCAGCAAGCATTCTCGTGTAGGTCTCAATCGACTCCTGTATCTGCCGATCCAACATCTCCTGGCGCCTCTTCTCCTCCTTGCGCACATCGGTATCCTTTGTGATAATGCGACGACTGAACAACTGAGAATTGATAACAACTCCCTTGCTGCCCGGAGGAAGTTTCATAGAAGCATCTTTTACGTCTCCAGCCTTCTCGCCGAAAATCGCCCTGAGAAGTTTCTCTTCAGGTGTCGGGTCGGTCTCCCCTTTCGGCGTAATCTTGCCAACCAGAATATCCCCTTCAGTAACCTCGGAGCCGACACGGATAATGCCATGTTCGTCGAGATTACGCACCGCTTCATCGCTGACGTTCGGGATCTCCCGCGTCAGTTCCTCCTCACCCCGCTTGGTATCACGCACATGAACTGAGTGGACGTCGATATGAACCGAGGTGTAAGTATCCTCATTCACAAGCCGTTCGGAAACAACAATCGCATCCTCAAAGTTGTAACCACGCCACGGCATAAAGGCGACAAGGAGGTTCCGTCCGAGAGCCAGCTCACCATTTCGGGTGGAACTGCTATCAACAAGAACATCCCCCTTCTTGAATCGCTCTCCTACTTTAGCAACAGGTCGCTGGTTAACACAAGTATCCTGGTTCGTGCGGAAGAACTTTGTCAAGTTATACTCGCGTCTGCTATCATCAACGAATGTGACACGTTCCTCGTCGCGCGACAGATCATTATAGTACTTGACAACGACCTTCGTTGAATCGACATACTGCACCTCGCCATCCCGCTCGGCTGTGATAATTGCACGCGAGTCGATAGCAATTTTCGACTCCATGCCCGTGCCAACAACCGGCTCTTCGGGTCGAAGCAATGGAACAGCCTGGCGTTGCATGTTTGATCCCATGAGAGCTCGGTTAGCGTCATCGTGCTCAAGGAACGGAATCATAGCAGCAGCAGCCGAGACAATCTGGTTAGGAGCAACGTCCATGAACTCGATATCCTTCGGATCGGCCATCACAAAGTCACCTGACCGGCGGGCACGAACACGCTCCTGATCTATCTTTCCATTCTTATCGATTTTCACGGTTGCCGTAGCGATCAGTGCCCCCTCCTCTTCTTCAGCAGAGAGATAGGCGATCTGATCAGTTACTTTGCCATTCTTGACAACACGATATGGCGTTTCGATAAACCCGAAATCATTAATTCGAGCATGAATACAGAGCGAGGAGATCAGACCAATGTTCGGACCTTCGGGTGTCTCAATCGGACAGAGCCGTCCGTAGTGTGTATAGTGAACGTCACGGACCTCGAATCCGGCTCGTTCACGTGTGAGACCACCCGGACCAAGTGCTGACATTCTCCGCTTGTGTGTCATCTCTGAAAGCGGATTTGTCTGATCCATAAACTGCGACAACTGGTTCGTTCCGAAGAACGTGTTGATCACTGAGGTCACCGTTCTGGCATTCACCAGCTCTGAAGGGGCGAAGTTATCCATGTCATGGATGTTCATCCGCTCCTTGATCGTGCGAGCCATACGGGACATACCGATGTTGACCTGCTGCGTAAGCTGCTCGCCAACCGTCCGCACACGACGATTACCAAGATGGTCAATATCATCAACCTGACGCTTACCGGCATGAAGCTCTATCAAATACTGAATGATCGCAACAATGTCGTCGCGTGTTAGCGTTGTCTGGTCGGTTGGGATATCAAGCTTCAATCGATCGTTGATTCGATGACGCCCAACTTCGCCAAGATCGTATCGCTTCGGATTGAAGAAGAGCTTTTCAATAAGAGCACGGGCCGTCTCCAGATCGGGGGCCTCGCCTGAACGGAGTTGTCGATAGATTGCCTCCAGAGCGTCTTCTTCGCTTCGCGAGATATCTTTGTCAATTGTCTTGAGGATAACAACCGAGTCATTTTCCGAAGCATCTTCGGTATAGACCTTCACGGTCTTGACACCTGCCTCCTGTAGCCTCTCCACCAACTCTTCGGTAACCGGATCATCTTTGCTGGCAACAATTTCACCAGTGTTCATGTCGATAGTATCGCCGGCAATCACCTGCTCTTCATCGGCAGTCAACTCAGAGAGCTTGACCTCCTCAGTTAGTGAGAAGAGTTCCAGAAGCTCATCGTCCGAGGAGAATCCGAGAGCACGCAGGAGCATTGTCACAGGGAATTTTTTCTTCCGATCGATGTAGGCATACATCACATTCTGGATGTCAGTTGTGAACTCCACCCATGATCCTCGGAAGGGAATAATACGCGCTGAGAAGATGCGCGTCCCGTTCGGGTGAATTGCATCGGAGAAAAAGACACCGGGCGAACGGTGTAACTGCGATACAACCACACGCTCAGCACCGTTGATAACAAACGTACCCCGATTGGTCATCATCGGGATATTTCCCATATAGACTTCCTGCTCAATTGTCTCGATGTAATCATCCGAATCCTCGTCGGCCTTTGAGCTGAGACGGAGCCGCGCCTTCAAAGAGGCGGCGTACGTCAGTTCGCGATCACGGCACTCCTCAACAGTGTACTTCGATCGTTCAATACGATAGTCCAGGAATTCCAGGGTAAAAATTTCACGTGCGTCAAGAATCGGAAAATTCGCCAGGAAAGCCTGCTGCAATCCCGTTGGATTCCGTTCTTCAGATAGATCATCTGCCTGAAGAAAATCATGATATACCCCAACCTGCACATTGAGCAGGTCCGGCATATCGAGAATCTTGTCAACTCGGGCAAACGATAGACGTTCTTTCTTTTGATAGCCGTTAGTTCCCATAGTGCTCACTCTGATTCCTCCGGTCAATTATATTCTGTTTGGGGTAAGATGTTTCGTTTTAGGCTGTTTCAAGGCTTCCGATTACTAAAAAAGACGGAAGCTATAGTTTCATTCAAACAAAAAACGGACTCATCAGGCCATCATCATAGATGGTCTGAGAATCCTTACAATCGTGTGTTAATATGGTGTGTATGACTGCCTTTGCAGGTAGATTTCGGCATTCACTCGGACTGATACGCCAGTATTGACTCTGCCCCCCTCTGTTTTTGCCAACCCTGTTGATAGAATAGCCGGGCTGACGTTACGATTCAGGAGCATACGCGTCAATCGCGACGTGTCGTTTTCATTGATATTGCATTTCCACTTTTCCGAAGAAAGGGGCCTCTGAAAAGCCTCTCTGCCGAAGACTTACTGAACGCAATCAGTCCCCCCGCCCGGAATAAAGGACAGGGAGCCATGATACAACAGTAAATTTCTTGAAAAGAGACCTGATTACTTGAGTGTAATCTGGGCACCAGCCTCTTCCAGCTTCTTCTTGACCTCTTCAGCCTCTTCCTTAGAAACATCTTCCTTAACAGGTCCTGGCGCTCCTTCAACCAGATCTTTTGCCTCTTTCAGTCCAAGTCCTGTAATCTCACGAACCGCCTTGATAACGTTGATTTTCTGTGAACCAGCGCTTGTCAGTTCGACCGTAAACTCGGTCTGCTCCTCACCAGCACCTGCTCCACCATCAGCACTAGGCATCGGTCCTCCCATCATTACAGGAGCCGCAGCCGAAACACCGAATTTATCCTCAAGAGCGGTCTTCAACTCGGCAGCCTCGCCAAGCGTAAGATTGCTGATTTGTTCTACCATCTCTTCAATGTTCGCCATGATCTTTTCCTCTTGGATAAAATTGAATAATGAATTTCTTTTTGTTTCTTCGTTCAGAAATCGGGATTGACGTTGTCAATCAACGCTCACTCAGCTTCCTCGGATTGCTTTTTGGCAACTTCCTTGATTACGGAGGCAAGATCACGCATGACAGCGTTGATCGAGCCAACTATGCCGGATACTGATGCATGCAACGAACCGACGATCGAGGCCATGATATCCTGACGCGATGGCATTGCAGCTACCTTTTTGAGTTGATCCCCTTTGTAGACAACTCCTTCAATAACAGCAAAGTTCAGCTTTGGCGTCTCTAACTTCTTATCATCGATAAACTTTTTCAAGATACGAGCCGGTGCAGCAGGGTCATCATAGCCAATTGCTATCCCCGTCTGCCCGACCAGCCTGTCGATGATCTCATCAAACCGGCCAGTCTCACCAAGTGCCCGCTTGATAAGCGTGTTTTTGGCAACACGATAGTTCACACCGGCATTCCTGAATTCCCGACGCAAGTCAATAGTATCGGAAACAGTCAGCCCTGTGAAATCAATCGAGTAGAAGCCGGCAACGCCGTTGAACATTTCGGTCAGTTCCCGAACTACTTCTTGTTTCTGCTCTTTGGTCATGGAACTGGTTATTGTTGTTCCTTGATCCCGCCTGTCTTTCAGGCGGCAACTATCTCACCGTTGACCTATGACGACACAATGAGAAGCAAGTCGTCAGGATGTCTCAGTTGATCTATAGAATGAGTGCGTAATATCAATAACAACTCTAGCTGGCTACCATTCAGGCAGCGACTTCATCAGGATCCGAAATGTGCGAGGCGTCGATTGTAACACCAGGCCCCATCGTAGAACTGATGGTCACTCCTTTGATATAGCGACCTTTAGCCCGCTGAGGGCGCGCTTGAACAATCGTGTTCATGAAAGCGCGAACATTCTCGGCAATCTTTTGCTGATCAAAAGAGGCCTTGCCGATTGAAGCGTGAACAACACCTGTCTTGTCAACACGGAATTCAATCTTTCCGGCCTTTACCTCCTTAACAGCGATAGCAATGTCACTCGTGACGGTGCCGGCTTTCGGGTTCGGCATCAATCCTCTTGGCCCAAGAATACGCCCCAGTTTGCCGAGATCGCCCATCACATCGGGCGAAGCGACGAGAACATCAAAATCGGTCCATCCCCCTTGGATTTTCTCAAGCATATCCTTGTACCCAACAAAGTCTGCCCCTGCGTCGGTTGCTTCGACATGGGCAGCCTCTTTTGTGACAACAAGAACCCGGACGCTCTTTCCGCTTCCGTGCGGCAAAGAGACTGTACCACGGATGTTTTGATCTGCCTTGCGTGGATCGACGCCGAGACGAACAGCGATATCGACAGATTCATCGAACTTCGCCGTTGCATTCTCCTTGATAAGTTGGATCGCGTCTCTCAGAGGATATGCGTGGTTACGCTCGACCCGTTTCGCCATAGTATGGTATCGTTTACTGTGCTTTGACATCTGTATTGAATCCCTACATCTTTGATGAAGACCAGGATCTGTTGTCTCTGATCCTCAGCTATGATCTCTGTTTGTTCATCGCTAAGGTTTACGCTTGTCGCCTTGTTCAGTCCTCGACGTTCACTCCCATTGACCTGGCTGTTCCCGCTAACATCGAAACAGCACTCTCGACAGAATCGCAGTTCAAATCGTCTTTCTTGATTTCAGCAATCTCTGCCAGCTGTGCCTTTTTGACCTTTCCGACTTTAGTTCGATTCGATTCAAGGGAACCTTTTTGAAGATTGGCAGCCTTGAGAATCAATACTGAAGCCGGAGGACTCTTCACAATAAAAGAGAAGCTTTTATCGGAGTAAAAACTGACAATCACAGGTATCAGTATACCACCATCTTTTTGCGTCTTGGCATTGAACTGCTTGACAAATTCCATACCATTCAAACCACGCTGACCAAAGGCAGGGCCGACCGGCGGAGCCATTGAGGCTTGGCCGGCAGGAATCTGTAGCTTGAACGATCCGAGTAATTTCTTTGCCATAAATATAGAATTAGTCGTTTGTGGTCTGGTTTCGGGTCGACGCCACGCGTGATCCTTCCCGATGATCTACATGAACTTCATTTTTGTTACCGCTCTATCTCTATCTGCGTGTAATCAAGAAGAACAGGCGTCTTCCGTCCAAAGATCGAGACTTCCACCTTAAGCTTTTGTTTCTGGTTATTGACCTCACGAACAACACCAGAAAAGTTGTTAAACGGCCCATCTATAACTTTCACCGGATCACCTACCTCGAACGCCTCAACTATCATCTCAACATGTTTCCGTTCTTCCATTCGATCGAGTATCCGTCTGACCTCATGACCTTGCAGCGGTTCCGGTTCATTCTTCCTGCCAAGAAAACTCATCACTGAAGGAGTATTCTGTATAACATCAATCACTTTCTTCGTCAGGATAGCCTCAATCAACAAGTATCCTGGCAGAAAATTCTTCATCCGGGTCCGCTTTTTGCCATCACGAACCTCAAACACCTTTTCCTGAGGTATAATGATCTGTGGCACAAACTCAAGGAGTCCAAGGCGTTCGAGTTCATTCTCAAGAAGCTGAAGCACACGAGTCTCATGGCCGGAAAAAATTCTCAGTGCATACCACCGTTTCTCTATGTTGTTATCGTGATCCTTCATTGAGTATCAATAATGACAATTCTGTTCTCTACGGGGTTCCAGCTCAATTCCGTCTTAGAACCGATACCCTCTATACAAGGCTGAAAATGGTATCAACGATCAACGAGAAGGCTCTGTCTATGAGAAAAACGAAGATTGTGATGATCGCACAGACCAAGAGCGTAACAATGGTTGCTTCTTGAAGCTGCTCCTTATTCGGCCAGGAGACCTTCTTCATCTCATTGCCAACTTCCTTGATAAATCCGGCTATATTGTTACTCATATCAATCTTCCGTAACTGAAGAATTAAACAATCAGACGTTTTGCCAGAACCAAAAGCTCGAAACGCTTTGACCTCAATACCATGGTGTCAAAAGCACGGGTGGCAGGACTTGAACCCGCAACCTACGGTTTTGGAGACCGTTGCTCTACCAATTGAGCTACACCCGTATCACACAAGATGAGTCATGCCATTCTACAGAGCCTGTAGAGGATAACTGACATGGTTCAATCATTGTATGGATTGTAAAAAGGTTTGAAGACAAAGCGATCCGTTGAGCGGGAATCAGTGTGATCTCTAACAACCCCAAATTGCCAGTCGATCGGCAATCAAAGAGCGGGAGACGGGACTCGAACCCGCAACCAACAGCTTGGAAGGCTGTGACTCTACCAATTGAGTTACCCCCGCTTGAATGACCTGCAGGTCATCTCAAATGCTCCTGAGAGCTCACGACCGGGATTGAACCGGTGACCTCGTCCTTACCAAGGACGTGCTCTACCGACTGAGCTACGTGAGCAGGCCGCAAAGAGATCATTGTAGTGGCTATGTCATAGAGAACTATGCCTGCATGATGACGAGCGACTCCCGCGTGTACCAGTAACTTTCTTAGGGAAATCTATGTTGGACGAACGGTAGCAGTGACTCCATCCTGTTAAATGATGAAGTCATAGATAACGTGGCTCGACTCCAAAACCGTATGCGAAAGAACAAGTATTGCAGAACTATTGTCCGACGTGGGCAGGGAAGGATTCGAACCTCCGTAGGCCCAAGCCAGCAGATTTACAGTCTGCCCCGTTTAACCACTTCGGTACCTGCCCGGTTGCAATGAGCACATATGAGATGCGCTCAACAACATAGCTTGAAAATATAGCTATTCTTTGGAGAGAAATGTACATCAGTCAAAGATTTTTACGAAAAGATGGAATTGGACTTTTCCGGTACATCATAAAGAAGCCACCGACGCATTCTCTTCAACCCTCATCTCTTCGTCAGTATGTTTCAGGAATGTGTTACGTAGTATTCGTGAAACACCATCTTCTTGCTGTGTAACACCAAAGAATGCATCAGCAGCAACCATCGTTTTCTTGTTATGTGTGACAATAATGAATTGTGTGTCCTGATCGAACTTGCGGATAAGCCGGATAAAACGCTCGATATTAGCATCATCCAACGGTGCGTCAACCTCATCGAGGATGCAGAAGGGTGAAGGCTTGACGAGATAAATTGAGAAGAGAAGGGCAATTGCCGTCAACGTCTTCTCTCCACCAGAAAGTAGATCGATCGAATGCGGTCGCTTACCCTTGGGCTTGGCTATAATTTCAATGCGAGCCTCCAGGAGATCGTCCGTGCCATCCTCGATTATCAAATCCGCTTCATCCCCTTCATGGAAGAGACTCTGGAAAAGATCGCGGAAATTTGTTCGGATATTCTCAAAAGTCTCCAGAAACTGCCTCTGCGCAGTCTCGTTGATCTCGTTTATCATCTTCACAAGATCATTCTCCGCCTTTGTCAGATCGGAAACCTGTCCTTGCAAGAACTCGAATCGTTCTTTTTCGGTTTGCCACTCCTCATATGCCAGCAAGTTGACATTCCCCAGCATCTTGACCCTCCCCTTGATCTCTCGGAAGCGCTCGCGCAACTCGCTAAGTGAAACCAACGCCTCTTCATCGTATACCTTCCGTTCCAACTGCAGTTCAAGCTCTTCCAGCGCTCGTACCACCAGACTCTCAGCCCTTGCTTTTAACTCGCCGATCTTAATTTCCAGTTTATGAGCCAATTCAACGGAATCTTCATATCCCTTTCGTTCCTCGCGAAGAGTATCGGCATGGCGGGAAACCTCCGCTCTCTTAGTTTTTTGTGCTTCGGATATTTTCTGATGGGTTTCACGTGCTTCCGCTAATTGACCGGTAAACTCGACAATCCGCTCATCGAACTCTTTCAATGCGGTTGTAAGCTGCTCGATACTCTCGTAAGCATCTCGAACCTCGTTCTCAGCCCGTTTTATTGTCGCTTCGGCAGTCTCCCGATCCCGTTGGATACGCTCAATCTCCTGACGAGCATTTCTCTCTTCCCCTTGTAACTCGACCAGCACGATTTTTCGAGAGTTCAACTCTGCGTTCAACTCCGCATAGGAAGCCTCGTAGGCCTCAAGCTCTTCCCCCAATGCCACCACCTTTTGCTCCAATTCCGACTTCTCCTGGAGCAAAGCCTCGCGTCGAGGAGTAATTCCGGCCAACTTCAGCTCCAGATCCTTCAATTCGTTTAAGCCTTGCTCACGCTCCTCTTGATGCTGAATCAGGATTTCATCAGCATGGTCACGTTCGTATTCGGCCTGAGCAAGGCGTTTCTCCAGCAGCCCAACGGTATGTTGAGCCTGCTGAGTTCCGTCCGAGAGCCGGCCGAGGTCGATGCGATCATGCTGCTCCGTTAACTGATTGACTTCTTCACGCAGCTGACGAAGTTTCTCATTCAGTTCATTGATTTCCCTTGTCAGCAGTTCAATCTGATCCTTACGACCAATTATGCTTGCCTCCTTATCGTCACTTCCTCCTCCACGAACCACCCCACCTGAGCGGACAAGAACACCATCCAGCGATACAGCCTGTTCTGCACGCCTCTGCTCAGTAACACGGATTGCATCTTCAACTGACTGCACGATAATCGTGTTGCCCAGTAGATAGTGACGTAGATTATCGTAGCTCGCATCCGAACGACAGAGGTCAGCGGCCCGTCCGACGATGCCGAGACCAGATACGGGAACATCATTGCTGCTGGCAATCGGAAGTCGATCAAGACACACGAACGTGGCTTTTCCTTTCATGCCGTTTGCAAGGAGTTGCATACCCCGAGCAGCATGATGAAAGGAGGGAACAACAAGATATCCTCCTGCCTCTCCCAAAGCAGCCGTAACTGCAGCCACATATTCTGCATCGGTTGCAAGCAGATCGGAGACAGTACGGCGTTCCGATTCACTCCAATCTTCTGCCGAGACGAGAAAGCGGACAGCCTCATCCTGATCGACCAGGCTGGTAAGAAACTCAACCCGCGATTGGCGTGAGGTAATCTCATCTCTAAGGTCAGCAATGTGACCAGCTCGTTCATCTATTGTCTTGCGAAGCTGAGTTTTCCGGTGTTGAGCTTCGGTAAAAGTCTCACGTGCAGTTTGTAATGCCCTATGAGCTTCGGCAACCTCAGCGTTGAGCTCATTGATAGTATTTGTTGCACGATCTCGCTCATGTCGTGTTTCAACATCGTCAGCATCATAGCGTTCCAACTGCGTCTCGATAGCCTCTTTACGGGAGAGGGTGCGCTCCTCTTCACCTCGAAGCTCCCCGGTGCGATTCATCACACCGACAACCTCCTCCTGCGACCCACGGACTCGTTGCTTGCGTTTCTGCAATTCTTCAGCCTCACGAGCCAAACGTTCCTCAAGTTCATCAAACCCATACCCTGCTTCGCGAAGCTGCTCCCGAATTTCCAACAACGACTGTTCTATCTCGGTTTGATCTTGCCGCAAGGCTTTAATTGCACCTTGCGCCTCTTCAGTATCCCGTTGTGCACGCTCAGTAGCATTGTGCAAGGCATTACGGCGTTCTCTGGCAACAGCACGTTCTCGTTCAATTTGTGCAATACGATCGGTAATTGCAGCAAGGTTCTTGTTTGCTTCAGCTAAAGCAGTCTCGATCTCGGTCTGCTCTTGTTCGAGCTCACGTAGCATTAACTCTTCCTTTGCAAGCTGCTCATCAAGATGGGATCGTGTGGTACGCGCTTCCTTGAGCTTCTCTTCGAGTGGAACTACTCTATCAAGCGTAGCACTATACTCACGTTCGAGTAACTCGATATCGAGAGTCTTTCGCTCTTCATCAAGCTTTTTATACTCCTCAGCCTTGCCAGCCTGCCGCTCAAGCGAGTTTACTTTTTTCCGTACTTCACGGAGAATATCGTTGACACGCTCAAGATCACCTTGAGTCGCCTCAAGCTTTCGCAATGCCTCCTTTCTCCGTTGCTTGTAGCGGGTTACGCCTGCAGCCTCTTCAAAGAGTTGGCGTCGATCACCGGTACGATCTGAGAGAATTGTCTCGATCATCTTCAGCTCTATTACCGAATAGGCATTGGCTCCCATACCGGTATCCATAAACAGTTCTACAATGTCTTTCAGCCGACACTGCGCCTTGTTCAACAGATACTCAGAGTCACCATTGCGGAAGAGCCTGCGCGCAACAGTCACTTCACTATACTCGGTTGGTAGAATCCCCTTTGTATTTTGAATTGTTAGCGAGACCTCTGCCATACCCAGAGGCTTGCGTTGTCCGGTACCATTGAAAATCACGTTCTCCATCTTATCTGAGCGAAGAACAGATGCACGTTGTTCTCCGATTGCCCAGCGGATAGCATCGATGATATTTGATTTCCCACACCCGTTTGGGCCCACAATCGCTGTGACTCCTTCATCAAATCGGAGGACAGTTTTTTTTGGAAATGACTTGAAGCCAACAAGTTCAAGTTTGGATAAATACATAGCTGATATTCTTCAGAAGAGCGTTAACTCTATGCTCAATGCTGTTGTTCAATCGTTATGAAATCCCGCATTATTGTAAACGGTAAAGAAGTCAGAAATCCTTTCATTCGATAGATTATCACTACAATTGTCGTGCTTGTTCTGATCCTGTTGGTTGTTCTATTGCTCCGCTTGATAGGGTTAGGTATTGGTATCGCAATAATTGGTCTTCGAACAGTTGGCATCAGATACTTGATAGCTCGACGTCGCTATACTCAATCCCTTCATAATTCCACAGATGTTTGGGACTCGGATTCTCTCTCCCATCTTTAGGGAAAGACTAAGGGGCAAACATTATCAGAATCCATACAAAGAAGTAATCCCCATTCTCAGATAGCTAAGCATTGCGTAGATATTATCTGAAGTCACTATAAGAATCATTACGAGGACCAAGAGAGAACCTATCGAATAGACATAAATTTTTGACGAACGGACGTCATAAACAACCGAGGTCCCTCGAAGTACCCGATAGATCATCCAGGCTATAACTCCAAGCACAAGGAGAAATGCAATGGTACCGACGCTGGGGAGTTCAAGCAACCGATAAAGAATCATCGCAATCGGTATTAATAATAGTACAGGCAAAGCTCCCCAAACGGCAATAGCGTAGGCATCATTAAAGAAAATCCGATTGCGGATAAATATCGATCCTGTCCTGATACACACCGCAGTAAACAACAGAAGAAGGAAAAATGTCCCGGTAAACCCGATAACCGCCAACGCTGGTCTCCATATCATGTAGTCGATAGTCTGCTTGATGCTGTCGGAGACAATTACTGCGCTCAGCACAAAGTCGAACGCCTCATTCATTCTGTAGAAATAACTGAGCGATGTAAAAATGACGGCAAAGGTCAGAGCAACGATAAGGGCAAGAATTGTCGTCTGGATTGTAGAAAGGATTCGCTGATCTCTGATGTCTGCAAAAAAATTATAGGGACGAAGCAAAGCACGGAAGACATTCTCCCGAAATCTGCGTGAGTTATTGATAAGGAAAAGGAAGAGAATTACACAACCAATTCCAAGAACAATAAACAGAACGGTTGATGGCGGTGTATACTCTCCGATGGCCAAATCTGGCACCTTCTGATCGGTATACAAAGCTCCAAGTGTAGTACCTGAAATTCGCATCTGGCGATCGAGAGTTGTTAGCCCCGATGATATTAGATACTGGTCATCGTTGTTCACGGTCAGGAGTGGGCGATCTGTTCGGTAGTCTGCAAACGACCAATAGCAGAGACCGGCGATACTAATTTCATCTCTCAGCCTATAGACATCCCCGATGAACTTTGCCTGTGCCTGCGTCGATATCGAATCTGAATATCCATTCTGGTTTCCTATGCGAACGATTTTGCCGAAGGCCATAAGCATAACGGGCATGCGTCCGTCAGTAGCAGCGACGGCTTGCTTTAACAGCATCTTCACTTCGTCAACACTGCCATCCAACTGTGCAACACCGGCAAAGTCAACAAGGGCTCGAAGTTCAGGGTCTGTCCAGTTACTCGCTACAGCATAAAAGAGTGTCCCGGTAGTCAGGGAATCGAGCATCTCTCTCATGGCAGCAAGAAACGACTTGCCATCTCCGGCATCAATTCCGATTGGTAATCCGACACCATAACCAACAACAGATGTATACTTCTGAGTTGCCTCAACCGTATATCGTGCTTGCTCAAGAGCGCGATTCAAGTATTGGGCATTATCGAAAAGGAATGGTGGTGGAGCACCGCATGGTATATCAATCATTGCCATTATACCATAGCGATCACATAATTCAAGCAAATAAGGATGGGGTACACTGCCGATAAATCGAACGATATTGATTCCGAGGTCTCGAATTACTTCAACATCCTCACGCATCTGCTTATAGGATAATGAAGCACCATACTTCTCTGAATCTTCGATATAGACTACGCCATTAAGTCGAACAGCAGAATCGTTCAACAAAATCCATGATCCCTGAGCCTTGATGTTGCGATACCCAAAGCGAACCACCTTCTCATCGATTAGTGCCCCCTTATATCGAACCTGAATTACAGCGGTATAAAGCTTTGGAGAGCCTGGCTGCCAGAACGAAGGTCCGGGAATTGCTGGAGTCAGCCTGATTGATTCGCTTCGCTTGCTCTGTAGAACTATCTTCCCCTCGGAACGTCCTGCTTCGGATGCTATAGCCGAATCATTTTGAGGTACTGACTTGATAGCAACGACAACGTCAAACTCTGCCTGATTTGCCCCAATCCTCCCTGACCCACCTCCAAGGCTCTCTCCTCCACTGTATCGAAGGTCACTCATAGACCCTGAAACGACATTGACATCAAAGACGACCTGCGCATTCTTCTGTCTAAGGATCTTTACGTCATCAATATGAACTATTGGAACTCCAACAAGAAAAATATCCCGAATTATTCCTCCATAGGTACGAACATCAAGTGGAAGTCTTCGTCCGGGAACGGTTCCAGAATAACCCAATCGATTATCGACTTCCACTTCAATAACATTGTTCTCTTTTAACTCTACTTCTTCCGGAAGGCTTGCCCTGAAGGGAATCAGACCTTCTCGCTGAACGATGAACGCACCGTTGATCGTAATGCTGCCACTGTATTGTATCCCATAACCAATCAATTCCCAGCGATACTTGATCAACATCCCCTTGGGAACTCTGAAACTCCTTCGCAGCCTGATTCGTTCTGAACTCATGTAGCATGAAGGGATAGCGACAGGGCTCCAGGTGTCACCATCATCATCAGAGTATTCCCATGATCCATTAAGAGAGATCACTGATCGGGCAGATGATGATGTCAGAGATTCAAAAACGGAAGCTTGGGGTTCTGGCCGAACGGAGAGGAAGTTCCGGGGCTGCTGCGCGTAGAGGGAGATGCCTGAAACGGCAATCAAGATAAGACTAAGAATTGCTTGTCGCACGAAACTATCCAAAAAACGAAAGGCTGTTGTCGGATATCGACCTGTCATAGAATCTTAAAACTATTAAAACCTGTTGTAAGGCCGATTGTCACTAATCTACAAAGGTACTAAGCCCGTAATCGATTACCAATGCTTAGGCATAGGTCGTTGGTGAGCTGCACAGAAGACCTCGTACAAACAAGCCCTTAAAAACGTCTACGCAATAGGATTGCCCTGGGCGGATAGTATGGATCAGGTGGAGAAGTCAATACAATCGCTTCACGACGGCGAACCAGTGGCTTGCCACTAACGTGGAGCGCAGATAGAGCAAACGCAATCAGTATTGTGCAGAAGAATCGCTTCACCATATCAAGGTATCCCTTCATGATTCTCAACATTGATCGCAGCCTCAAAGACAGCCTGGACAGAAATTTCCTCCATACATCGATGAGTTCCGAGAGGACAGGTTCTGTGGCCATGGATGCCACATGGTCGACATGGAAGCGGCCGTTCAAGGAGTGCCGATTGTGGAAGATAGGGAGAGAAGCCGAATTCTGGCGCTGTTGGTCCGAATATAGCAGTAACAGGTGTCGCTACCCCCTCAGCAATATGTAGTGGTGCGCTGTCGTTTGTCACAACACGATCGGCGCATTTCATTACTGCAACGAGTTCTGCCAAAGAAAGTGTACCTGCCAGCACGTACCTCCTTTCCAATCTTGCTCTTTCAGCAATTCGTATACAGAGCTCTCGTTCTTGTTTGCTTCCCACCAGATAGACTGCCCATTCTCTTTCTATGAACAACTGACAGAGTTGAGCGTAGCCCTCTTCAGGCCAGCACTTTGTTGGCCAGACTGAACCGGGAGCGACAACTATTGTTGGCTTCTCACCGTTATACTTCTCTTGAATCAAGAGAAGGGTCTCCGGATCAGGACTTAGCCACGAATGATAATCCAACCTCGCACTATCCAATCCAACTGGAACCAACAACGAGGCATTCCGTTGTAGTTCATGAGACGAAATAGCATACTCAACTGTATCCGTACAGAGAAATGAAAATGTACTCTGGCGAAAACCAACCCGTTTGGGGATTCCTGCCCGATAGGGAATCATCTGCGAACGAAGCGATCTGTGCGGGATGAGAGCTAACTGATAATCAGCGAGACGGATCTGCTCGATAATCTGCGTAATGTCTTTATGATCTTGCTTATTCATACCATAGACCTGAGTGATACCGGGATGTCCATGCAAAAGATCGACATAAAAGGAACGGACAAGCATACCAATCCTGGTTGCTGAGGAGACTCCACTGATAGCTCTTACAAGTCCCGTTGCCAAAACCGCATCGCCAAGAAAACCGGATTGTACTATCAACACCGAATCAATCATACTTAATCCCGGGTGAGCGTTTCCAACGACGATGTTGCCAGACCCATTGCTCGGGATACTCACGTATAGCCTTTTCGAGTGCATCAAGATAGCGCCTGGTAAAGAGTTCTATTCCTTCATGGGTATCATCCAGGTCATTGTGTGGAAGTTCACTCAAGGTGGTTCGATATCTCCCATCAGCCAAGCGAATCGCAAATCCAAGAATCACTTTGGGTCTATACCTTAGAGCAAGCCGCGCAGGAGTTGAAAAAGCAGTAGTCTCAACACCAAAAAGAGTAACCGGCAATTCTGTTGATGGAGGAGACTGATCTGCCAACATGGCAACAACTCCTCCTTTCGACAGAATTCTACTGGCTGAGAGAGCGGCTTTGTGAAGTGGGATCATCTTGTTTCCGAAAGTGCTACGCATACGATCAAGTTCACCAAAATCATCCTGACCTTTAACGATGATCGAAAAAGGTCGTTGAGCTAACCTTGCAGATCCTAATGCAAGTAACTCCCAATTTCCAATATGGCCCGAAAGCAAGAGTGCTCCGCGCTCATCTATAGTGCGATCGGTTAGGACTTCAAGATTATCAATCTCGAAATGCCGGCGCAATTCGTTATCAGGCATGTGCCCCAAACGAGGCATTTCAAGGTAGACCGTCACGAGATTTTCAAGGGAACGTCGTGCAATTCTACAACGCACTCGTTCTTCTTTTTCCGGGAAAGCAAGAGAAACATTAGATAGAGCGACCGACCCACGTATCCCTGCCAGTTTTAAGGGCCAGGAAAGAAGAGGAGAAAAGTGGTGCACGAACCGCAAAGGAACATATCTACCATATATACGAAAGGCAAAACGCCAAATCAATCTGATGCCACGGCGCATCAAACATTCCTTCCTCTAGTGTTAGAATCCGGACCGGTTGTTTCTGTCAAATTCTCCCTCATACATCTGCTCATGCAGTGCGGCATAATCACGTTCCCATTCCGGATAACGGATTTCATTTTGTGCTGTTGAATGGACAAGTGAGTAGGTTCCGTTTTGAGAAAGATCAACAAAGACAAAGTCTATACGATTGGAGGTATATGTCCAAATCTCATAAGGCTTACGGTTATGATCGCTTGGATGACGATCTACCACATCCGGCTGACCATACGTCAGTAAAATCCGTCCCCGATCACTATCCCAGCCCTTAGGAGTCAACGATGAATAATAAAGTTTTTTGGCTATATCAACTCTTCTGAAGTAATCTTCCCGAAACGGATTTTCTGGAGTTGATGGATCATCGTCGAGAGCAAGCCAGAACTTGGTAAGGAACCGAGCCTTAGGTTCAACTCCACTTAACTCTTTCCAAACATTGCGTTTGGTCTGGTTCATGATGTACTCGGTCACAGTATACTCTGCATCCAATTCTTTCTCTTTCATCCCCCCATAGGTCGGATCGATTAAATCTTCTCTTTCAGCCAATATCTCCTGACGTCGGTCCGTCAATGAATCCATTTTCGGATTCCAGACTTCAAACCCCCGAACGATTTGCACCGAATCGCTTGCAAGGCCACGACGCGCATTAAACAAACGAGCCGCAAGAATGTAGCGCCCACTCTTCAACCCATTGAGGACAACCGAGTTCACATCAAAAATCACTGACGTATCGGGTCGGGATAACAACGTATCGCGCATGTATACGCCACGTCCGTTTGTATCGGCGATCAGCCATACGAGATGACACTCCGAGGCAGCGATTTTATCGGCATGATAAATTTCAACATAGGAATTCAATCTGTGATCCGGAGGGCCGACAATGCCATCTACGTTGCGCATCAGGATATAGTCTCCCCGAACAAACGGATGATCGGAATCTCCCGCAGGGGCCATCTCCGTTATCAGCTCGATATCGCTCAGGCCAATCCTGTCTGCAGTAAAGTACCGTAACTCAAGAGGGAATGTAATCGAGTCTGAACGAGAGATATTAAGTGCGTCTGTCAACTTCATGGTGACATCATACCTGTCCGAAGTCGCCTCAAAACGCTCAAGCCCTACAAAAACTCTGCCGCTTGGTCCATCTTCACCTGTTACATGGTCAACGGTCCAAAGAAAGCTTTCACGCAACAATCCTGAGGTATCGTACATCTGCAACTCAATCATCAATCGACCGAAACCATTACGGTAGGTAAGACCATTCTCGGAAAATCGATAGGAGAACTCAACCGATGGAACACCCTCTGCTCCGGCAAAGCAACAATAGGAGTAGGCAAAGTTCAATGATCCCGGTGAAGACTGGGCATATCCTCCTTGTATGGAGAATATATAGAAGCTCACCAGAGACATGATTCCGATAGAAAGACTGCTTACCTTTCTGACCATAGTATGTGACGACATGTAGGTACAAGACCTGTGACGTTTGGTTTATCGACAGATTATCGTGTCATCCATAAATACGAAGCGGGTTTCTCGGCTACTACGAACGAAGTCGTGCTATACCGGGAAACCCGCTTGGCAGTCTACCTGGATTCTATAAACGATAATCGACTATCGCAACCTGATTGAGGCTGTGATCGTGTTTAAGAGTCCAAGATTTTGATGAGGTCGGATTGCGTAATCGAGATTAGCATTGAAGGCCCCCGATTCATAGACAACTCCGACACCTCCAGTCAAGCTATATGCCTTGGGTGACCCAGCTTGATATCCCACACGGAGAGCAAGCAAATCTTTCCAAAGATACTCGACACCAAGTCCGACATGTTCGGGTTGGTTGGATGTTGTTGTAAACTGCGTCATTCCCTTCAACGCATGATCTTCATTACCACGAATCAGATCTGTAGAGAATCCAGCCCGGAATATTAAGGGCAACGATACTGTATTGGTTTCAAGTTCAACATCAGCTCCGCGATTGCCGGTTTCTTGATCAGTCCGCCCTTTCTTGAGAAGACCAGGTCCTGAATACTTTAACGGTGCAGAAAGATTCTGTATCACAAAAGCAATTTTCAACCCCAGAAAGCCCGGATCGTACAACGTGCCAAAATCGAATGCAACGCCTGAGGCGGAGACATCCGCTACCGACATACTGACAACCTTGCCAGTAGCTCCAAATGAGAATTGATCTGTTAACTCTCCTGCTATTGCAGCTTCAATAGCAAGATCCGTAGCACTGTAGAACCCACCCGTTCCCTGATCCTCAAAGAGCGTTGTCACTTCAATATCTCCAGAGCTTAGCGCTACAGCGCTGATCCCTACTTTATAGGAGTCACTTATGTCGAATGTAAATCCGGAAAAACTGTGGTTAATACCAGCAAACAACGCAGTGTAGCTTCCGGAGATACTGGTGCCGGGCATCTGCGTAATACCGGCCGGATTCCAGTAGAGCGCTGATGGATCGTCCGCAACGGCGGAAAAACTCGATCCTAATGCAGTTGCTCGCGCTCCAACCGGAATATTGAGGAATGTACCAGTTCCAACGCCGACTTTGGAGAATTCTTTACTCTCCAATATTTCACGGAACTCGGTTTCACTCTGTGCAAATAGGTCTTGCCCCACAACCGCCGCAATCAGCAGGGAGAGACCATACAGGTATATGTGTTTCATTACTCTATACTCCTGATTATGTATTATGTCTTTACTTGTCATTTGTTTTGAGGCCTGCTCTTTGCCGTTCAAATAGTGGGAAGCCGGAAACTATCCGGCCCCCACCTATTCACAAAGCATTATCACCGGGTGAGGAATCTGAAGCCACCCACAACAACTGAGAACTTCTTCACCGTCTCTGCTCCATCAGGTGTGACAATGCGGGCAACAAACAACTGTGTCTGCACTTGACGATTGCCCCTCGAAACCAAATCCCACGCATTGACCGCGATCCGTCCATCTACATTCTTTGAAGCATCATGCTCGATTGTCTGAACCAATTCACCTCCAGCAGTATAGATTTCGATTGTGCACTTTTCTGGAAGGCGCGTAATGTAGATTACTTTTTCGCTGGTTGTCGACTGTCCCAAATGATCGACCAAATATGGGTTTGGAACAACGCGAACAGCATCAAGCAGATCATCGGTAAACTCTCCAGGGCCAGGAGTCGGATCAGGAATTGCAACAACGACCTTAGCATCAGGTTGTGGCAGTCCTAAAGCACCACCGGCGAAATGCACCCTGAACTTATCACCCGCCTGGAAGTCAACCGAAGGTCGAGAATCAGGTACAATCTGCTTACGTCGTCCTGTATCGCTTGTTATGGAAGCGGTAACAGCACCCATTCCAGCAAAGTCAATCAGCGTAATTGCTCCGTTACAGACAAGACGATGAGTGAAGCGGACATCTACAGATTCGGTATCATCGATTGAAACGATATGCTCACCTACATAGTAGCGATTGGGAGTGCCAATCGGTTTTGATGCTGGAGATATTGTCGGAAGTTGAGACCGATCTCGCCCGCGGAAGTTTATTACCGTACGACGCTCTTTTACTGTCATATTCGCTATGTTACCCCAAGCATATGTTGCTAATGCAAACTCGCCAAGATCAACTAATCGAATGAAGGCATCATCATTGTCAAGGATTGGAGTGCCTGCGGTGTTGAGACGTAACGCAATATCCCCATCCGCAGGAAACTCGTAGTCGTAGTTGACATCCTGATCAGTACTTGATCCGTCCCCACTGAAAACCTCGTATGAATATGAATTCAGATTGCGAACTACAGGTATCAAATATGGAACATTCTCAACACGATACTCCTTATTATCTTGCGTCCAGACAAGAGTTTCTGTACCGCCAGGAAGGAACTCGACCTCCAATAATGGCTGGCCAATACTCGGTATCGAACGGTTCAGAACCAGACTGTTCTGATCGTTACCATAGGCAACAGCTCCATCAATAAGCGTCGGGTTTGGTGTGCCTTCACCTGGTCCATCTATCAACTCAAATGGATTAAAGTCGTCTCGGTATTCTGGTCTATACGTCGTGTCCGCCCCATCAATCGATGGGATTTGAATAATGTGTCCGAGAATTGAGGAATCACGATGCGGCAGAAGGACAGGGTCTGAGATGTAACGACCGAAGCGCAAAGAATCTCCGAACTGCTGCCCGGCCCAATCAAAGGAAATGCCAAGCGTTGACTTTGTGACGCCATTTGTGCCGAATAATAATCGCCCAGGCTCTGTCACAAACGTATTCCGGTAGGTTGCCATTATATGCCGACGATCCACATAAATGGAATCAACTACAGTTGTATCCTTATCTGGCTCACCAGGTCTTTTAATAACGGTATCACGCGAAAAGTAGACAAAACGCGATGTAAATGTAGAATCCAGATTGAAGGATTGTCTATTATTAGCCCTACTCTCAACAAAGGCCCTGTCAGAAAAGACGGGACGGGCAATGTCACCACGCAGCAACGGAATGGCAAAGCGATTCAATTCACCCAAGCTTCTACTCCGAACAATAACCTCATTTGTGTACCAGTTAGGACCAAAGAATCGATTGTTAGCAGTATCCCGGTTCGGGTCGTAATCCCAGAGCCTGTATGGACGGAACTCAAACTCAAGAGTGTCATTACCAAAGAGCTGACCAAGACGCTCTTGATCAAGGACAAGAATGTTAAAATTACTGATCCCTCCTAACCCATACTGCGAAATAATCTCGGGAGTTACGGGCAACCCGGCAGACGGAGCTTCAGGTGTTGCCCGTACCTCATTAATACCTGCAATACCTGAGTTGGTCTTAGGTGGAGTATTCCCCTCAGTACTTCCAGCATCGAATGCCAACACACGGTAAAAATAGTCAATGCTGTTAATCAACTTCTCGTTTGCGGGCAAATCAACTGAACTCGCGTCAACCCGACCGTCCCCATTATCATCGCCAACATCAATAAACGTCCGACCATCGGTAACACTATCCATGATCTCGGTTATAGCATCACGAACGATGTCGCGAATTGCTTTATTGCTGAAACGATCCCCCCACGATCCATCATTCCACCACTTTCCAGAAAGATCGTTAAAAAGTGTAGAATCATTATTCTCGTCGTCAAACGGATTAAAGGTTAGACGACCATTGGCGGTAATATCCGCAAGCATCGGCAGTCGCCACCACGGCCCCATAGCACTCAGGTTTTGATTGCCTGCTGCGATCACACGAGCAGAGTCGGTTGGCAATGCAGGAAGCCTGATTGTACCTATAGTCTTATAACCAACGTTAAAGCCGACAACCGAATCGTACTGAACGAAATCGGGGCCGGCCGACTTGCGAGCACGCTGAATAATGTATCCAGCAAAGTCCAGTCCTCTTTCTACAACGTCGAGGCTACGCTCTGACTTCTCATCCCAAAGCAACTCCACGCCATTATCGAGTGGGCGCCAATCAACGTTAGCTGGATCCGGCGGGCGAGGAGCAAGGAAGTTTTCGTCGTATACCCTCTGAGCAAACAGATCAAGTGTAATCAGGCTATCCATATCTTCCCACATTCCATCTGGAGTGTCACCCTTTGCCGGAGCAATCAGGATACCAACAACAACACGTGCTGTATCCCCAGGACGCATGTTGAACGGCCCGGTTGATTGCAAGAATCGTTTATCACCTGGTCCAGTGTCTCCATCTCGCTTCAGGTCTGCCATGAACTGATATCGTTCTTGAGGAGTCGCCGGATCAATATCAATAATCCAGTTTCGGAGGGCA
>JAGWAZ010000039.1:33696-35126 GCA_021296135.1 Chlorobiota bacterium | reverse complement strand
ATGGGTCCGGGGTAGTAACAAACAGGTATGACTATAAGCCGTTCGGTGGTATACTGAGCAGTGGAGGCGAAGCCCGACAAGGATTCAACAGTCGTGAGAAGGACAAGGAGAGCGGTCTGGGTGACTTTGGTGTCCGGAAGTATGATGATGAAATTGGGAGGTTTACCAGTCCGGATCCGTTGTGGGAGGAGTATCGAGCATGGAGTCCGTACGTATATTCCTTTGGGAATTATATACAATAGTTACAAGATAATGACGATTCTCACACAAAAGTGGCGAACAATCGAAATCAACTGTCCGCCACTTGACACCTTCTTATTTCTTGCTGTCCGACGAGCTGTTCCCGCCTGAGTTATTACCGCCTGAATTACTTCCGCCTGAATTGTTCCCACCAGATTGGGGTGGTGGTGGCAGAACTGTTTCCGACCTAATCTCACTGTTGCCTTGGGCACGATTTGAATTGTTGGTGCCTTGACTTCCGCCGTTGCCTTTCCTGTTACCCATTGGAATACCTCCTTACAAGTTGCATGATGCAAAAAATATCATAAAAATAACGCCTACTATTAACGTCACACCTGCAGACCAGTTCGCGTAGGTAGTAAAGGTATTGTATCTCCCTCCCCATTGGGTTCCTGTGTGATCTCCCTCATCATATTGTTTGATTGCTGTCGACATGGCCTTTTGCCCCATTATATATGAGGACAACAGGGCAGACAACGATGCGGCCCAGAGGCCCCAAGCACAATAAAGCAGGTATTGGTACTGTGCATTATCGTCACCTATTATGTTCTTATAGAATGCAATTGAGATTGCTATGGCCCCAGAAGACAGAGTTAACACAGTTCGGTCATATGACCTTTGTGCTCTATGGAAACCTCTTACAAGGGATTCTCTATATTTGCTGTTATCTGTCGTTGTTCCTCAGTTTAGTCTTCTCGCTCAATCTTCACCTGTTTCAACAATGCCTTTGCCAACCGTTCCGGTGACATCGGAATATGGATTTCCTCTTCCAGTTCCGCCTTCGATGGTTGGTAACGACTGGATTTAATTCGGACGGTTGTTCGACTGCACGTTAATAGGTTCCGCACTTGGGGCAAAAAGGGCCTTTCGGCCAGAGTTGCTTCTCGAACCACTTGCGGGCCGTGTCGTCATTGGGAAACATCTTCGTAATCTCGATGATTGAAAGTCCCTTGCGGTGCGCTTTTCCGGGTCCACCCTTTGCCATTTCTAATTTCCTTATAAATATACGGATTATAGGGCAAAAGTCAAGGAGAAATTGTAACTATTGTATATAATCCCCTATTACTTGCTGGGGGGAACAAAAGAACAACTATCGGTCTGGCAAGGAATACAGACATCGCAGTCGGGCTTCTGTGGGGATACGGGTGGGCAGAGCCAAGTCTATTTCTATCCTGAAGAGTACTTAACCT
>JAGWAZ010000039.1:0-33570 GCA_021296135.1 Chlorobiota bacterium | reverse complement strand
AAGCCGTTCGGTGGTATACTGAGCAGTGGAGGCGAAGCCCGACAGGGATTCAACAGTCGTGAGAAGGACAAGGCGATAATTCGCATCACCGATATTCTCGAGCAGGAAGTGTTGACAGTAGATGATGTGTGGAAGATGTGGGAATGTAATTGCACCAACCAACCCAGCAATACGACCTCTTACGGCTGGGGGGATTGTGATTGGATCGACTCTTCAACCCCGGCGTAAAGGGACAATCAGAAGGGAGACAAGGAGACAGGGAGACAGGGAGAAGGGAGACAAGGGGACAGGGAGAAGAGAGGACGTCATCCTGAGCTTATCGAAGGATGGGGTTTCATTGACCGGAACTTTCCGTATCATTATCCCATGGTAGGACAGACCCTGTTAGATGTTGGAATCCTGATCGCGACGGTCTTCGCCTTGTGGAAGGGGGCCGAGCTGATTGTTGAATCTTCGGCCCACATTGCAAAGCGGTTTGGTGTATCGCAGCTTGTGATTGGCTTGACAGTTGTGTCGTTTGGTACGTCTGCACCGGAGTTTGCCGTTACGCTTATTGCGGCGGTGAATGACCAACCGAACATTTCTGTTGGAAACGTTGTTGGATCCAATATTTTCAATCTTGGGTTCATTCTGGGGGGAGTTGCTCTTGTGCGGGGGATCAGCACTTCAAGAAATCTTGTCTATCGGGATGGTGTGGTTCTCTTTGCGACCACACTCCTGCTTCTCTTCTTTATAGGTGATCTCTCTTTCCAGCGCTGGGAAGGAATTGTAATGATAGCCTTTCTTGTGGTGTATCTCTCCTTCCTGATCTTTCGCAAGGATGACGAGTTAGCTGATGAAGTTCCTGAAGGAGACTTCGGTTGGGTTGACATAGCAAAACTGGTCGGCGGGCTTGGTCTGATTATGGTAGGGGGACATTTTTTTGTCGAAGCAGCGGTCGATCTTGCACGTCTGCTTGGAATGTCAGAATGGGCAATTGGCGTGACTATTGTGGCTGCCGGAACTTCAGCCCCGGAGTTTGCCACTTCTCTCGTTGCTGCTTTCAGGGGACGATACGGACTCTCAGCCGGCAATCTTATAGGGAGTGATCTCTTTAACATGTTGGGAGTGCTCGGTCTTGCCGGAACAATCAACCCAATGCAGGTCGATCCTGAATCACAAAGTAGTCTTTACATGCTCTGTGCCCTTGTCTTCATTGTTGTTATCATGATGCGTTCAGGTTGGAAAGTCTCGCGAGCTGAAGGGGCATTTCTTGTTATAGTCAACCTTATTCGCTGGTTTTTTGATGTGCGTGGACCTGGTTAAAAAGGCGCAGTCCTCTCTCCACCCGTCTCCTTTTCATTATGTGAACCTGAACTTCTTGTGGCCTTCGCTACGTTGTGGGGTCGTATTTTTGCTCTTTCCTGATTTTCAGAGGGAATTGTTCATTCGCAGTAACAAGAGATATGAGTGCTATTGAGCCGCCACCGGAGATAGGAAAGCCACATCCAAGGACAGTCGACAAGTTAATTCGGCCCCTTAAACGATTTAGGCAGGTTGAAGGATCAAGTGGTATTATCCTCCTGATCTGTACCGCTGCGGCGTTGTTCTGGGCAAACGTGATCGGGGCCGAGCACTACGAGCATTTCTGGCATACCGAGATGACATTTCAACTCGGTGATCTCGTCTTAAGCAAATCCCTTGTTCATTGGATCGATGATGGTCTGATGAGCATCTTCTTCTTCATGGTCGGTCTGGAGATCAAGCGTGAAGTCCTCGTTGGAGAGCTTGCTTCTCTCAAGAAATCGGCTCTGCCTCTGATGGCTGCTCTCGGTGGAATGGTCTTTCCTGCATTGATCTACGTTATCATCAACGGCACCGGCTCGGAGGCATCCCGCGGCTGGGGTATTCCGATGGCGACAGATATTGCCTTTGCTCTCGGTGTGTTGGCTCTGCTCGGTAAGCGCGTGCCTCCAAGCCTCGTCGTCTTTCTGGCTGCCCTTGCCATAGCTGATGACATCGGTGCAGTCCTGGTGATTGCCATCTTCTATACGTCAAAACTTTCTCTTGGGTATTTGCTGATCGGGCTGGGAGCCTTCATTGTTGCAGTAATCGCCAACGTCATGGGAGCGCGAAACCCGATTACATACAGCGTTATAGGGGCCGTAGCATGGTTGGCTTTTCTGGAGTCCGGGGTTCATGCAACAATTTCCGGCGTCCTGATGGCAATGGCTGTTCCTGCAAAGCAGAGGATTAACCTGCGCCGTTTTATCGACTTTGGACAGTATCTGCTCAATCGGCTCAAGAAGGCAAAGAACATCGAAACCTCTGCTTTCTCCACAAATAAACAGATGGAGATTATGCAGACGTTGGAGAATTCAGTTGAACACGTAATGACACCGCTGCAACGTTATGAACATAGTTTACAAACCTGGGTTGCGTACATCATTATGCCAGTCTTTGCTCTGGCAAACGCAGGTGTGGCGGTTGGTGGAAGATTAATTGAAGATATCACAAGCCCTATTGGCCTCGGTGTAATCTGCGGCCTTGTGTTTGGCAAACAGATCGGCATCACTCTCTTCTCGTGGATTTCGGTCAAGTTCGGTTTTGCTGCACTCCCATCGGGAGTGACCTGGAAGCATATTTATGGGACTGCCTGGCTTGCTGGTATTGGGTTTACAATGTCCCTCTTCGTTGCCAACCTTGCGTTTAGTGAGAGTTCTCTCGGCGAGGAATCGAAAATTGGTATTCTCACAGCATCGTTAATAGCGGGCGTAATCGGATACTTGATTTTGAGAAAAATCCCCCCTCCTCCCATGAAGAGTGATGAAGAGGTCAGTGAAGAGGATAACCTGCAACCGGTGCCAAGCTCTGCGTAATGTGGGAGAAGCAATACCAAACATTATTCGGATGGATACCAGGATTTCTGAGTTTTCTACTGATAGCCTGTGGCCGTGTGGCTGAACCTCCAATGCAAGCAGGAGGGTTGTATGTCGTTGAGGATGGGCGTGGCGGATTTCGCCCTGCAAAGATGATTCGGTTTGACAGTGCGGTTGTGCACCTGAGACTCTATAGTAACAGGCTGGCTTTTCGGCCCGACACAATCGTCTCCGATACCTTGCACTGGAGAGTAAAATCAGGAGAGTTGCCCTCATATGAGCATTTTCCAATGTCACGTCAGCTCTTTGCGTCATGGAGTCCAGAGTTGAGAGGATTCGATTCAGTAACAATTGATGAGATAAGGATGGTGGAAGAATGGAAGACATCGGGAGGGGAGATTGTTGGGGGAGGCTAAGTGTATAGAGTTATGGGTTAATTGAGTTGAAGAGTCGGGAAGAGTGGTTTAAGAGTTCAATGGTTGAGTGGTTGGTAGAGTGGTATAGCCCCATAATCGGTTGTGTAAGCTACCCCGAAAACTGGACAGGATAAATATGTGAAAAAGAGGATATATTTAGACTGTCGATTATGAGAAAAAGCAGATTTACCCCCAATCAGATTCTCCGGATCTTGAAGGAGTATTCGGAAGGCAAGAGTTCAGAAGAGATTGTACGTGAGTACAAGATCAGCAAGAAGACTCTTTACAACTGGCCGAAGCGCTATGGAGGCATGGAAGCCTCAGAGCTAAAGCGACTCAAAGCACTGGAAGAAGAAAACCGCAAGCTCGATGTATGCCGAGCTGGCCTTAGATCACCAGATGGCTAAGGAAATCCTCGATGAATTTTTGTGCTCTTCGCCCCTTTCAATAGTGTGAGAGATTACATCTTGCTGATCACTGCGTCGCCAAACTCCGACGTCTTTGCAAGTGTGGCTCCTTCCATCATGCGATGGAAATCATACGTGACGATTTTTGCGCTGATTGCGCCCTCCATTCCTTTGATGACGAGATCGGCTGCTTCAGTCCAGTCCATGTAGCGGAGCATCATCTCTCCGGAGAGAATAACCGAACCGGGATTGACCTTGTCCTGGCCGGTGTATTTGGGGGCTGTTCCATGTGTGGCCTCGAAAATTGCATGACCGGTTACGTAATTGATGTTGGCGCCCGGTGCAATCCCTATACCACCCACCTGCGCAGCCAGTGCATCCGATACGTAATCGCCGTTCAGGTTGAGCGTTGCAACCACGTCGTATTCGGCCGGCCGTGTCAGAATCTGCTGCAGAAACGCATCGGCGATGACATCTTTGATGACAAGTCCAGCCCCTGGTTTTCCTTCAGGTATCTGACACCACGGTCCGCCGTCGATCTCCTGAGCGCCAAAGAAATTCTTTGCTACCTGATACCCCCAATCTCGGAAAGATCCTTCTGTGAACTTCATGATGTTTCCCTTGTGCACCAGCGTTACGTTCTTCCGGTTGTTCTCCATAGCATAACTGATAGCGCTGTGAACAAGTCGCTCTGTACCATGATAGCTGACCGGCTTCAGGCCGATCCCGACTTGAACCTCTGCTCTGCGTTCCTGTATGCCAATTCCCTCAAGCTGTTCGTTCCATTTGCCGACTTTCTCTTCTGTTCCGAAACGAATTTTTTCTGCCCGGACGGGAAACTGCTCTCCCAGAAACGCAATGACCTTCGCAGCTTCGTCACTTCCGCCGACAAATTCAATACCGGCATATATATCCTCAGTGTTCTCACGGAAGATCACCATGTCTATATCCCCCGGACGAACGACCGGGGATGGAACTCCCTGAAACCAGCGCACAGGACGAAGACAGACGTACAGATCGAGCCTCTGGCGCAACGCAACGTTCAAACTTCTGATACCACCTCCGACAGGTGTTGTCAGCGGTCCCTTGATGCCAATAAGATACTCGCCAAAGACTTTAACAGTCTCATCTGGCAACCACACGTGTTCTCCGTAGAGATCGTTTGCCTTTTCTCCGGCATAAACCTCATACCAGGCGATCTTTCTTGTATGGCCATACGCTTTCTCAACCGCTGCATCAATAACACGTTGTGCTGCAGCCCAGATATCTGATCCGGTTCCATCACCTTCGATGAACGGCAGAATTGGATTCTCAGGGACGTTAAGGCGTCCGTTCCCCATGGTAATCTTCTTGCCAATTGTAGGCGGTTGAAGGGAAAAAGACATAAGTAGATAGTGATTAGTAGTTGATAGATATTGTAGTCAAAGAAGGGGCAAAGATAGGGAATCCGACGGAGAGAGAGCTGAATTTGAATAGTGTCATTCTGAGATGATCATCTAAACACGGATAGCGAGACGTGCGATGAACACAGATAGCGAGAAGAATGGGATAGCTCGGTGGGGGTTAAATTGCGGGGTTGGCCTATCGTTAACATCTATGTCAGGAAATAGGCGAAGGATATTCTCGTCGTTAAAGAGAACATCTGACGATAGCGTTATCGTCCTAACAAATATGAATCACATTCCATAGATCGCAGAGGATCGAAGTATAATGAAGAGACAACTCCGTAGCCACATAAGTACCGTTCTTTTATATCTCCTTTTTGGGTTGATTACCCTCCCCTCGCTCCTTGCCCAGGAAAAGGAGCCGGATCCCGAAAGAGAACGGATTATCAGTGGCATTATCGCTGCTATGCTTGACCGTGAGCATTACAGTCCCCTCCGTTTTGATGGAGACCTTTCAACCGAAGCGTTCAAGCTTTATCTGGATCGCATCGACCCCTCCAAACAATTCCTTCTTCTATCCGATGTCAATGAGTTAACCAGTGTGGCAGACCGAATGGTTCATGCCGTAAGTGGGGGTGATTATAAACTGCTGAACAGGGCAGTCGAGATTCTTGAAGAGCGTGCTCGCACCGCGCAGGGATTCTACGAGGAGTTGCTTGCCGAACCTTTCGACTTTACATTGAACGAATCAATCATCACCAATACCGACTCACTTGGTTATGCTACAAGCGAGGTCGAGATGCGGGAACGCTGGCGGAAATCGCTCAAGTATTCAACCCTTCTTCGCTATTTGAACATGCTTGATTCCGAAGAGCTGAATGAGAACGTTTTCCATCCCGATCTTGAGGAGAAGGCACGCGAGCAAGTGACAAAAAATACCAGGCGTTGGCTCGATCGCGTTCTGAAGCTTGATCGTGAAGATCATCTTGCTCGTTCCCTAAACGCATTGGTCAACGTCTTTGACCCACATACGGAATACTATCCACCTCTTGAGAAAGAGAACTTTGATATTGGCATTACCGGACAGCTTGAAGGAATCGGAGCACAGTTGCGTGAAGAGGATGGCTACATAAAGGTTATGAACATCGTGCCCGGTAGCGCTTCATGGCGTGGCAAGGAACTTGAGGCGGAAGATCTGATCCTGAAGGTTGCTCAGGCCGATGAAGAGCCGGTCGATATTGTCGGAGCTTCGATTGATGAGGCGGTAAAGTTAATCCGTGGGCCGAAAGGGACTAAAGTGAATCTGACGGTCAAAAAGCCGGACGGAAGGATCAAAACAATAGGAATCGTTCGCGATGTTGTCGTCCTGGAAGAGACCTATGCAAAGGGAGCAATCATCAAGATAGATCAGTCCAGGACAGGAAGTTCTACTACCAAGGAACGAAAGTTCGGATACATCGACTTGCCGAAATTCTATACCGATTTTACACGAACGGGAGCGCCGAAAGCTTCTAACGATATTCGTCGCCTTCTCGGGGAGTTTAGCGAAGCTGGCGTTGACGGCGTGGTTCTCGATTTACGAAACAATGGTGGCGGATCTTTACAGGAGGCTGTCGAGATTGCCGGACTTTTTATCGAGACCGGACCGGTTGTCCAGGTGCTTGATCGTAATGATAACCGACAGGTACTTTCAGATCACAACGATGAGATTGCCTGGAAGGGAGACCTTGTTGTCATGGTCAACTTGTTCAGTGCCTCAGCCTCCGAAATTCTTTCGGCAATGCTTCAGGATTACGATCGTGCGGTTGTAGTTGGGGCGCCGACGACATTCGGCAAGGGGACAGTGCAACGCTTCTATGATCTTGATGATTACGTTAATCGTCGTTACAGTGATTTTACGCCGCTTGGATCAGTGAAGATTACCACACAGAAATTCTATCGGGTAAGTGGTGTCTCTACCCAGTTCAATGGTGTAGAGCCGGATGTTGTTCTGCCCGATATTTTTGGTGCGCGTAAGATAGGTGAGCGGAGCCTTGACCACGCTTTGCCGAATGACACTATCGCTTCAGCTCGCTACAATAAATGGCTTGATCGTGACATCCCGACTGAATCACTGGCTCGATCAAGTCAGAATCGTATTGAAGCAACCGAGTACTTCAAGCTGGTCGGTGAGCGGGCAAACATGATGCAAGCCGAGCAGAAGCGGGCGACCCGCAGTCTGAACTGGAAAGAGGCCTTAGCGGAGCAGAGGAAACTGGGTGAAGAGGCTGAACGGATGGAGGAGGCGACGTCGGAACTCACACATCTGAGCATAGAGGCGTTGCCGGGTGATTCTGAAAGTGAAGCTCGCAAAGCCATTATAGAGGAGTTCCTGAAATCGCTGAAGAAAGATGTCTATGTTGACGAAGCACTTTCCATCCTGAACGACATGCATACCCTTTCTCTTGAGTATGGCTGGTCGTTTAATGAAGGAGCTGGGCCTAAAGTGAAGGATTCAGAGTAACGATCATTGGTGTAGGATGTCGGGAGAACGGTCCATTCTCCTTTTTCTTTTGCCTTTTTTCCCTCTCAGGCTATATTTGCGATCCACTTCAAGTAAAGTTCGCCCGAATGGCGGAATTGGCAGACGCGCTACATTCAGGGTGTAGTGTCCTTATGGACGTGCAGGTTCAACTCCTGCTTCGGGCACACCAATCGGTTTGATAAAACGAAGAAGGGCAGGTCATCGTGACTTGCCCTTCTTCGTTCTCTTACTCTTTATCTATAGAGACAAACGAGAGATGCCCATTTCTTCTATCGTTGTGGAGTCTGTTGAGGCTTGGAAGGTCGGGCAGCAGACACCCAATAGGTTTTCATTCTCGCAGAAAATGCCTTCGGGCTTTCGGTGTAGAGTCGTGCTCCAAGTGACCAGGCTTCGCGTCGCAGTCGTTCCTGTTGTTGACGGGCCCAGTAAAGCTGGCTTAACAGTAAGTCTGAAGGAATTGAAGATGCTTCATGGAGCTTATGGGTCAGGACCGAGAGATCGTGATCGTCACCGAGAGTTTCGGAAAGATTATGGAGCGCTTTGGCAAGACCACTCAGCAGAGGTGGCCAGGCAGGAGCTATCATCCGGGTGTGGTACCAGAGATACTTGACTTGCTTACGCCATTCATGCAGTCTTTCGTCAGTTGGATTGATTCGTGTCTTGTGCAGCCTGCCAAGTCCGCGACGGTATACACGCCAGATACCATCCATGAGCAATGAGAAATCTTTTCGATGGAGAGGCCACATCGCAATTCTTTCTTCGGTTTGCTGAAGTGCATTCTGGACTTCCTGAATGGCGTTTCCTTTGACAACAGCCTCGACCGCTTCTTGATGTTCCTTGTATAGCCCTTCCCGAACAGCCTTCAAAGCATAGGTGGAATAGTCTCTTCCGAATCGAGTGAAGTGCTCATCAAACAGAGCGATAAGAACAGCACAGTCTCGGGCATGAGAAAGAAGGCGCCCCGCATCCCTAAGCCTGATGTTTTCTGTACGATAGAATTGATGTCCAAGACTGTCGCGAACCATGCGAAGGAGCGCACGCAGTTCTTTTAGCCGTTTGCGGGTCTGGTGGACGGACACAACCGGGTTTTGTCCGATTTCGCTCACATGTTCATGCCCTGCCCTGATCAGATCCCGGGCAAGACGCCGAATCTCATCCTGCAATAGCTCGGAGGGATTCACTGCAAGATGGTCATGTATCAACGGAGATTGATTCAGTACGTTGTTCATGGCCGAAGACTTTCAGCCTGAAAAGTACAACTCTTTGATGAGTCAAGCGAGTTTCTGTGTAGAGTTAATAAATCAATAGTAAGGTGGATACTTACTCTGCAATCTCCTCACTTGCCAGTCTCAGTTCAACGGCATGCTCAACAATCTCTGAAAGCCGATCTCCATCTATTCGTGTACGTTCTCCATTGACCTGTTTGCGTGAACCCCGGACGTCACCATACTCATCAAACTCTACAGTAAGTTTCCACGAGCCATCATCGGCAGATTCATTGAAATAGAAAAAAATTCCATCATTATAATAGTAGCTACGTGTCGAGGCGTCGGTCTTTTCAACAATCATGGCAATCTTCCCATCCTCTCGATAGACGTTATAGCTTGTCTTCAGGCTCTCGTTCATCTCACTCCACTCTCCAGCGGTTGCCTGCATCGTAGCAGTATCAGCAACGATGTCGTTCGGTCGCCTGTATGGAGCCGCATCGGTCTCCTTAGGGAGGGAACCTGTGGCGTTGGGTGTTTCATTCTCATCAGTTGGGTGCTGGGCGTCCCCATCTTCATGAGTTGCTGAATGATCGGGCTCCCAGTCCGAGTCATATCCCTCATCCGGATTGCGGAAATCGCATGAGAGAAGACCGCATGTCAGCAGAAGCGTCGTGATGTTGAAAGTGAATCGGCGCAACATATCTATCGGTGGTATCTTTAATTTCGGGACTCGTTCAAAAATAATAATTCGGTAGATGTGATCCAGAATCTGATCAAACAATGTGTTGCATGAATAGGCGCATCACTTTCGCGTCCCTTGGCGTTCTTTGCGGTTCCTCTCTTTCATGCAAGAAAAGAAAATCTCGAAGAACGCAAAGGAAAACAGTGATTATGGAAATGAGGTGTCGGCAGGAGCCTTAGGAGACTTGCACTCGTAATTATCGTATAATCCGTTCTATCCCAACTACCGTTCTATCAACTACAAGCCGAGCCAGATAGAATCCCTGAGCTACTACGCTGAGATCTATGCGAGATGTCAGTTCTGTTAAATCCCACGTCTTGATCTTCTGTTTATCGCCTCGGCTGTTCCGGTTCCCGAAACTATACTATCGAAAGTGAGATTCTCAGGTGAATCATCGGCACGAACCTTTGCGCGTGGCATAATCGGAAGCCTTTTGCGTTCTTTGCACCCTTGGTGGCTTCTCTTCGCTGTTCGTAGAGAGTTATCCGCTAAGAACGCGAAGAAGCGCAAAGTGTTATGGTCTCAACAGCGGCAATCCGGTCTCCTCGTCGAGATCACGTTCAAGCTGATCAGGAGAGGCAACCAGAGTAATTTCCAGCGTCGGCCAGACGATCCCTTCAACCAAATGCCCACCAATCGTGGAGCTATCCGGTCTGCTAAGCATAGCATGAGCATGAAGTCGGGGCTCACCGTTATAGAGAGCAACGTTGCCAGTTATGTTCAGCACTTCCGTCTGCTCATCAACGGGGATTGGTGTATACTCCTTTGTCGTGCGGTCATAGAAAGCCAGCCTTGCTTCGCTGAAGGCACCAAGCCCGACGAAACTTGCAGCCGTTATCTCCTGTGCAGTCACAAACTCCAGAAGCTTCTTCATGGCGGCATCACCTTTGTCGAAGACCACCATGAATGTTCGCCAGCCATGTGATTCATCAATCAGTTTATAGCGCATGATGCGTGGCTGCTGATTGCATTGGGTAAACTCTGAAGAAAACGTTACCAACTCCCGGCATAGTCAAGCCCGAACGGTTCAGTCTGCGTAGCAAGATACTCCCACTTCAGTCGTATCAGTTGGCGAAGGTGGAGCAGATCATGTGCAACCCAGGCTGCCATCAATTCTCCGGCACACATTAAACCAAAGCGTGCATGGACATGGGCCTGATTCCAGTCAGGAGATCCAAGAGAGTCCAGCCATTGCAGCGAGCGATGCCGCTCGGCAATAAAGTCATCAAGCGCTTCCTGAAGCGAACGATTTTTATAACGTGGATCTTTCACAGCGACATCGGGATTGATTCCCGGCCAGTCTTGCTCAGGATGATGAAGTGTTAGATCGAGGCGTTGACGGAAATCAACCCGTTCTTCATCGGCAAGATGGTTGATTACGTCGAGGATAGACCACTTCTCAGGTGCAGGACGCCATCGGACTTGATCTTTGTTGATTGGCGTAAGCATGCTCTGAAGCGTTGGAATTGTTGCGAGCAACTGTTGTGATAAACGTTCAAGATTCATCAGATCAATGAGTCACCGTTAACTTCCGTAAAATCTGTGTCTGATCCGTTGTCAGTCGGACATAATAGACCCCAGCGGGAACCTCAGTGGTATCAAACTCAACACGGTGTTTGCCTTTTTCCTTAACACCCTCTACCAGTTGTGCTATCTATCGGTGCGGGCGTTCATCTCGTAAGGGATAGTGATTCGGTCGGTTGCAGGGTTCGGTATTGCGGAATGGAGTGTTGCTTCTGCCTTCTCGTGGTCATCAACAGAGCCTGGTGGGTCTGCAAGCTTATAGAGCCTGCCATAGAGTCCTACAATATAGAGTTCATTCGCTTCATCGGTCCCGAATGCTACAATGTTAAGGGGAGTGTCTTCTATGAGAGTATTTGTGATGTTGTTCTCTCCTTGATAATCGAGTGCCCAGACACGGCCGGAACCGAAGTCGCCATAAACATACATTCCCTTCAGTTCCGGTATGTCCGACCCTCTATAGACGTGGCCTCCGGTAATTGAGGCATTACTATCCATATGTCGATACTCCCAGACAGGGCCGATCAATCCAATTGAGTCGCAATTGTTCGATGGATTGAAACAATGCCGACCCTCAGTAATGCGCCATCCATAGTTTCCACCTTTCTCGATGATGTTTACTTCCTCATAGAGATCTTGCCCAACATCTCCTGCCCAGATACGCCCGGTCGGCCAATCAATGCTGAAACGCCAGGGATTACGTAAACCCCACGCATAGATTTCATTTTGGTAATGGGTGTTCCCGGCAAACGGATTTGTTTCGGGAATACCATAGTTCATTCCGTTATCCAGATTGTCAACATCAATGCGTAGAATTTTGCCATGTAGAGAACGCAAGTTCTGCCCGTTGTTTAACGGATCGCGACTAGGTCCTCCATCTCCCTGAGAAATATAGAGATATCCATCAGGTCCAAAAGCAAGCTGTCCACCATTGTGAATAGTGGTCGGTTGTTCAATTTCAAGCAGAAGAACTTCAGTTTCCGGATCGGCTTTGTCGCGATTCTCTGCACTGACGGTAAAACGTGATATACGTGTATAGTATTTGGTCCCCCGTTGTGTTATGTAGTTCACATAGAAATAGCCGTTCTCTGTATATTTTGGATGGAACGTAAAACCAAGAAGTCCTTCCTCCCAACCAGAAGCAACCTGGTGGCTGATATCAAGAAATACTGAAGATTCAGGGATTTCAGCATCTGTATCGAAAACATGAATCCGACCCGGCTTTTCAGCGACAAAAAGACGATGCGATGCATCACCGGCATTCTGAATATCCGTTGGTTTGTCAAAAGTGAGGTTCGGGAAGGCCTCGATAACCTTAAGTGAAGGTACTTGAGCATTGGAAACGGCAGACATGCTAATGAGGCCGGCAAAGGTTGAAAGGAGAAATGCAGCAGTTAGAATGTTCATAATGGTGTATAAAACAGTGATGTAGTCTGTCAGAAGATACACAATTCAGGGGAAATAAGATCTCACTCGGAGAGGATGGGAGGCTTAATAGCAGATAAAGTGTCAGATCGAGCCACCATGAAATGGCTCGATCTTGGTTCACGTAAAAGGCTGCCTATGTTTGAGGTAGAGTATCGATCGAGGGCTTGATATGAGACAAGAGACAGGAACCCAGCGCTTCAATCGCAAATCATCCAGGGGTCATCGCACAACCGTGACCTTCCGTGAGACCTGCCCATGGTTTGTTGTGAGTCTGGCGTAATAGACCCCAGCGGGAACCTCAGTGGTATCAAACTCAACATGGTGTTTTCCTTTTTCCTTAACACCCTCTACCAGTTGTGCTATCTCTTCCCCCAATCGGTGCGGGCGTTCATCTCGTAAGGGATAGTGATTCGGTCGGTTGCAGGGTTCGGTATTGCGGAATGGAGTGTTGCTCCTGCCTTCTCGTGGTCATCAACAGAGCCTGGTGGGTCTGCAAGCTTATAGAGCCTACCATCATTGAATTCTCCCAGATACAGTTCATTATCCTCATCAATTCCCAACGTCGATATCGCAAGATCTGTATTCTCTATGAGGATGTTGGTGACGTCATCGCCACTCTTATAATCGAGCGCCCAGACTCGCCCCGACACAAAATCGCTGTAAACGTACATCCCTTCTAATTCAGGAGTATTCGAGCCACGATAAACGAAGCCTCCGGTAATCGAGGCACCCTCGCTCCGTCCGTACTCCCAGACAGGGCCGATCAATCCAATTGAGTCGCAATTGTTCGATGGATTGAAACAATGCCAACCCTCAGTAATGCGCCATCCATAGTTCCCACCTTTCTCGATGATGCTCACTTCCTCATACAAATCTTGCCCAACATCGGCTGCCCAGAGTCTTCCGGTCGGGGGATCGAAGCTGAAACGCCAGGGATTACGCAATCCCCAGGCCCATATTTCCTGGGCGTAGTGGGAGTTCCCCGCAAAGGGATTTGTTTCCGGGATACCATAGTTCATTCCATCGTCAGGATCATCGACATCGATCCGGAGAATTTTTCCTAGAAGTGAACGTAAGTCCTGACCGGCATTAAGCGGATCACCCCCTGAACCACCATCGCCGGTTGCTATGTAGAGATAGCCATCATCCGGTCCAAACGCAATCTGTCCTCCATCATGGTTAACGAAAGGTTGGATGAACTCCATGAGTATAAGCTCGGAAGAAGGGTTAGCCCGGTCAGGGTCTTCGTCGTCGACACTCATGCGAGAAATGATAGTGAAGAGGGAATTCCCACGACGCACGTTGTAATTCATGTAGAAATAGCCATTCTCTTCATAGTTGGGATGGAAGGCAAGTCCGAGCAATCCCATTTCAGATGTTGTAACCACCCTGTCCCTGATGTCAAGAAAGACTGAAGATTCAGTCGCCTCGGGATCATTATCAAAGACGTGGATACGCCCTCTCTTATCGCAAACAAAGAGACGATTCGATCCATCTCCGGCATTCTGTATGTCAGTCGGTTGTCCGAAGGAGAGATTGGGAAATGCCTCAACAACCTCAAGTGAAATTGTTTGGGCGTTTGAGGCACAGGAGGAAATAATCAGAGTAATAATAGTCAGGAGTCCAAAGGAAGTTGACAGAATATGCATAGCTATCTCCTTGCTAGTGTTGTTACCGACTGGAAATATAAACACTCGAGAGGAGATAAAATTTCCTTTAGCGGAGAATTGAGAGCGCCTTCAACTCAAAAACGAAAAAACTGCATGGTGGCTCAAAGCATCAAAAGGCGTTCATGGCCGATCTGAAGCGTGTATAAAGAGCCAGCACCAAGGAAGCTATTGAAATTTAGTAGACCGTTGTTATGTTTAATGACACAGAAGTCTGAACAGACTCGACCGTTATCGCTGAGTCGGGCAGATGCGTAACTTCAATTCTCATCCCGGCACTCTCCTTTCTGCCTTTATCTCTTCTCCCTGTCCTCTCACTCTCCAACAAACTTCGCCTTCCTCTTCTCCAGAAAAGCCTTTGTCCCCTCCTTGAAGTCAGTTGTGCCGCATGTCTCTCCAAAGAGCTTTGCTTCATACTCCATTCCTTTTTCGGTGGTCAAGTTGACAGAAGAGGCAGTTGCTCTGAGAGTATTCTGCATAGCGATCGGACCTTTGGCAAGGATTGTTTCCATCATCTCCTCAGCCTTCGTAAGGAGTTCATCGGCATGGTAGACGTGGTTTGCAAGGCCGATCTGTTCAGCCCTTTCTGCATCGATCAGAGCACCAGTCAGGTTATACTCAATAGCGCGACCGACGCCAATCAGTCGTGAAAGACGTTGTGTGCCGCCAAAGCCTGGAATGATGCCGAGGTTCACTTCAGGCTGGCCAAACTTTGCCTTTTCGCTCGCCAGGCGAATATGACAGGCCATTGCCAGTTCGCAGCCACCACCAAGTGCAAATCCGTTGACAGCAGCGATGATCGGTTTGTCCAGATTCTCAATCATCGAGAAGACTCCCTGTCCCAGCTCGGAGTATTCCTCTCCGGTGTAACCATCGAGTTCGTGAAGCTCTTCGATGTCTGCTCCGGCAGCAAAAGCTTTCTCTCCGGTACCGGTGATAATCGCACCCAGGATTGAGTCATCCCGTTCCACTTCGGCAATCACCCGTCGCAAATCTTCGAGCAGCTCTATGCTCAATGCGTTCAGTGCTTCAGGTCTGTTCAGTCTGATGATAACGTATGCGTCTTTCCGCTCGACGCTCAGTGTGGCGTATTCCATATACTTAATTGTTGATATGCTTGTGAAGGGCGAAAGATAGTAACCGACGCTACATCGACCCAGATAAATCCTCCTTCAGTCGGCTATATGAATAAAAGGATGTATTGTGCTGGAAGAGCGCTTAGAGTTCCGAAACAATGGCAATCACCAGTATGAGTTGAATGTGTTGTCGTTGGCAACGGGTATGTATAGTTGCGAGTTGTTGGTCGGAGAAGTAAAGCATTGCTGTCGGATGATTGTATTCGGTTAGTATGGTGGTTGTTAAAGAGAGGGATATTTGCATGGGGACGTCCCCTTTGATTTTGGAAAGGATTACAAGAGAAGAAAACGACTAAAGGTAATGATAGCCTTTGCCTTACTGCTATCCGTGCCGTTTGGTTGCAATGATATTCCCCTGTAGATTCCAGAGGGTTGTTACAGGAATCAAGAACATCTATGGCACAGTTAAAAAGTCGGAGCAGTACGGAGGGAAAGAGTGAGCGCAAAAAACTTGTTCGGCAGATTGGCAATCGACTGAAGAATCATTTTCCAAAGAAGAACCGGAGTGGTGGAGATGTTCCTTTTGTTGACGCATTGACGGCAATTATCCTTTCGCAAAATACCAGTGATGTCAACAGTCATAAGGCCTATCAAGCGTTGCGAGTTGCCTGGCCACGGTGGGAAGACGCTGCAGATGCTGACTTGGATGAACTGGCCGAGACGATACGGATAGGCGGACTGGCCGATCAGAAAGCGAGAGGGATTCAGAATACGCTCAGAGCTTTTCAAGAACAATGGGGAGATTTTAAGCTGCGTGGTATCGAGGATGTTCCCGACGATGAGTTGCTGGAATTCCTGACGAGCATCAAGGGAGTAGGGCTGAAGAGCGCATCCTGCGCGATGATGTTTGCGCTCGACCGCGATCTATGTGCTGTTGACACACATCTGCATCGTATCCTCAATCGACTTGGTATCGTTAACGCATCAAGCCCTGACAAAACGTTTCGTGATCTTCGTCCCCTTATCCCGAAAGGGCGAGCGCGTGAACTTCACGTGAGTCTGATCCACTTTGGACGAGAGATTTGCAAAGCCCGATTACCTCACTGTTTTGAGTGTCCTCTGTTCGATCTGTGCGAGTGGGAAGCGAAGAAAGAACATGCAGCGGCGAAAAAGCAGGGCCCGAAAGCAGTGAGCGGGGATTTTTTGATAACCGAAGGGATATAGGGTCGAAGGTCAAAGAGTCGAGGGTCGAAGGGTTCGGAGCCCCGGCATCTTGCCGGGCATCGTCTCGGAGCGTAGCGGAGAGGCGATAAGGGGGAGGGTTCCTAGAGCAAAATAGTCGAGAGTCGTTGAATAGTTAACGTTGCGGGATCGTTCTGCAATTGAGCAAACTCATTCGCAGCATCCTGGACAAACAGATGAACATCTTCCAGGATTATCAGGATCGGACGAAGACGCGACAGCCTGCGTAACCCAGCCATAACCGACCCCAAGCCTGTTCTGGAGTGGTTGATTAAGGAGACGTGGTTCTACAGCACGGGGGAGCTAAACGGGGTTGCGGACGCATGGGGGCGCAGCCCCGTTCTATACTTTTATTTGGATCATCGAAACGTCATACGGTTCTCTCTGTTTACAGTGGTTGTACTCAGAGAGAACGAAAAGGGACTGCACTGGCATGGGGAGTGCAGTCCCTCTCACAATCTATTTTTACTGGTCACTCGATGACAGTACGGTAAAAGTTCAAAATGAAATCAGCATACTCTGCTCCTTGACATATTCTCTCTGAGGGGGATATTCACAACAATGCTGAGAGGGGGATGGGCAAAACAATGCCCGGACTCCTTTTGGAATCCGGGCAGTTTCTTTGAAGTCAGGGTAACCCGTCATTACCTTTCTTCAAAGAAGTATTTCCAGGAAGCACATCTCAGGGAGCCATTGAGAACCTTAAGGTTGCAGTTTGAAGACGATGCGAACTCTGGTTTTGTGCAAAAATTTCTCTTTCGTTAGACTCTGTAGAAAAATCTTTGTTCCAACGCTTTTTTGAGTTGTTTTGCCATCTGATGAGTTTACCAGGGAATATCATACTCCGAACCGGAGAACAAATTCCTCTCTCGGCCGTAGTTTTCAGCACGAGCAGAAGTGGTGGACCGGGAGGACAACACGTGAACAAAGTGGAGACCCGTGTTGAGGCAAAGCTGAATTTGAGTGAACGACCTGAGTTAAGCCGGAAGACAAGTGAAAGATTGCTCGAACGGCTCGGAAAAAGACTCGACAAGGAGGGAAATCTTCGTGTGGTTGCGGCTGCGGGCCGATCGCAACATGTTAACAGAGAAGAGGCGATTCGGAAGTTGGGAAACTTGCTGAATGTTGCTCTTAAGCCCCGGAAAAGACGAATTCCAACCAAACCGAGTCAGGAGGTGAAGAGACGCAGACTTGAGGCGAAGAAACGACAGAGCGAGAAGAAAGAGAGGAGAAAATGGAGAGACGACTCATAGGATAACGATGTCCGCTACGGCGGATTATCCTACGAGTCATCAGTTTGAGAACAGAGCATACATTAAGAAGAAAAACTGCCTTACCCCTACCTCACATGCATTGCGTGTGATTCAGTCATCTCTCCGGCCTGCAATTGATAAAAATATGTTCCCGATTGCAAACGAACCCCAGGCACAACCTCGCGATTGACCTGAACTGAATGACGTCCCGGTTCAAATCTTTCTTCCACTAATGTCGCTATGAGTCGTCCTTCTGTGTTGAACAGCCGTAGCGTTACCGGAAGAGGGTTCCCGTTCGGGATTGTGAATGAAATCGTTGCGGACTCACTCATCGGATTCGGTCTGCTTTGCTCAAGGCGAAGTCCAGCAACTGACGTTTCCTCTGATTCTATACTGAGTGGACCAATTGTTGTACTGTAGACACCATTTCCATGCGTGCCCACGGCAACAAATCCGTCAGATTGCCGAGCGTCAATCATATCAACAACAACGTTTCCAATAGTCTCTGCCCCTTCTTTCACCCACATCGTCTCATCACCGTTCAGGAATGTTGTTGAATAGAGTCCTGTGCTTGTTCCGGCAAGGTATACAGTTCCCTTCCCTCGGTGGAGGATTGTAATCCAGCGGACAGATGGCCCTGCCCCGGTCCCATTCGGGTTCTCTTCAAGGTTGCCACTTATGCTCTGCCAGGTTTCTCCGGCATCTGTTGTTTCGTAGAGGCTGATCACGCTGTAGTTCGAGAAGGCGACGATTGCACGTTCTCCGTTCTCAGGATCGACTGCGATTGAAGAGAGGAAAGCTTCTTGCGGCATGTTGGTTCCGGTCACTTCAACGGCAACAGGGTTTTCGCCGAGAGCATCATCCATTCGATAGATTCGACCACCATTTGTTCCGTACCAAAGTCGGTGTGACGGGTTTTCGTCAGAGACGTCGATCGTTGTGATTGCCCCCTCATCGACAAAACCACCAACAAGCGAATCCCAGCCGAGACTCGTTGGAGCTGTGTTGCCGAGTGGTATCGCAGTCACGTTCTTGTTTCTTCTAAGGCTCCGTCCTATTGGCAAATACATGACCCGGGAATCGTTTGGATCAAGCACAAAAGGATTGATGAACCGATAACCACTTACATCAGCAGGATCTATTCTTGTGGAGCCTGTTTCATTTCCGAATTCATCGAGTTCCACGCGATAGATGCGCCCAAGCTGCTTGCTGACATAGAGATAGTCGCTGCCGTTCGAAATTGCACAATAAGCGCCATCGCCGCTCCCGGTTCGAACCCAGGGGGTAGTGCCGTCAGTAGATATCGTTCTCCACGTTCCGTTGTCCTGCATTCCGCCCATGATTGTCTGATCTCCAGGCGTTCCGCGGTCGACAGCAACCGTGTAGAATTGGGTAGTCAGGTAGCCGCTGTTAAGAGAAATCCAGGAGATCGAATCCGCAAGGCAATTAAGTGTTTTGTGGACGCCTCCATCGCTGGCCGTATACATGATGCGTGGATTGGAAGGAGAGAATATCACATCATGCTGATCGGGATGATGTTCGGGATAGGAATAATACTCAATAACGTTGCTGTCCGGCTTCCAGTTGCCATAACCTCCAATCCAGGAGGTATTTTCGTTTGTTGCAAAACCATCGGTGGACCGGTAAAGGTTTGTACCACCGAGAAAGACGACATCGGCGTTATCAGGCTTTACGCGAACATGTAGGTCATAGCCTCTCTGCGAGTATAGATCGCCATTTCTTGCTGTTGCGGTCCCGAAGCCGGGAAGATGTTCCGAACGGTTCTCCCAAATACCACCTTCCCCGGAACCATCACCTGAGATGTAGGTATATCTCCACAACGATTGCCAGGAAGAATCGCCGCGAAAGTTTCTTCCCAAAAAGCCGGAACCGGGAGTCTCACCAAGAAAGTAGACGATGTTTTCGTTCGACGAAGCAATGCCGATCACAATCCTGTTGTAATCATCCGGCATATCCTCCGGTGTGATCTTTTCGAAGGAGACGCCATCTTCAGACCGATAGATCCCCCGTTTGCCCCCATCACTGCTGAGCGTTGCATAAACGACGCCAGCGCTGGTAACGGCAACGTCCGTGAAGTAGCTGGGATCCTGAAAAATGCTTGGCCGGATAACTTCTCTCCACGATTCACCTCCGTCGATAGAGCGAATAATTCTACTGTAGATCGCAGCGTACACCTCATCCTCTTCGAGATTGGATGGATCGGTTTCGATGCGCCAGACATTATCAAACACATTAAAGAACTGTGGTGTGCCCGAGGAAGTCGATTCAAGCGAAAACCAGGTCTCGCCGTTGTCGGTCGATTTGAAGATACCGTCCCCGTGCCAGAAAGCTCTGCCACCACTCGCACTGTTTCCCCAGAGTTCTCCCGATCCAAAGTACCAGACGTTTGTCTTTCCGGGGCGTCTGTCCTGTGCAATTGTCGTTACGCTTGGGAGTTGATCTGAGCGTGTCACCATACGCCAGTTTACGCCACCATCGGTCGATTTCCACATACCACCACTAACACCTCCTGCCAAAAGAATCTCCTCATTGGCAATGTCGAGGACAACACCTCGCGTTCGTCCTCCAACATTCCAGGGTCCGCGATGCGTCCAGTCATATTCGGCAATTCCCACTGCTTTCAAGAATGGAACATTGAACTCTCCTGTTGGATGGGTCATGGCAAAAGCGATCTCCCGGCGACGAATATCGGCTGGTATACGTCCTGTTGCCGGATCACGCAGTCGTTCCCATTCCCAACGAATGCGTTCCGAAGACATTTTCGGTCCTGCATCAGAGATAATCACCGGGCTTTGCCGGTGCTGGGTAGAAAGAAGGAGGCCGGCAATCAGCAGAAAACTGCATGCCAGCGTTACCGAAAGAACGTATCGACGATTCATGGCATCTCGACGGTTGATGATTAGAGAACCACAAGTATAGCCCGTTCGAGGACGACTATGCAAGTCGAGTGTTGGCTTTGCCAGCCAAGAAAGTGGTCTGCTAACCTGACAGCTTGGATAGTTGACTTCTTACAGTAGGGATATTCCTTCTCCTCTACGATACGGCAGCCCGGTCGTTCCTTCCGGCAACCGGCGCAAGCGGAGGGGAGCCCCCTGTCGGAGCTGTGACAGCCCTGGTTGGCGCTCCTCTCTTTATCCGGCTCTTGACAAAGAGGAGGGAGAGCAAGCATTGAGCCGTGAGCAGTGAAGGGGATTAGCCTCCACTGCCCACTCTCTCCCTGTCTCCTTGTTTCCTTGTCTCCCTGTCTCTTGTCTCTCTGTCTCCTTGTCTCCCTGTCTCCCTGTCTCCCTGTCTCCTTGTCTCCCCTTTTCTCCCCCTCTCCTTATTTTCTTGCTATTGATACTGAAAGCTTGACAGATATGAAGCTTTTACATACAGCCGACTGGCATCTTGGACGCAAACTGGAAGGACGTGACCGCATTGACGAACAAAGAGATGTGGTGGATGAAATCTGTCAGATTGCCGAAGCTGAGGATGTTGATGGTATCCTGTTAGCTGGTGACGTCTACGATGCATTTAATCCCCCTGCTGAAGCTGAGAAGCTTTACTATGAGACGGTGGCAAGGTTGAGTGATGGTGGGCGACGGGCTGTTGTGGTCATCGCGGGAAATCATGACAACCCTGAACGCTTGAAGGCGAGTGATCCGTATGGTCGTGCGCTCGGTGTGATCACGCTCGGCTTTCCGCATGATGAGCCTAAATTGTTTGATCGAGGCTCAGGTCGCGTGGCATGTATCGAGTCGGCCACATCCTTTCTACGACTTCGTCTTCGCAATGATGAGACTATCGGAGTGTTAGCTCTTCCGTATCCTTCGGAATCCCGTTTGCGCAAGGTGCTGACCGCTCATATTGACGACAGGGAAGGACAAGCAAACTACAACAGGTACCTTCATCAGTTTATGACCGATGCCGCTCTGAATTTCAGGAAGGATGAACCAAGTCTGGTGATGAGTCATCTCTTTGTTGCCGGTGGTCAAGAGACTGACTCGGAACGACCAATCCAGGTAGGAGGTGCCTACTCTGTTGATACGATGAGCTTTCCAGCAGAAGCAAGCTACGTTGCACTCGGGCATCTTCATCGACCACAGAATTTTGAAGGGCCAAACGGTTTGCCAATTCGCTATGCCGGGTCGCCATTACAGTACAGCTTCAGTGAAGCAGAGCAGGAAAAGAGCGTGACTATCCTGGAGTTTGATGGATCAGAATGTTCGCATCGCACAGTCCCCTTGCGCTCAGGTCGTCAGTTGGTAAAGAGAGAAGGACTAAAAGGCAGGGAGGAGTTGGATGAATTTCTTGACAAGGCTGATCCGGAAGCATGGGTGACGTTTAGTGTTCTGCTCAGTGAGGCATTGGAGATTGGTGCAGTTGAAGAAATTCTGAAGCAGCATCCTCGAATTCTTGATCCAATTTTTCGCCATGATGTAAGCACGGGAGAGAATGAAGAGAAGGAATCACTCAGGGCTCTTCCTCTGGATGAACAGTTTCGTCGCTATGTCCGCTCGCGAGGGGAGGAACCGAACGATGAGATCGTCGAGATGTTTATGGAAATAGTACAAGATGAAGGCTGATCTGGTGATAATTATACACAGTATTCATTTCTCAGGCCGAAAGGAAAGAGAGAATTGACAAACTGAATAGTGAAAAGAACAACAAGGCAGATCAATCAATCGGACGGGACAAATCGACTCTCTCTGCTTATGCGCTCTCCCGGGTTTCTTATTGTCGTTATCGGAATCATTTTCTCCCTTCCGGTTATCATCATCGGTCTTTCCCTTCAAACTCACGATGCCTTCTTTCACACGCAGTGGTATGCCACGTTCTCGCAGCAACTCTTCAATGGTGAACTCTATCCTCGTTGGATGATGGATGTGAATGGCGGACTGGGTAGTCCCGCCTATTTCTTTTATCCTCCAATGATGAGCTATACGGCATCACTCTTTGCTTTTCTCAAGCCGATCGATCCGTATGGACTGTATCAGCTTGCTTTGGCTGCTTCGTTCATGATAGTGGTATCGGGATTAACAGCTTATAAGTGGTTGAAGGAATTTCACGATCGACGTTACGCTCTCATCGGAGCTTTGATCTATATGCTGATACCCTTTCATTACTCGATTGACCTTCTGATTCGCTCGGCACTCGCCCAGGTCTGTGCCTATGTCTGGCTTCCTTTGATTCTTCTTGGGGCCTGGCGCATCACAATCAAGGGGCGTTTTGCTCCTGTAGGGCTGAGTCTCTCATACGGAGCATTGATCCTTACCCATGCGCCAACGACACTTCTCTTCTCTCCCTTTATTCCCCTCTATGTGCTTCTGCTTGCAAAACCAAAAGATCGAATCCGCTCCCTTGCCATCACGATTGGAAGCATGGCGCTCGGCGTAGGACTCTCAGCGACGTATCTGATGACGGCGGTAACGCATCAGGATTATGTCAATATGAGCACGATGTTTGTCGGAGTGTTTGAATACTCCCGTCACTGGCTGGTGACAACCGATCTGTTCAGCTTTACGTATTCAAATCAGGTGGCATGGTTGATCCTTTCTTTTTCAGGAGCAAGTCTCTTTGCGTGGTGGAGCAGTCAGCGGAGTACTATGCAGGAAGATCAGCCATTAGAAACACGTAGAGTTCGGCAACTCAATCGGTTCGCAATGGGAGTCATACTTGTCTCTCTTTTTATGATAACTCCACTAAGCATGCCTCTTTGGGAATATATTCCTCTTTTACCGAAGGTACAGTTTCCACATCGATTCCTGGTGCTTCTTTCTCTCTCTCTTGCTCTCCTTCTGCCATCTCTGCTAATAGGAAAGAGAACGAGCGAGAAATCAACCCCCACTTCTTCTCTACGCACCTGGGGACGAATTTCTTTTGGAGTTGCCGTTGTCCTGACCGTGATTTTCACGGTCAAGTATGGATGGGGCTTTTACTCGGTAGCAAAGGAACATCATAACGCTCCGGAAACGCATGAGCAGCTTGCGATTGCAGTCGATGCTTTCGAATATGTACCGCGATGGTGCAAACGTGCCATTGAGAGAGATTACCATGAAATCCAACAACTCGTTCGGGAGAAGTATCATGCAAAGCAGGGATTTACAATTGAAGAGGGAGACGGGTATGTCGAGGCGGAAAGGAACGGGAGTCGTGGCTACATACTGAACGTGAAGAGCGATTCAGGTATCGTACTTGACTTGCATCGGTTCTATTATCCCGGGTGGGAATCTGAGGACGAGATAGATTCGGTAATCCTTTCACCTTCACCTCAGGAAGGATTGTTGCGAGTGCAGGTTCCTTCGGGAGATCATACGATGCGTCTCCGCATGGCTGCGACACCAACAGAACATCTCGGAAACATCATCAGTCTGGCTTCATTTGCAATTCTTGCCTTGATCTGGTTATACATGAGGAAAAGAGAATAGACATCAGATCTCAGAATCTTAATAAGGAAGAGAAGAGTCGATGGATACAAATAATAACAAACTAGTAAGATCGATACGTTTACATCCCTGATAGTCAGGAATATCTTCTACTATCTAAACTATTCCTAAACTATTCTCTCGTTCATGCGACCTCTCGCTCTCGAAATAGCTGGCCTTCAGTCTTTCCGCGAACTCCGTGTTATTGACTTTGAGCCTCTTCTGTGTGATAACCTCTTTGGCATTTTCGGTCCAACAGGGAGTGGTAAATCAACGATTCTCGATGCAATCACTCTTGCATTGTTTGGAGAGGTTAAGCGAACGAAGGGAAGTTCCATAGCCAGCGCAATTAACTCTGTAACGACCGAATGTACCGTCTCCTTCCGGTTTGAGATTAACGCAAATGGGGAACGAGAACGTTACCTGGTAGAGCGTTCGTACAAGCTTCGCAAATCCGGAATGAAGTCGAATGCCCGGTTAATCCGCGAGTCGGATGATCCTCCAACCCCTCTTGCCGATAAAGCATCGGAGGTAGCGGAAGAGCTGAACAAGATCATTGGAATCAACTACGATGATTTTTCCCATGCAGTAGTTCTTCCACAGGGAGCCTTCGCTGAATTCCTGAGGATGGGGGGAAGCGATCGGGGGAAAATGTTGCAGCGCATCTTCGGACTTGAAGAACTCGGAACCCATGTCAACAGCCGTCTCAAGGAACGGCGACGGAAGTACGATATAGAACGAGAGGGGCTTGAGGAGCGACTCACAATTCTGAGTGAGTACAACGATGAAATTCTTGCTGCTCGTAGGGAAGAATTTCAAGAGGCAGAGAAAGAGGTCAAAGCAAGCAGGAAGATTGCAGAGGAGACCGAAAAAGAATTGAAGGAATCAGAACAGATCTATGAGTTGAACCTGGAGCGTAATCAATTGGTGGGAGATGAAGAGGGAAGGGCAAGAGAACGTGCCGATCTTGAAGGGTTGCGGAGCAGATTGAAGTCAGCTGAGCGTGCTTTAGAATTGGAGGCGATTATAGAGAGAGTAAAGGATGCCGAGAAGCGATCGCAGAATGCTTCGGAAAATTATGAGCAGGCAAAGAAGGAAAAAGAGAAGGCTGAAGAGGATGTTAAGAGATTGACGGGACGGAAGCAGAAAGCCGATGAGTGGAGAGAAAATGAGCTTCCGCAATCAGAGGATGAACTGGATGCTTTGAAGAACGTTGCCGAAGCGGATAACAGGATCACCGCTCTGGACGGTTCCCTCAAAGAACGCAAAAAGAAGATTAGTGAATTGGAGCAGACGAAAAAGGAGAATCAGCAGAGACTTGAAAAGGCTGCCGAGAAAGAGAAAAGTGTCGGGGAGGAACGTGAGAAGCTTCAACAGGAGATAAAGAGTCTGGATAAAACAGTGGAGGATTTGATCAACTATTCTCATTTTTTTGAGAAGCTGGAACGATTGGTATGTGTGCGAGATGAAAAAGAGCAAGGGCTACGGAAGCGCACTCAAGAGGAAAACGAGATACGTGAACGACTCAAAGAACTGAAAACAGACCTTGAAAACTGCAGAGAGGAGGAGAAAAAAAGAACTCTTCACCGGGATAAGGCCGAAAGAGAGTTTGAGAATGCCAGACAGAACAATGCACTTGGGGAAATCTCATCTTTGTTGAAAGAAGGGGAGCCATGTCCTCTTTGTGGTGCGATAGATCATCCTCATCCGCATAAACATGCTGAAAGGGGTGATCTGACAAAGCTGAAGGAACATCTGGATGCCGCTGAGAAGGAGTTGAAGAATACGACCGACAGGCTTCACTCTTGTGAAAATAAGGAGGCAAACCTTATGGCTTCAGTTGAAGATGCTCGAAAACGTAGAGAGGAGTTGGAAACGGACTTCCAATCAGCCGTCGAAGAGGTCACACAGATGGTTGCGGAGACAGAGTGGTATAGAAGAGAGACTGATAGCCTTACAGTTCAAAAAGGGAAGAAGAAAGTAAAGGAACGGCTTGAGGCAGGAAAGTCGGAGCGGAAGGAGAAAAACGAGCGTCTTGCCGGACTTGAATCAAGCTTGAGTACAACGGGTGAGATACTGATGAAGCAGAATAAAAAGCAGGCTGAGCTTGAGGCAACTATACGATCGATGGAAGATGAACGTGACCGTGAGCAAAAGGAGCGTGATGCAGAAGAGAAGAAACGACGTGATTACCTGTCAAAGACAAGTATTGCTATTGAGGTCGGAAAGGCAGAGGCTGAGTTGACGAAGAGGAAAGAGCGATTGAAACGGTTGAAGAAAAAGATTGAGTCGATTGAACACGATTACACGACGTCAAAGGAGGAACTTGGCAAGGCATCGTTGAAGTATGGTGAGTCGGTTGCCTTGTTGGGGGAAGAAGAGAAGCTAAGAGATAAATTCAGGGGAGAACGTGATCGGCAGTTCCGGGAGAAAGGATTTGCCTCACTCGATGATTGGAGCAAAGCCTTTCTATCTCCGGAAAACCGTGAGGAGTTACGTGTGAGGATTCAGGAGATACGAGATCTTCAGAACAGGAGAGAGGAGCGGTTACGGGAGATAAATGAGAAAATCGGGGACCAGAAGATAACCGATGCAGAGCTTGAGGAGAAGCGAAGTAAAGCTGAAGGTGCTTCCAAACGCCATGATACTGCGCGAACCGCGTTCGGTAAATCCGAAGGAGCCTTAGAGGATTGCAGACGCGGAAACCACGAGTGGAAGGAAGCGCAAAAAAGGAGTGAGAAGTCAAGAAAGGAGAAAGCAGCTCTTGATCAACTGGACAAGTATCTCAAAGGGAATGCTTTTATCAACTATTTGGCTGATGAACAACTCCGTTCTATATGCCGTACCGCATCAACCCAACTTCACCTCCTGACAAGGGGGCGGTTGGAGATTGATACACGAACGAATGAAGGTTTTGTCGTACGCGATTTCGGCAATGGCGGTATCGAGCGTGCAGCCAGCTCTCTTTCCGGTGGTGAAACCTTCCTTGTCTCTCTCTCGCTTGCATTAGCCCTTTCCGAGTCATTACAGTTGCGTGGAGCCCCCCTTGAGTTTTTCTTCCTGGATGAAGGCTTTGGTACATTGGACAGCGATCTGCTCGAAACGGTAATCGATACCCTTGATCGACTCCGCGCAAACTCTCGTCGTGCAATTGGTATCATCTCCCACGTTGAGAGTCTCCGAGAGCGCATCTCGCGCAAGCTCATCATAAGTCCGGCGACAGCCGAGCGGGGGTCGGATGTGCGGGTGGAAGGGTAGGATTAGTGAGAATTGTGAATGCGATAAACAAGCAAGTGATCCCGTGATGCGTACAGGAGATCTCTTTATCAGGTGAGTAGAGATGGCTGCTCTATTCGGCAGTCGAGCCTATTCTTCAGGACTTCCTGCCTCAGGTGATGAACTCTCATTTTCCGGAGGTTGTGGCTCTTCGATCTGGCTCATGGACTGTTCCATACTTGTTACCGATCTCCGTCCGAAACTAACGACGATGTTCATCCATGCCGCTCCGCTGTTCCCTTCGATCTTAACGGCTGGTTCGAATGAGGAAAGGGTAACCGCACGGAGTGATGTCATAACCAAAAGAGAGGCGCACTTTCCATCAACATCGGCATTCTGAACGAAAGCACGCCGAACATTTCCTCGGGCATCAATCTGCGCTGTAACCCTCACGCTGCCACGACATCGCCACGTGGAAGCAATTGGTGAGTTGTAGAGGGAACGATTCAGCGTTTCAGGATCAAGTGCCGGATCTGTCTTGACACCTGTATTGGGTCGTTGCTCAATATATTCAAGCGTCCTTTCAATGTCACGTTCGATACGTCGTTTCGCGTACTTCCGCAGCATAGCCAGCTCATTACAGAGAGAACGTGTGATTTCGGTAGGGCTCGATGAGTTCAGAAGAAGATAACGAGGGCCGGCAAGGATGACTCCGATGGTCGTACAACTGTCGAGGACTGCCGTATCCGTGACTGACTTCATAGCGTCAATAACCTCAATCAAGCCCTTCAGGGTAGCCTGCCCGATAGTAAATGAGACACCACTGTTTGCACAGGCATAAATCGTTTCGCCGTTGCGTAGGATATGGAGGGATTCAGTTGAATCACTGCACGGTATCCAGGTAGCATCGAGCAGGAGAGAATCGGAAGATGTCTCCTGTTCAGTAGGAGCCTCTTGCGCTTGCAGGTCGAGTGACAGGACTATCAGCCCCGTCAAGAGAACCAACACAGTATGATGTAGGCGAATGCGCATCTATATGCAAAAAAAGGAATCTCTAACCATAAAGCAAAACCTTCCGGTAGTCATGACCACTCTTGAACAGAGTAACCTCGTTATCTTGAGGGTATGATTTCATTTTCATATCAGAAGCTCTCCGGAGCAGGAAACACATTTATTGTGGTTGAGGGAAAAGACATTCCTCAAGGAACAGATCTTCCATCTCTGACACAAGCTTCATGCAGCAATGAGCACGAACATGGCGGGGCGGACGGGTTGATTGTTCTCGATCATTCTGATACGCATGATTTTGCCATGCACTATTATAACAGAGATGGTTCAACCGGAATGATGTGTGGTAATGGAGGTCGGTGTGCTGTACAGTTTGCCGTAGCTCATGGCTATACCTCTTCGACGACATCGATCATGTTTATCAATGCAGGCGTTGTCTATAGTGCAGAGATGACGGGAAAGAACGTTCGCATCAGCTTCCCCGATCCACCCAAGATTCAACTTCATCTTAATCTCAATATCCTTGGCACGCAACGTATCTGCCACTATGCAGATGTTGGGACCCCTCACCTAATTCTCTTCAAGGACGTTCTTGAGGTTGATGCTCTTGCAGACCTTGAGATGAAACGGTGGGGGCCAGCAGTCCGAAATCATCCCTTGGTAAGGCCCGAAGGAGCCAATGCCAATTTCATAGAAGTTTTGCCTGAAGAGAAGGGAATTCGATTGCGCACGTTTGAACGGGGTGTAGAGGGGGAGACCGGAGCATGTGGAACCGGAGCAATTGCCTCCGGCATCGCCTCTTCACTTCTGCACGGATGGTCATCGCCAGTAAACGTAATTCCAACAAGTGGCTCGCTATTACAGGTGCACTTCGATCGTGATGAAGAGGGTGCCCTCCATAACCTTGGGCTTGAGGGAGGAGCCGAAGTTCTGATGGAAGGGAAGCTTTCACTTGCCACTCTGCCATTTGTCCAATCGTAAGACGGTTTCGGTTCGGCTATCAATGTATCTATAACCACTATCTATTGAATGGCTATTAGAATACGGCGCGATGACGCGCTACGATATCATAGGGAGGGACGGCCCGGGAAAATCGGAGTTATTCCTACCAAGTCAGTCTCCACACAGTATGATCTGTCTCTTGCTTACACGCCTGGTGTGGCTGAGCCTTGTCGTGATATTGCTGAGGATGTGGAGAAGGTCTACGATTACACCGCGAAGGGAAATCTCGTGGCGGTCGTCACAAACGGGACTGCCGTCCTTGGCCTTGGAGATATTGGCCCGGAGGCCGGCAAGCCGGTAATGGAAGGGAAGGGGATCCTCTTCAAGAAGTTTGCAGACATCGACGTCTTTGACATCGAGTTGAACCGTAAGGATCCGAATCAGTTGATTGAGACAATTGTCGCACTCGAGCCAACATTCGGTGGGATCAATCTCGAGGATATAAAGGCACCCGAATGTTTCGAGATTGAGTCAGCATTGAAAGAGAAAATGAACATTCCGGTCTTTCATGATGACCAGCATGGCACAGCGATAATCTCAGGTGCGGCCCTTATCAATGCTCTCGATTTGCAGGAGAAGAAGATCGAAGATGTCAAAATTGTTGTTTCTGGAGCAGGGGCTGCGGCTATCAGTTGCTCCCGCTTCTATGTGCTCCTTGGAGCGCGGCACAAAAACATCTTCATGTGTGATCGTAATGGGCTTGTTTGGTTGGGACGTGATCTTGATCCCTACAAAAGAGAATTTGCCAATGGTGACAAACCTGCAACTCTATCTGATGTGATAAAAGGTGCCGATGTCCTGATTGGCCTTTCCGCAGCTGGTGTTGTCTCGAAAGAGATGGTTGCCTCAATGGGAAAGCGGCCAATTGTTTTCGCGCTGGCAAACCCTGACCCTGAGATTACGTGGGAGGATGCGACCTCGATTCGTGATGACATTATCATGGCCACCGGACGGAGTGATTATCCTAACCAGGTGAACAACGTGCTCGGCTTTCCCTTCATTTTTCGGGGTGCTCTGGATGTGCGTGCTCGAGCGATCAATGATGAGATGAAATTGGCTGCTGCCCGAGCTCTCGCAGAACTTGCCAGAGAAGACGTGCCTGATTCGGTTATTCGAAGCTATGGTGATGAACCGATCAGTTATGGCCCCAAGTATATTATCCCGAAGCCGTTTGATGATCGAGTCCTTCTCTGGGTCTGTCCGGCAGTTGCCAAGGCTGCTATCAAGACCGATGTTGCTCGCAAGGCAATTGCGGACTGGGATGCCTATTGTGATGATCTTGAGGCTCGCCTTGGTCAATCGCGTGGGTTTATGATTCCGATTGTCAATCGTGCTCAGGTGCGCCGTCCGTTAAAGAGAATTGCCTTTCCCGAGGGGGATGAAGGGCCGATTCTTCGTGCTGCGCAACGGCTTGTTGAGGAGCGTATATGTCGGCCTATCCTGCTCGGAAATCCAGAGTCGATTTACAGGGTAGCCAAGGAGATAAACGTTGATCTCAACGGAATTGAGGTTGTCAATCCGCTGGAAGACAAACGCAGGTTTGCCTATCGGAAGGAGCTTTTTCAAGCTCGTGCTCGAAAGGGAATGACCGAAACCGCTGCACGGCGATTTCTTTTCAGAACCCGTTGGTTTGGCATGATGATGGTACGTCAGGGGGAGGCTGACGGATTGGTGGCAGGGGTCTCCATGTCGTATGCCGATGTGATAAGGCCGGCGTTGCAGACTATTGGACGAAACCCTCGCTATTCGCGTGTGGCCGGACTCTATGTGATAATCACCAAGGAGGGAAAGCGCTTTTTCCTGGCCGATGCAACGGTCAACATTGAGCCTGATGCTGAGGATCTTGCCCACATTGCCCAGATGTCAGCCGAAACTGTCCGTCGATTTGGTGTTCTTCCTCGTGTGGCCATGTTGTCGTTCTCGAACTTCGGTGACTCACGTCATCCGAATGCTGAAAAGATGCGTCGCGCAACGGAATTAGTGCGTGAAGCGGCACCGAACTTGTTGATTGATGGTGAAATGCAGGCTGATACAGCGGTAGTTGGGAATCTCCTGCAAGAGCATTATCCCTTTAACCGGCTTGGAGGAGAGAGAGCGAACGTTCTTATCTTTCCCAACATAGATGCTGGGAACATCGCTTACAAACTTTTAATGCGCATCGGTTCCTGCGAGGCAATCGGCCCAATTCTGATGGGTATGAACAAACCTGTACATGTACTTCAGACATCGAGTGATGTACAGGATATTGTTAATATGGCTGCAATTACGGTGAATGAGACATGGGAGGCGGGTGGCTAAAGAATGAATTTATGGTAATGCTGTTGCAACAAATGAATCCGGCTAACTTTTTATTGCATGGAAACGTTATCGAACAGCAATAAGACAACGAGTCCTTTTCATGATGGAAGAGAACGCACGCTTCGAGTCAGATCATTTAGTCCTGAGCCTAGAAGTTCCGGGCGGTCGTCCCATGACAAAGCCAACGGACTGCTAGTGTTCTGTCCCAGGAATAAATTCAAAAAATCTGGTGACCTTTGCTGAGGATCGATTCTGCCGTCGCCGTCCACACAAACGGTCGTGATGTTGAGTTATACTGGTCGGCGAATTCCTGAATGTTCGCGATCAGGTTTTCACCTTCTTGAAGATCCCACGTCGGATCGCTTTCTGTGTGATGATCCCGAACCAGATATCCACCTGGTTTAGCCAAAAGGCGTAGGTCGGTCTATAGTCAACGTGGTATCGAGGTCGCGCTGCGATCCAGCGTTTGACTTTTTCGTGCTTGTGCGTGCCGTAGTTATCTACCACATGGCCTCATTAAAAGGCTAATCAACTCTTTTGAGCTACTACTCGTTGCATAAACGATCGAACGAAATTTAATCTCCTGACCCAAGATATACTTTGACACAATATCGAGTAAGAATCTGTAGTTTTGGATTTTGGAATTGAAATCGATATTGTTCGTACAGTAACGCCACGAAACATCAATACCCATTAGGGGTTCACAATGATTTCATCACTTATGCGTATATTTCTCCCATTGTGATTCATCAATTTCAAGTCTTTGCTCTTGACCTTCCCGCCATTCTTGATTAAGCGTATACCACTTAACAGTCTTTACAAGCCCCTCTTTAAAGGTAACGCTAGGTTCCCAACCAAGTGTTGATTGTATCTTTGTACTATCTAGCAAGTATCGTTTATCATGTGAAGGTCGATCAGTTACGGAAATAATCAACTCTTGACTTCTTTTTGTGGCCTTAACTACAAGATTTGCGAGTTCACCAACTTCTAATTCCTCTCCCGTCCCAACATTATATGTCTCTCCAATTTTGCCTGAGCGTAGAATCATATCTATAGCTCTACAATGATCTTCAACATAAATCCATTCTCTCTTATAATTAGCATTCACATAGACTGGTATTGGCTCACTCTTCAATGCTCTAGTAATGAAAAGTGGAATTACTTTCTCAATAAACTGTCGTGGCCCGTAATTATTTGCACAGTTAGATATTGTTATGGGGAGATTATACGTCCTGTTATATGCAATAACAGCATGATCAGCTGCAGCCTTGGACGCACTATACGGGGTTCGTGGATCTAAAGGTGACCCTTCATGGAAGATCTCTGTGGAATCTAATTCTAAATCTCCAAAAACCTCACATGTGGATACATGATGGAATCGATGTACACCAAATTCAACAGCGACATCCAAAAGAGTCTGAGTTCCAATAACATTTGTTTGAAAAAAGATTGCGGGAAAAATAATAGCCCTACTATTATGCGATTCAGCAGCGAAGTTTACGACTATTGCTGGCTTATATTTTCTAAAAATACACACCATAGCAGACTTATCACATATATCAGCCTTTTCAAAAAAATATTTTTTTTCTTTGTCATTAGCTACCCCGTCAAGATTACGCAAATCACCTGCATAAGTCAACTTATCTACATTGACAATAGTGTCATTAGGATATCTCTCTGACCAATAATGGATAAAATTTGATCCTATAAACCCTGCCCCACCTGTCACTAATAAAGTCTGCATGCTAATCTTTAAACGTATTGAAAATCTACAAAAATTCGATCAATATCAATTCCTGAACGATTGCAATCACTCCCGAATTCAACTCTGAAGTGCAACGGTTGCTGGAGGAGTCATAAGGCAACGGAAAATCGGCCTGAAGGCGGAAGA
>JAGWAZ010000038.1:21027-21448 GCA_021296135.1 Chlorobiota bacterium | reverse complement strand
GCTTCAAAACGACCACTTACGCCATGTTCACCAACTGATGTAATTTCTCCCCAAGAGGTAGAATCAATACGCGTATACGATACACCATTGTAAAAGAAACTTGCTTGAGCGATCTTAACGGAAATAGGCCAAGGTGATATATCAAGCACTCTAAGTGGTATAAACGTAATATCGATTCTGCTCCGTTCTTCTTCTCTTCTACCGCATATTCCGCCGTTCGCAACCCAAATTCCGAATGTATCTCTACCGCCATGAAATCCCCACCCTGGATATAGAGATAGTATCGTTCCTGGCATCCAACATTTCTCTCCATTAATCAAAAAACCAATAGGTATCCCATCACACGCAGACAGAGGCAATGGTGGGGTAGGAGCTTCATCTGAACTACACCCTTGTATTATGTAAGGGATCAATATGAGAA
>JAGWAZ010000038.1:0-20714 GCA_021296135.1 Chlorobiota bacterium | reverse complement strand
CCCATATTCCGAATGTATCTCTACCGCCATGAAATCCCGACTGTATATATACAGAGCTATCAGTTACAGTGCTATATATTGTGTCTCCAGGAAGGTATAAGGTATCCCTTCGTTCTGTAACGGATGATAGCCTTTCTGGCATCCAACATTTTTCTCCATCGATCAAAAAACAAAGAGGTGTAATAGGTATTGTAGTAGCTATCCCATCACAAGTAGCTATCCCATCACACGCAGACGGAGGCAATGGTGGGGTAGGAGCTTCATCTGAACTACACCCTTGTATTATGTAAGGGATCAATATGAGAAATACTGAATATGATAAAAATCTGCTCTTCATAAGATTGCATCTCCTTATAGTTTACTGAACGCTGATTATTCCTTTTGCTCCTTCTCGTTTTCGAGAGTCTTGATCCGCTTCTCCAAGGCAATGATATAGAGCGTCATTTCTTCAATCTTCCGTAGAAGCTGTGCCTGAAACTCCCCAATCTCAACGCCATTCTTCTCTACATCAACTCGCGAAGGAATATTCGGTAGATGTCGATGTGTTGTTACCCATTGTTCGAGTTCTGTGAGCGGCATCAGGTTATATCCTTCCTCAAATACATAATCGGGCCAGCAGGCTGCATCAGAGGTACTTCGCAACAACACTTTGATCTCTTCCGCGCAGATTGTGCCATTTACAGCCAATTTTGCGAACGGAACTCGATCTACCCCGATCCCGACATTCCCGTTGTCGAATATGGTCATCTTCACACTGTTATCTCCTTCGCCAGGATCGCTTCCACCATCGCCGGCACGACGTGTGGCAAACTTCAGTGCAGCTCCTTGGCTACTCGATGCTAATATCAGGTCTTCGGTCGAAGACCCTTCCATTGTTCGTATGACAATGTCGCCCGTTGTTGAGCTGGATGAAAATGCCCCGTCAAGAGGGACAATTGCTGTTTGTAGACGGTTGTTAATACCATTTTTCGTTTGCAGAAATGGTTTCTCGTGAAGGTGAAGTCCTGCAGCCCAGTCAGGGGTGACAGTGCCAAGGCCTACGACATGATTGGCTGAGAGAACCATGACCGCATCAGCCCAGGCTGCCTCTGCGGCAGCAACATTGGCATCTGATGGTACGTTCGTTAACAAATCACCGGGCATAAAAGCTAGCATTCCACCGTCAGAGATGTTGCCCATGTTCCACCAACTGCCATTGCCTGAAGGCATGATTGACAGAATGCCGGGCTCGCCACCTTTGGGTGTGATTCCGACCTGTCCTCCTCGAATATCGAGCTTGCGTTGCTGTTGCCATCGTGGATAGTTCCATAGAGATTGATCCGGTTGAAAGCCGATTCCAACACTTCCTCCGATTGTTACATCGCCTCCATCCTGCACTGTGAGTCGCTCTATCTCTTGTTGAAAGACTTCCGAGGTTGCTATCCTGAGAGCAGCTCCGGGATTTTGGGTAGTAAGAATAATGTCAGAAGCTGGGTTGCCATCACCACCAGATGTGCGGATCACGAAATCATTCGGGTTTGCAAGGCTCGAAAAGCCAATGTTTCCCGGCTCAACTACAAGCTCTGCAATCGCTAACGGTTTTATGTAGTTGTTGTGAGGGTCATAGACATTGCTATACTGATCTCTACTGATGCGGATTACAGCAGGATGTCCCCATCTGTCGCCGACGTGCAATGTCCGTTGTGGTTCAGGATGTTGTACCCCCACCATGCCGTTACTGGCAACGGTCATGCGCTCAAGGTCATTCGGGAATGCCCAGTGATTGGGATCTATGTGATGTAATGTACTAAAGCGAATTGCTCCCTGTGCAACATCGTTAGAACCAGTGTGGCGTACACTGAGAATTAAGTCTTCTCCTTCATCTGCTACGAGGATAGCATCTTTGGGAGTTGCTACGGTTGAAAGTTCACCTTTTACCGAGGCAATACCCCATTGGCTGCGGGAGAGCAGATTCATTCCAGGACTATTGTCCCGGAACTCCAGTCCAATGCTTGGTGGCGGAATACTTGGTTGAGGGGTTGCGCTCCCATTACCCCAGATCCAGATACTTGGCAGTGGAGGTCCGAAGGTGTTGATAGGAGCAACAATTCCAGCCGGTAAGGGCACAGGTATACCAGGGGGCCCTGTTGCTGGGAGAGGTGTTTCTTGAAACGGCTGAGCAAAGGCAAGGTTGCATGAAGCAACGATAAGGATGAACAGCAGAACGATACGGTAGATATTCATGATGAGTTAAGAAAAATGATAAAGGTTAATAAAGGATATTGGGTTTTCCCATGCACTATAGACACCCGAGGAGAACAAACCTCTCACCAAGTTACAATCTTTTTCGATTCTCACTCTCGTTACGTCTCCTCACACATCTTTCTCTTGTTCGGTATCTCCTTTTCTCGTAAGTTTTTCTTTATTTAGACTTAATCTGAATAAAGGTCGTAAATCACGCAAAACTGAGAGCATGGGGGAAATAGTAGCACAACGACTGGCTGATGCGCGTAAATCGTCGAAAGGCGAAATCTTGGAATTGCCGACCGACCCCGAGCTTCGTTCGCAATGTATACGGCTTGGTTTGAGCGTTGGAGAACGCTTCTGCTGTGTTGAACGTTTGCCCGGAGGAACAGTTGTGGCGCAAGCGCACCGTCAGGAGATTGCCATTGGGCGTGGTCTGGCTGATGAAATCAGTGTGTTGTTCGATTGAAGAACTTGATGCGAGAACTTTATAGATGCCTGATAGCCACCTGACACCGGATGATATAACCGAGGCGTTGCCACACAGGAAACACCATCATGTGGATACGCCTTCCTCAAAGTTTCTGGAGAGCAAAAAGACCAGGCTGGTTCTGGTTGGAAATCCCAACGTAGGTAAATCAGTCTTCTTCAATTACCTGACGGGTCTCTATGTTGACGTCTCGAATTTCCCCGGCACTACAATAGAGATATCGTGTGGCGAGCGGAAAGGGTATACAGTCTACGACACTCCCGGTATCTATGGTGTCAGTTCCTTTAACGATGAAGAGCGGGTAGCCAGAGATATCGTTCTTGAGGCAGATGTCGTTCTGAATATCGTCGATGCAGTCCATCTTGAGCGCGATCTCTTTCTAACATCCCAATTGATCGACATGGGGAAAAAGGTAGCGGTCTGTCTGAACATGATGGATGAGGCGGCATCACGTGGGATTGAAATAGATGTTGATGCATTGTCCGATCGCCTCGGTGTTCCGGTTCTTCGGACCACAGCGATTCGCAAGCAGGGATTTGATCATCTTGAGAACTTTATTGCCACTGCTTGTGTTGGGAATTCCGACCCGCATCTACATCGACATACGCATGAGTTGCTTGACCGGGTAGGATCACAAGGCGAAGCGTTGCTGGTGTTGGAAGGAGATAAGGTTATTGCCGAGCGACATGGATTGGAGCCTGGCTCCATGCGCGAGATGATTTACGTAGAACGTCGTAATCGTGTCAACAATCTCCTTGAGAAGATTGTGACGGCTCAGGATAAGGGAAGGTCGTTATCAACCGCAATCGGACGTATTAGCATTAACCCCTGGACCGGCATTCCGTTCCTTGGCCTCATCCTATACGCGCTCTATATATTCATCGGAACGTTTGTTGCAGGTGATGTTGTCGACTTTACTGAAGGAACGCTCGGCAACGGCTATTTCGAAGTATACGTTAAGGATAAGGTCTCGGCATTCAGTGATGTCAGCATTACTGTTGATATTCTTGGGGAGAATGCAGCCGGTGAGGAGATAACTCTCGAGAGCAGAGACTTTGACTTCAAGGATGGTATCAGTAGTGATCCATCTCTTGAGAAAGAGATGCTTGCTTATAGAACAAAAGGGGGAACGGCAATCAGTTATGAGTTCCGCAATCCCGCAATGGTTGTTCTCTTCGGTGAGTTTGGTCTCTTCACGATGACCATGACCTATTTGCTTTTTATTCTTCTTCCCCTCGTGATTGGTTTCTATTTCTCGCTTGCCGTTCTTGAGGATTCAGGATATTTACCTCGACTTGCAACCCTTGTTGATCGCTTGCTGAACGGCATCGGTTTGAATGGCCGTGCGGTTATTCCGCTTATCCTTGGATTCGGATGCGTGACAATGGCAACCATTACAACGAGGTTGTTGGGAACCGAACGTGAGAAGCGTATCACTACTTCGATTCTGCAGTATGCTATACCTTGTTCAGCACAACTGGCGGTGATCGCTGCATTGTTAGCAAGTGCCGGCCTGAAGGCAACGTTGATCTATGCCGCGGTAATCTTTACCGTCTTTGTGGCTATCGGAACAATCCTTGATCGTATTCTGGCAGGAAAGACATCACCACTCCTGATAGACCTTCCACCAATGAGATTACCACATCTGAGGAACGTCATGCAAAAAACCTGGGTGCGGACATTCCATTTCATGAAGGAAGCGGCTCCCTGGTTCTTCATAGGTGCTCTCTCGGTTTCATTATTGTTTGTCAGTGGTCTGCTGCAACTCTGGCAGGATTTCCTTGCCCCTTTAACACAGGGCTGGCTGAAATTGCCAGCTGAGAGCGCTACAGCCTTTGTGATGGGGCTTGTCCGTCGTGACTTTGGTGCGGCAGGGCTTTACGATATGAACCTGAGCGTAATGCAAATCGTTGTCGCCCTTGTCACTATAACACTTTTTGTCCCCTGCATTGCTTCGCTGATGGTTATGCTGAAAGAACGTGGAGCAAAAGAGGGGTTGACCGTCTGGGCCGGTAGTTGGGTATTGGCTTTTGGCGTAGGCGGACTGGTTGCGTTAGCGGTGTTATAGTGAGAAACCGAACATAGGCTGATGTTGGCGTGTAAAGAAGATGGGGCTATTCAAACCAAAGAGAGATGAGTCGGATCAAAAACTGAGTGAGCAGTTCTCATTGACTGTTCTTGATAATGCTTCTGCCGAACACCAGGCAAAACTCAGGGAGGAGGTGCGGATTTGCCCGACCTGCTTCTATCAGATCATCAATCCGATGACCGATCGTTGTCCTCGATGCTTTTCTTACGTTGAGCTTAGTGAGCATACAAACTGTAGGGAATGTGATTATCAGGGGAATTGTGCTCTTGTAGACTTGAACAAAAGCTAAGCAGACTTGTCTTGATAAAAAGAGAACGGCGTATCACCTCATACGCCGCTCAGCTTTCCGGTCAAAAGTCTACTCATAGTTTACCTATCCCTTAAGGACAGGAAACACTTGTTGTTGTTAGGTTGCCGCTGTTATCAACAGTGACACGCCAACAATTACCGTCAGGTGCTTTCAGAATCACCCCGTTCGCGCTGTTGTTCACATAGATGTCACCTCCACCAACCTCTAATTTTGTCCCAGGAGTTGTCTCGCCTATACCAACGTTACCATCGCTGCCGACGCGTATCCGTTCCATATTGTTTGTCTTGATCAGGAGTGCAATATTATCTGTTGTTCCAAGGAAATTTACGCCAACATTGGTCCCACTATTACCGGTTAATAACCAACTTACGTCTTCAGCAACATCTTTTGCGTTTTTCCAGAGAGGAACCGTGTTTCTCCCGTCTGAAGTCAGAACCTGTCCGGCAATACCGGCATTGCCTCCGGGCATGAAAGCACCACCAAGTTGAAAGTTATTTGAGATATGCAACTGTTGTACGGGTGAGCTTGTGCCGATTCCAACGTTCCCTTGTGAACGATAGATGTTATTTACACTCACATCCCAGACAGTATTCTTGATAGTCCTCCCTGTGATATCAAGCCCGTTGCCAGCAATCAGAGAAAGAGTGTTATCTGTTGCCGGAATCCACCCCTGTCCTGCAATAAACTTGAGAACCTGACCGGTAGTGGGAGATAGACTGACAATCGGATTACCACGTAGTCCAGTAACGATCAAATCAACACTCCCGGATACATCTCCCGTATGAGGTTTATGAGTCAGTTGTTTGTTACTAATGTCAATGCCTGGTCCCGGTGAGAGGTCCTCACCAACATCGTCTGATGGTTCCCAGGTCGAGCCGTTCCATTTCAACACTTGCCCGAACAAAGCACCCTGGCGTGCGAGATCGAGCGGTTTCCCTGCCGTGCCGTCTCCTTCAAGCCGAGGCGATACAGCAGTTGCTGATGGCGCCCCGGGTTTCCAGGACGATCCATCCCATTGAAGCGATTCACCACTCCTGGGTTGCTCATCATCAACGTCGACCAAATCGCTCAATTCCATATTCGTTGGCTTGCTGGCCGCTAGTGCATAAGGAACACTCATCAACTGAGTTGTTCCGAGGAGTGAATAGGTCTCTTCATTGGCTAGACTAATCTCTACCTTTAAGTATTTGAGGTCTTCTTCCCATCTGATCTGTGAAAAGTTCCCGAACTGAACTCTACCGCCGCCAATATAAAGCGTGAAGAGTCCAAAGGGATTGGTTACAGCATCATGCTCTTCAATGTAGACGACATTTCCAAGGACTGATCCGTTAAGAATGGATATGCGAATCCCGATCGCTGTATTTGGCATAGGAGCACCGGAGGATTCGCGAGCGATTGCCTGGTAGGTAAATCGCTGCGGAATTGCCTGAGAAAATGCGGTCTCTGCAACAACCAGGAAAAAGACTAAGAGTATAAAAGGAAACGTATGCTTCAGAAAGCTCATGAGATAGCTCCATTAGTTATGTGTGTGTTGTAAAAAGTTAGCTCTGAGAGTTTTCCTGAAACTACGAAGAACCTCCTATGAAAAAAAGTGATCCGGATAGACCCGATCGCTTTTCTTAAGACTACATCATGTACTGATCAGTTGATTCGAAACCACCGTCCGGTTGTTGGCAAGAAGACATAAATTGCCGATTGGCCTGCTACCACTGGAGGACCGCCTGCAATGGTGAGTGGATCATCGTCTCTGTTAATCAGGATTAGTAGTTCTCCCCGGTTCCCGACATTAGGGAATGTCACTACGTTGCCAGATCCTTGAACATTATCAGGTGTCACTTCAAAAACTGTTGTGTTCGGAGGAACAACAACATTAGCACGGGCCACGATTGAACCATAGGAGAAAGCGCTTGAACCGGCTTGCACATAGAGTCCCACCCCTGCGGGCCTCACGATGTTTATGGCTGCTGTAGGATTGTTCGTTCCTACTCCAATAGCCCCGTCATTCCTTACAAAGAAAAGTGGAGATGGAGGAGTTGAGTTATCTGTAATACTCAATGATGATGTTGTAGCAGTTGCTCCGGACCCCATAATATGCATCCTTGGGGATGTTACTGCCGGGGGTGTGCCCACTCCTACATTGCCTGAAAACTCACCTGTGCCGGCAACTGCAATCGAAGCTCCGGCGATTGCCCCCGTAGTGGTAACCTGGCTGACCTGTAGATGGGCGTTTGAGTTGACATGTTCGCTGTTGACCGCATCATCTGCGATCTGATCAGAAGTAACTGCGTTGTCAGCGATGGCCCTCGAAGAGACAGCTCCGGATTCGAAGTGGGTTTCTGCGACAACGCCATCTGCAATTTCCGGATTCGGATAATTCCCTTTCAGATCGCCACCTGCCGTTCCGATGTTTGGAAGCCCAACGCCGTCAGCAAATTTCTCCTGAGTTATCGACTTATCGGCAACGTTGTCCGTGACAATCGTTTCATGAGCGATTTTTTGCCCGGTAACGGAGCCATCAGCTAACATTGATGTGTTAACTCCGTCTGCGGCAATGGAAATTGTTGAGATTGGCCCGGACAGCCCGTCGATCTGAATTCCATTCCCCTCAACAAGTTGATTAATTGCACCACCATCGCTTGCACTTGTTTTCCAGGAAAAGTTACCGGTGGTAGCGTTATACGTAACTATCTCTCCATCGCTTGGAGTGGTACCGTCGGTATTCAGATCATTCGGTTGGATGGAGCCGTCAGTCACACTATTGGCTATCTCTGACCTATGAGTATATGGAGAGGAGGTTAATTGAGTTCGAGGCGTAATAATGTTCCCATTAAGGGCTATTTCAAGCCAATACGGGCGATCAAAGGGGATCTTATCCAACGACTGTTTGGATCCGAGAACAATGGAAACAACTCCATCCTTATTCAGTTCAACAGCCCGATGGTTTTCCATCCAGAGGAGAGTTCCGCCTACGGAGCTGGGGTAAAGCCGAAAAACAAGATCCGCACTACCGCTTACGCCTTCTATCATTCCTTGCCATGTAATGGCGCCTGGTATCTGAGCAATGCTATAGTTCTGGATTCCAAGGAACAGGAGAAACGGGAGAAATGCAGAGACTATCTTTTGTTTCATGGTACACCATCCTTCCGAATTATGAGAATAGTAGTTTGGTAACAAGTGAAAATATGATTTATAAGGTTATGCTGAAAGGACAAAATTTAAAAAGAGAGCTATCCATTAAAGAGGAGAAACCGTAGATAGCCTCTTTAATAACAAGGGAATTGAGGACTTTGTTAGCGAATATTACTCTCCGACTGATCGGGAACCTTTACCCAAATCATCCGTATCTGGAATTCTGCTTGTGCTGAGTGGGATATTTTGTGAGTTTCCCGTACTTTTGTATCCCTTGAAGAAACATCTTCTTTCTTATTCATACAATTTTGCGAGGTTACAACTATGTTAGTCAAGATTTTAATTATTGATGACGATGCCGAGTTGACCGAACTTCTTCGAGAGTTCTTCGAGTCTCAGGAGGCAGCAGTCGAAACGACTGGTTCGCCAAAGGAGGGTATTACTCTTATCAGGTCATGGCGACCAGATGCGGTCGTGCTTGATGTGATGCTACCTGAAATGGATGGATTCCAGACGTTGAAGAAAATTCGTGAGTTCTCACGTGTTCCCATTATTATGCTCACCGCCCGTGGCGATGTCAGCGATCGTATTGCTGGCCTTGAAATTGGCTCGGACGATTATATGCCAAAGCCATTCGATGTCCACGAACTCTGGATACGTATTCAGGCTATTCTCCGGCGTTCGAAGATCCTGTTCGGAGCAAACGGTATCTTTGAGTTTGACGGCTTGAGGGTTAATGCCAACACTCAGACTGTTTTGCTCGATGGGGAACCACTTGATCTGACAACCGCTGAGTTCGAGATGCTCAGATTGTTTGCCGAAAATCCGCAGAAGCCTCTCGATCGAGACTTCATGATGGAGCAGACCAGGGGTATTCCGTGGGAATCCTTTAACCGTTCGGTAGATGTGGTTGTCAGTCGTTTGCGACAGAAGCTGGGCGACGATCCACGTCATCCACGGTTCCTGAAAACAATCTGGGGAACAGGCTATATGTTCGTTGGAATCCCGGAAAGTGAGGAGGCGGAGACAGAGGCTAAGGCCTAAATTATTTGGGGTCGATTTCTTCATTTATGAAATGAACATGGTAAGTCCCTGAGCTTGCTTGAATGAAATCGGGGGAAGTCAGTACTTCCCCCGAATCTTTTTCCTTCTGGTAGTTCTGGTCCAGGATTCTTGTGCCCGATACCGAGCCTCTATATCGACCATTTGTTCCTCCTGAGCTGTCTCCACGATTCTCTTTGTTCTGGAAGGTATTTTCGCTCATTATCAGCACCGGGATAATTGCTACTCTATCTCTTTCATTCTACTATCGCTCTATTGTCAGAGATTCCTACAGCGGGGTAATTGCCCAGCAGCTGCAGGGATACGTTGAGTTGATAGCTGCAGAGATCGGGACTCCGCCGGAACAGAAGGAAATAGATAGTCTTGCAGCAGAGTATCCACTCGATCTTAATCTCGAATATAATGGGAGAACGTGGTCAAGCGATACAACCCTTCCTACATTGCAAGAGCTTGAGGCATCTTCCTCGCCTGAAGGCCTGGATGCACCACCTTACTTTTTCTTTCGAGAGGTTAATGATAGATATTATGGCGCACTTGACCGTGACGGAAGCAGGTTGGTGGTCCGCTTCAGAGGTACCCGGTCCCATGATGCCTTTCCGAAAGCTACCATTATTCTGGCCTGTGCTCTGCTTCTTCTTTTAGTTACGGCCTGGTCGGTCATGAAACGCCTTCTGCGTCCTGTCGGTGAGTTGATGGACGGGGTTAAAGCGGTTGGTTCTGCCGATTTCAAACATCGTGTTCCGGTCCGTTCAACCGATGAATTGGGCACGCTTGCCTCCGCCTTTAACGCTATGTCAGAGCAAATAGGGGATATCATTGTGTCGAAGCGAAGGTTGCTCTTTGATGTCAGTCATGAATTGCGTTCTCCGTTGACACGGATCGGCATCGCGGTTGCAATGTTGCCGGAGAGCAAGATACGTGACAAGCTTGAGAGAAATGCGAATGAACTGAATACGATGATCACGGAGCTTCTGGAAAACGAACGCCTTGCTGTGCTTGGAGCATCCCTGGTTGTTGAGGAGTTCGATCTCGTAGAATTGGCAGTCCGTGTAATTGAGTCCTTTACTGCTAAGGAAGATCGGATTGAGTTGGAGACGCTGACGGAGGCATTACTAATCACCGCTGATTATCAACGGTTGACTGTTGCCCTTAGAAATGTTGTGAGCAACGCTTTGAAGTATTCGGATAAAGAGGATCAACCGGTTACTCTCCGCGTCTTCCCGGATGACGATGGTATCAGGATCCTTGTCAAGGATCATGGTATCGGGATTCCGGACGAAGCGATTGAGAAGATTTTTGAACCGTTTTATCGAACCGATGAGTCTCGTACAAGGACAACGGGCGGATACGGCCTTGGCCTGGCTCTGACCAAAGCAATTATCGAGGCACATGGTGGAACAATCAATGCTGAGAGCAGGGTAGGGGATGGAACGACAATTACAATATGGCTTCCTTCCGAACCGATGGAAGATTTGAACCGTTCAATTTTGAACACCTCCCAGACCGCCGTTCGGTAGTCTCTGACATAATTGCCAATTCTTTTTTTGGGCAGATAGAATGATTGAATATCTCTCTGGTAAACTGATTGAGAAGTCTCCAACCAAAGCCCTCCTGTTGTGCGGAGGAGTTGGCTATGGCGCCCTTATCACACTGAAGACATACGAACAACTTCCCGATGTAGAGACTGAAGCTTCTCTTTTCGTCCATCTTGCAGTTCGGGAAGATGCCTTGACCTTGTTTGGATTTTCCGAGCTTGCCGAAAGAGACATGTTCCTTTTGTTGATAAGTGTGGGTGGTGTTGGGCCGAAGACGGGAATTGGTGTTTTAAGTGGGATGGGGGCCGACCAGATACGTGATCATATCGCTACTGGGAATGTAGCTGCCCTTACGACTCTTCCCGGGATTGGCAAGAAGTCGGCCGAACGCATTGTCCTCGAATTAAGGGATAAAATCGATACGGTTGGTGTAAATGAAGTTGGGATAGTAGGAGAAAGACTTGACAAGGCAATTGTTCGCGGAGATGCCCTCTCGGCCCTCATAGAGCTGGGATATAACCGCTCTGCTTCCGAGCGCGCAATTCGAACGGCACTGAAGAATGATGTTGATGTGGAACAGAGCGTTGAAACTCTTATCAAGGCTGCTCTCCGAGAGTTGCAACGATAGATTCAGCTTTGGTGATCGCGCCCTCAGATTTGGATCCCTTCCACAGCATCGACGAAGAGCTGTGTCAGAACACGGGGTCGGGTAATTGCGCCGCCGACAATGACTCCGTAAGCTCCGGCTTCCAATGCATACGTTGCATCCTCTATGCTCCAGACAAAACCTTCGGCAAAGGCTGGTTGTGAGACTGTTGTTGAAAGTTTGTAGATAAGGTCGAGATGATCTTTTACTGATGGGGGATTATCAAGCGTGTCGGGTGTTCGTCCGAACAAGACGGTGGAGAGAGCGTCAGCACCAACATCAAGCGCTTTGATCCCCTCTTCAAATGTCGATATGTCAGCAAGAATCAAGTGAGCCGGATACCTTTTCCGTGTGTCCGCAACCAATCTGGTGCCGTCGGTGATTGTACCGGGACGCAACCTTGAAGTGGCATCGACAGCGATAACATCAACACCGAGACGGAAGAGTTCGTCAATTGCGTTCATATTAGGAGTTACAAGGGGGAGACCATCATCATATGAATCACGGATACATCCGATCAAAGGCAAACGGACGGTTGCTCGGATCTCCTTGATGTTGTTCACACCCTCGGCCCGTATGCCAACTGCTCCTCCTAACATAGCCGATTGTGCAAACAAAGCACAATGGCTTGGCCAGTGAAGCGGTTCTGAGCTATCAAGCTGGCAACTGACAATCACTCCTCGCGCTATCATATCGCTGATAGATCGATTCATGCTGATTCCTCCTCACGCCAGTCTAATTCAACAATGCTTTCACCTCCATCGACTCTGATCGTTGTTCCGTTGATCCATCCTGTAGTTGAGCTGGACATTACTCCAATCAGTTCTGCGACGTCATTTGGTCTTGTGAGGCGTTTGTTAGGATTTCTCTTGCGTGCATCGTGGATTATTAACTCGTTACCCGGGATTTTTCTCAGGGCTGGAGTATCCGTAACGCCCGCTTCAATTGCGTTTACCGAGATTCTTTGTGATCCAAGCTCGAACGCAAGCTGTCGACAATAACTCTCAAGTGCGGATTTGGCAGCCGAGACAGGACCATAATTCGGAAGAACTCTGCGAGAACCTGAACTGGTAAGCGCAAAGATACGACCACCGCTACTCATCATGCCTTGTGCAACAATATCCTGTGTCCAATAGACAAAGCTGTTTGCCATGACGTCAAGTGTCATCTCGAGCTGGGATTGTGTGACAGCTTTTTGTCCTGTTACGGGAATAAGTGGACGAAGGGTTCCAAACGCAAGAGAGTGCAGGAGTACCTTTATGGTTGAGCCTTTCTTCAGGTCGAAAATTTCTTTGAGCTGCTCAAGCACTTCGGCCCTTTTTTGAGCATCGGCAGCGTTTACATTGAAGAAATGGGCATCAACACCGTGGGATTCGATCTCCTGGCGGATACGCTCCGCTTCCGGCAACGTCGAAGACCGATCAAGGTGTACCCCTACAATGTTGTAGCCACGGCTTGCAAGGGCAATGCTGGTAGCGGCACCGAAACCGCTCGACGCACCAAGAATCAGGGCGTATAGATTGTTCTGAGTTGCTTCCATCTGTATCGTTTCTTTGAATCTATGGCATAAAGGTACGAGATTGAACCTACCAGGGCAACGAGCAACCATGATTCAAGAGCATTTCAATGGGAATCAAGAAGGCAATCTTTCTCGACAGAGATGGGGTCGTAAACAAGCGTCTGATAGATGACTATGTAAAACGTTGGGACGAATTCCGGTTCATGCCCGGTGTAGTCGAGGTGCTTCCGGATATACATGCCGAAGGGTACCTTGTGATTCTTATTACCAATCAACGGGGTATCGGGCGAGGGGTGATGACGCGAAATGATCTGCATCAAATTCATCGAAGAATGCAAGAGGACCTTTTGATCCGGACAGGTCATCAGTTCGATGCAATGTATGTTTGTTCTCATGACAACAGTGATGGATGCGACTGTCGTAAGCCAGCTCCTGGTATGCTGTTGCATGCCGCTAAAGAGTTTCAGCTTGACTTGCAAGAGTCATGGATGATAGGTGATTCGGAATCGGACATCGAGGCCGGCATTAATGCCGGATGTCGAACTGCAAAAATTGGCTCGAAAGGCGATTCAACAAAGGCAACGATCTCCGAAACTGATCTAAGGAGTGTGTGGAACGCCTTAAAAGCGTTAGGCTCGAGGCTGCATCCTATTCAGATGCAGGAGAGCAAAGATCGTTGATGTTGTCACACTGACGAAATCATCTCTTTGCGGTATCAAGTCACGTCTTTTTGAGCAGTAACGTAGATACCCCGCTATCAAGCCGAACGGGACAATTACCAGGATACCAGGAACATTTGATTGTCGAAAGTGAAGTATACCCAGAGTATGGAAAACAGGAGGAGGGTTCTCGCGACTATGGAAAAGTTCTAAGGCACCACTGAAATGAGTAATGCTTTCTTAAGTCTCATTGTACCCTTCTATAATACTTGGCTATAAATTTTATTTTGGAGAAGTCCAGCTCATCTCACTCGAGAATATACACTCCGTCTCCTCGCCAAGATCCACTGTCGCGAATCATTCGTACGATTGCATCCTGATGCTGTTGATCAACCGTATCCTTAATGTTCTTCAGGCCAAAAAGTACTTCGGCACTATCTCCGTGAAGCGTGACGAGAATATCAGGGCTTACCAGTTTCAATTTCACTTCATCGACAACAAAAAAGTCCCCTCCGGAATCAAGTTCCGGCATTGTCGCTTGGGGTAATCGAAGGAAGCGTTTCGATCCTTGCAGATATGTGGCTGCGGAATCGAGTACCTCAATGATTAGTGCTCGTTGTTGAGGTGTGGCCGGCTTTTCCCCGTTGCAAGACAGGCAAATACCTGAGAGAAGAAATAGGGCAATGCATGAAGTTCGAGTTATCATAGATAGCAGTTAGTTCTGAGACCAATGTAGCAAATAGAGTATAATTCAACGCTTCTTCTCTCGGTCTGTTACACCACGGTTGAATTACATAGTTTTAGGGATGATTGAACCTGTACGTCCACGCCGAGATAATGAACGACCAGGATGGAAAGAGCGATTGAAATCGCTTAGATACGTACCGCTACTCCTCCGTCTGGTTTGGGAAACACATCGCGGTTATACGCTAACCATTGTTGCAGTCCGTGCTGTTCGATCTCTGATTCCAGTCGCCACACTCTGGGTGGGGAAACTCATCATTGACGAGGTTATATCTCTCTCGGCATCTCAGTCGGATGATTTCGACAGGCTCTGGAACCTCATCGTACTTGAGATCGGAATCGTTGTGACCGGAGAAATGCTAACACGACTTTCATCGCTGATTGAAAGTCTGCTTGGTGATCTGTTCTCCAATTATACAAGTGTTCGCATGATGGAACATGCTGCAACTCTCGATCTCGAGCACTTTGAAGATCCTGAATTCTATAATAAGATGGAGCGGGCGCGCAGGCAGACTGTAAATAGAATCGCTCTCCTGACACAGTTGTTGAATATCACGCAAAGTCTGATAACGCTTGTGTCGTTAGCTGCCGCCCTTCTGGTCTATAATCACTGGCTCTTTCTTCTTCTTCTCTTGACCGTTATTCCAAACTTCCTTGGCGAAACACGGTATGCAGCCCTCGGCTACTCGCTACTCTATCGATGGACCCCACAGAGAAGGAGACTCGATTATTATCGATATATCGGAGTGAGCAATGAGACTGCGCGCGAGATCAAAACGTTCGGTTTGTCTGAGTGGATCAAAGAACGATACCGTGTTCTCGCGGATGCATTCTATGAGGAAAACAAACGACTTTCGATACGCAAGGCAGTTGTATCAACACTGCTTTCATTTCTCGGGGAAGTCGGTTATTACACGGCATACATTGTCATCATTCTTGATGCTGTCTCGGGTGCTATTACGATCGGTACGCTTACATTCCTTTCCGGTTCTTTTATGCAGGCACGAGGCAGAATTTCGCAAATCTTCACTGATGCCAGCCGTATTCAGGAAGGGAGTCTCTTTCTCAAAGATCTGTTCGATTTCTTTGCTGTTCAGCCTGTGATTATATCATCAAAGGATGCGCTATTGGTTCCGGAACACCTTGAGGATGGATTCGTTTTTGAAAACGTGGGATTCAAGTATCCGGGAAGTGATCGATGGGCAGTCCGAGACGTTACGTTCAAAATTCAACCGGGGGAGCGCATTGCTTTTGTAGGGGAGAATGGAGCGGGGAAGACAACGTTGACGAAATTGATAGTGCGACTCTACGATCCGACCGAAGGACGCATCCTTTTGAATGGCCATGATCTCCGTGAATACGATCTGCTGTCGTTGCGCAAGGCTGTTGGAGTTATTTTTCAGGACTTTGTGAAGTACGAACTCCAGTTCGATGAGAATATCGGTGTTGGGGATATAGACGATATGAGTCGCTACATTGATGATGAAGCGAAGAAAAAGGATGTTCCCGACTCCATGGTGACAGCTGCTGAGAAATCACTTGCCTCCACCTTGCTGAGTAATTTCCCTGATGGGTGGAATCAAATGCTCGGCAGACGGTTCGAAGGCGGAATAAACTTGTCAGGAGGTGAATGGCAGAAGATTGCTCTGGCAAGAGCCTACCTGCGTGATGCACAGATTCTGATACTCGACGAGCCGACGGCAGCGCTCGATGCGCGGGCAGAGTATCAGGTCTTCCTTCGATTCTCGGAGTTGGTTCGAGGACGTATGGCAATCATAATTTCGCATCGCTTTTCTACTGTGAGGATGGCTGACAGGATAATTGTTTTGACAGATGGAAAAGTTGAGGAAGAGGGGACTCACACTGAGCTTGTTGATCGGAATGGGTTGTACGCCGAACTCTTTTCGATGCAGGCGGAGGGGTATCGAGGGACATCGTAAAGCACCACGGAGAGACAGAGATATCTTGGGGTGACGTTGTTTGATAATCTCTATGCCTCTCTGTGAACTCTGTTGTGATACTTCATGATTCTTGTTAACAACCAAAGCATCCATGACCCGCGAATCAACCTTGCCTTGGAGGAGTTCGTACTGCGTAATAGGAAGGAGGGAAACTATCTGATCCTTTACATCAACGAGCCGTCGGTCATTATCGGTAAGCATCAGAATGTGCTGGAAGAGGTGGACAGCAGATTCGTTGAGGAGCAGGATATTCCTGTCATTCGGCGGATCTCCGGTGGAGGGGCTGTCTATCATGATCGTGGCAATCTGAACTTCTCTCTCATAACAGATCATACTCCCGACCGACATAACAACTATCGACCTTTTCTTGTTCCCATCATTTCTGCTCTTAGGGAAGTGGGTGTTGAAGCTCGACTCAATAATCGGAATAGTCTTGTGTTGAATGATGGAAGAAAGTTCTCGGGCAACGCTCAGTTTGCAACGCGTGGCAGGATGTTGAGTCATGGCACTCTTCTGTTTGATGCAGACCTTGAAGCGCTATCTACAGCCCTCCTTCCGGATTCATTCTCTCTTGAATCAAGAGCAGTACAATCAATCAGAAGTCGAGTTGTGAACATCAGTTCAGTTCTTGACCTCCCACTTTCAATTGAGGAATTTCAGAGGCATATCATGCAAGGACTTGTTCCTGATAAACCAGATGTTGAAGAATTGAGTGAAAAAGAATGGGAGCAGGTCAAAAAGCTTGCCTCTACAAAGTATGATTCGTGGGAGTGGAATGTTGGGCGAAGCCCCCAATACACCGTTGTGCACGAAACTGCTGAGGGAATGGTATTGCGTCTGTCAATCAAAGATGGTATTGTCGTGCGAGTTGAGTCGGAGGAAGAAGAAGAGTCAGTTGCAAGGCTTGCTAATGAATTGTGTGGCCAGAAATTTCGCTCCGAATTGATTAAGAGAAAATCGAGTTTACACTAAGCTCACGGGAATGAAAGCTATTCTCTTAGCAGCCGGACTCGGCACACGCCTTCGTCCTATTACAGATACGATGCCAAAATGCCTTGTCCCAATACTCGGACGCCCGCTTCTTGCCTGGTGGTTTGCTCTGCTCGAAGAACATGGAGTGACCGATGTTCTTATTAACCTTCATCATTTTCCGGAACAAGTGGAGGAGTTCGTTGTGAACCACAACGGAGCCATTGAAGTGGAATTGGCATACGAGCAGGAGCTTCTTGGAAGTGCGGGTACTCTCTATCGGAATCAAGCCTTCTTCGCAGATGCTGATCAGTTCTTCATCCTCTACGCTGATAATCTGACGGATGTTAATCTTTCTGCTTTGGCTCGGTTTAACGCCGACTATCCCTCTTCACTAACAATGGGCCTGTTTCATGCCGAGAATCCATCGGCTTGCGGGATTGCCGAACTTGATGATAATGGAACAATCCTCTCTTTTATTGAAAAGCCGGAGAATCCAAAAAGTGATCTTGCCTCTGCCGGAGTCTTCGTTGCACGTCCAGGACTCTTTAAGTACCTTCGCCCCGATTCGTATCCCTATGATTTCGGTCGTCATGTCATGTCCAACCTTCTCGGCGAGATGAATGGAGTTCTTGTTGAAGGATATCTACGTGATATCGGGACGCTTGAGGGGCTGACAAAAGCCGAGAAAGAATGGAAACAGGAGCAATTACAAAGTCGATAGTTCGTATCTGAAATCTCGATGCTCATAATCCAAACACCACTACGTATAAGTCTTGCCGGGGGAGGAACTGATTTCCCCGATTACTATCAACAATATGGTGGCTACGTTGTTTCCACTGCTATCGACAAGTACATCTATGTGATTGTTAACGCACGATATGACGATAAAATCTATGTCGATTATTCGCGCAAGGAAATAGTCGACCATATCGATGAAATTCAGCATGATCTTGTCCGGGAGGCAGCAAGAATGACCGGAATGGTACCTGGCTTTGAAGTAGCTATGATGGCCGACATTCCATCGGAAGGCTCCGGTCTTGGGTCATCCTCTTCGTTGACAGTTGGCCTGCTCAATGCGTTCTACCATTACCAGGGCAAACAGGTGGAAAGGGAGGTTCTGGCCCAGCAAGCTTGTGAGATCGAGATAGATATTCTTGGCAGACCTATAGGAAGACAGGATCAATACATTGCTGCGTATGGCGGGCTTTGCGGAATTAGGTTTGAGGGAAAGGATGGAGTAAAACAGGTGAGCGTCGAGAGATTAGACCTGGACGAACATCAGAAGCGACGACTTGGAAGCAACCTTTTGCTCTTCTTCACAGACATTGTCAGAAAATCCTCCGCGATTCTCGATGAGCAGAAAAAAAAGATTGCCGATACAACGGAGGCTCATCATGGGATCAAGGAATTGGCCCTTAGAACGCAACGGGAGTTGCTTGGGGGGAACTATGATGCTCTCGGAGACATTCTACACCAAAACTGGGAATTGAAGAGAGGGCTTGCGAGCGGGGTCACTACCGACGAGATCGATCTGATGTATGAACGAGCCAGAACATCAGGAGCCGTAGGGGGGAAGATCAGTGGCGCCGGAGGTGGAGGTTTCTTGCTCTGCTATTGCCAGCGTGGTGATCAGGAAGAGTTGCGGGAGGCGTTAGGTGATTATCGCGAAATGCCATTCATGTTGGAACCGTTTGGAAGTCGTGTCATCTTCCATCAGGAACGGTATAGGTGGTAAGTTGGGGTTTATAGAGTGAAGAGTTTCTAAAGCTCTACCGTGCTTAACGAGCAACCATCACTCCGTCCCGGACATTAACACCTCTTCCGCATAGTTGTACTCTGGCTTTTCTTCACGTTTGATGGCTTCGGGTGTCATTATCACTTTTGTTAGGCCATGGCGGTCGGGAAGATCAAACATGACCTCCAGCATTGCCTCTTCAACTACGCCACGCAATGCACGTGCACCGGTCTTGCGTTTCTTTGCAAGGGCAATGATTTCTTCAATTGCCTCTTCACGGAACTCAAGGTCAACCCCTTCCATTGCGAAGAGTTTTTTGTACTGACGGACGATAGCGTTTTTTGGTTCGGTCAGAATCTGTCTGAGCGCTTCGTCAGAAAGGGGTTCAAGTGGGGCAACGACTGGCAGGCGACCGATCATTTCAGGTATCAATCCAAAGGAGAGGAGATCTTCCTGCTGTACTTGCTTGAACAGTTCCGCCTTCTCCTCAACTTTATTCTCAACTTCTACGCCAAAGCCCATTGTACCTGTTCGAACACGCTTGGCGATTATCCGCTCAAGTCCGTCAAAGGCTCCGCCGCAGATAAAAAGAACGTTCTTTGTGTTCACACGTACGAGAGGAGCCTCGGGATGCTTCCGACCACCTTTGGGAGGAACATTTGCAATGGTCCCTTCAATGATCTTGAGCAAACCTTGCTGCACACCTTCGCCGGCAACGTCGCGTGTGATTGACGGGGAGTCGGCTCGACGCGTGATCTTGTCGATCTCGTCGATATAGATAATACCTCGTTCGGCCCGTTCAATGTCATAGTTCGCGTTGTGGAGAAGGGTGACGAGAATTGAATCGACATCGTCACCGACATATCCGGCTTCGGTCAACGTTGTTGCATCAGCGATTGCAAAGGGGACGTCGAGGAGTTTTGCGAGGGTTTTGGCGAGCAACGTTTTGCCAACTCCGGTTGGTCCGAGCATCAGGATGTTTGCCTTCTCAACCTCCACATCATCAAATCCGGAGAGGGTCCCTTCCGATTCTATTCTCTTGTAGTGATTGTAGACCGCAACAGCCAGAACCTTCTTTGTATACTCCTGACCAATAACGTATTGATCGAGTACCTCATTGATACGGGATGGGGTCAGGTTATCCTGAAGTTCCGGTGCCATGAAGAGATCGGCGTTCTGTTGCAGAAGCTCCACCGAATTCTGGACACATATATCACAGATGAAGACCTCGGGACCAGCAATTATCGAGGTTACCTCGTCGCTGCTGCGCTTACAAAAGGAGCATCGAACAATATCTGTTCCCGTAAAACCTTGTTTGTTTGACATGTATTTGTTAACCCCTTGTTCGGTAAACGACAATAAGATACGAATATGTGAGGAAGATAGTTGATAATGCGAAACAGTTGGCAGTTGGCAGCGAGCAGTTATAAGTAGAGATAGAGAGCATACTCCTGCTATGTACAATAAGCAGAATAAGGGAAATCGATTGCGTAAGAATCGTCAATGAGATTTTGCTAACTACTATCTGTTCACTGATAAAACAGCTTCTGAACGGACTTCCCTGGTAAGAAGAAGCTGCCCCCGAGATCATGGTGTTTTTCGAGAGCAGTCCGTAGCTCATCTGTGTTTATCGATCAAAT
>JAGWAZ010000003.1:89693-93648 GCA_021296135.1 Chlorobiota bacterium | reverse complement strand
GGAGTACCGGAGGAAGCCAAATCTATTTCTATCCCACCGAGTACTTAACCTATGGAGGCCGTTCAGCGAACATAACAACTCGACCAGATGGAACTCAAGAGTATCGTATCGCCGACCATCTCGGCTCAAACCGCGTAACGTTAGAGAATACCGGAAGTGTAGTAGCAACAACAGACTACGAGCCTTATGGCAAAGCAATAGCAGGGGTTCCACCCCGCAAAGGGTTCATTGACAAAGAAAAGGACCAGGAGAGCGGTCTGGGTGACTTCGGCGTTCGGAAGTATGATGATGGGATAGGACGCTTCACGAGCATCGATCCCTTGTGGGAGAAATTCCCTGCTTGGAGTCCATACGTGTATTCCAGGAATAACCCTGTTCTTCGTGTTGATCCAACAGGTAAATGGGATATAACAGTTCATGCATATAATGACAGAGCTAAATATGGTTATGGAATATAATACTGAATTGGATCTGTAAATTAAACTCTTTCTGACGGTTCAATTCTCTGGAGACTAGCCCTCAGAGAATTGATTGCCAGATCCAAGTGAATTGATTGCTTCAAAAGAAGAAGAAATTGCCAAAGCTGAGAAGTGGAAGAAAGGTCTAATGCAAAAAATGTTTGTTTAGCTTATGTTTATAAAAGATACTACAATCAAGAACTTTAAATGCTTCAGTGACAATACGGTTAGTTTTTGTATACCAGACGGTAAAAATGAATGTAGTGGTTTGAATATTTTTGTTGGTGAGAACAATTCTGGAAAATCATCAATAATGGAAGCGCTGTATTTCTTGCGAAACAAAATCAAAAGTGACCCAAAGAGAATCGGAGCCGGAGAGGATGATGAGTACTACGTTGAGTGTAATTTTGTTGGAGATGTAGAAAAAGCAATAGAAGATTTTGCTCAAGACAACAAAGTAGGAATATTCAAAACACATGTTTATAATTCTGATGGAGGACCTACTCTAACAGTACGTAAAGATTTCCAGTCTGACCATGCTGCAAAGAAGATTTTTTTCTGGAGTGAAACAGAAGGCTATAAACCGATTGGATTAGATGCTTCGTTTCAGCGTATTTTTCAGATTAGCAATATCTGGGCTAGGACAAACCCTGAAGACGAAAGTAAGTTTGGTGCAAGTACAGTGTGTGGCAATTTGTTAAATGATATCTCTAAAAAATTTAAACTGGACCACAGTGAACAATATCAACAATTTCTCAAGATATTTAATGAAGTATTCAATGACGAGCACGCAGGTCTGCAGGGTAATTTGAATCAAGTTGCTAAAGAAACACAGCAGATAATGAACGAGCAATTTGGTCCCGTCGATCTCAAGTTTCAGTTCGACAACCCTGACCCGAATATTTTATTTAAAAACATAAAGCTTTTGGTAGATGATGGGGAGGAAACAGAGTTGGCTGAAAAAGGTCACGGTATGCAGAGGGCTGTAATTCTGTCACTGCTACAGGTCTACGCCAGGCGAATTACTGAGTTGGAAGATGAAGAAGGGAATGTAAAGATAAAGCCACATTTCTTATTTATTGATGAGCCAGAAATGGGGTTGCATCCTCAAGCGCAGAAAAAACTCTTTGACGCTTTGAAAATAATAGCAAAAACACATCAGGTATTTATTTCTACCCACTCTGAAAACTTTGTATCTGCAGACTTAACAAAAAACATAACTCGCTTTCAAAAAGAAAAAAACGGCATCAGCACACATACACTTGCTAATACTGATATTGACCTGAAACCATACAGAAAATTTTTCTTCCACCATCATAAACTCTTTTTTGCTCGCAAAGCATTGTTCGTAGAGGGTGCGGATGATTATGAGTATATGCTTATGTTCGTTCGTGCAAATGACTTGGATGATTTACAGAAGGATTTTTACATGATGCGTGGTAGCGGTAACGGCCATATGTTTAGACAATTCTGTGATGCACTTGGCATAAATTCATATTTTATTTATGATGTGGATGTTTTGTCTAGCCATAAGTCTGACCTGCATGGCTTCGATGAGGGTGTGCACAATCGTTGTGTTGTACTAGGAAAACGATGCTCCAAAAAAGACCCGTCAAATCTACAAGATGCAAACCTTACTCCAAATCAATTAAAAGAAAAGGATACGATTATAGACATACTTAAAACTAAGGGAGTCTATGTTTTGCGTGACGGTGCTGTTGAGCAATACCTTAACGAAAGTGGTGAAGCTACTGACGATGCTAAGCGAGATGAATTAAGAATGATATTTAGTAGCATAAAGGAAATGTAGTATGACCCACCAATCTGAAGCACAGCTAGAAAATACCCTAATGGAGTGATTGAATCGCTTGGGGTTTTCTCCTGTTGTTATTCCTGATGCATCGGCACTTGAGACCAATCTTCGGTCCCAGTTGGAAAAGTTTAACAACATCACTTTCTCAGATGGCGAGTGGGCTCGCGTTATCAATCATTTAATGTGGGGCAAATAATCCCCAATTAGGTGTGTTCAGACAAGGTTGGATTAACCGTGTTAATCGATTCCAATATCAAACTTCATAACATGCGAGTAACCATTTTCAAAATATTATCGATTTGCTTTTTAGCCCCTTTATTTACCCTTTGTAGCAATGGAGAGCAAAGTGGAGACAGAAAACTGAGCGGTAAGTATGTCGACAAATCTGAGAGCCTTATACTTGACCTTAAACAAGTTGGAGATTCTCTCTTAGGTATGCACTGCTTTGTTGTTCAAGACGGAAATAAAGTAGATTGTTGCTTAGAAGAAGATGGAATATCCCTAAAACTTAGTCGCACTTTTAAAGACACCTTTAAAGGTACTCTAAGCAGCTGCTATGATCAGGACGTACGTGAAGTAAAAGCAGTTTTTGCAGACGATTATTTAAAGCTTTCTTTTAAGGGAAAACCTCATTTGTTTGTTCCTGAAAAGTTAGATTTTTATCTAATTAAGAGTGATTGATATTGATGTTTTTCGAATTTCTCAATTACCGAAAACAAAAAAATAGGAACATTAACCATTAAAAATGCTTTAGGATCATATGGTATTGAATCTACTGCACAGCATGGTGGATCAATTTTTTGGGAAAAAGTAAAATAGATAAAATATGAGATTTATTGTTATAGTTTTTTTATTGTTTTCTATTTCTTGCCAAAATCAAGTAACAAAAGGGAAATTTAAAGATGATATAAGAAAAGAATATGTTGTTATATCAAGCGATTCTTCTTCTTTAGTATTGAAAAACTCTATTTATAAGGATAATAAATATAAATTATTGTATTTAAAAACATATGGAGAAAATTCAGGAGATAAAGTACAATTATTAAAAAACGATAGTGCTATAACTACTTTGTCATTGCCAATATCAGATGTTGAAGTAAAAAATTTCTCTTTGAATAAATTTGAAGAAACGAATAAAGGATTTAATTTCTATGTTAGTTGGGGAGGCGGAAATTATTTATATCAAAGTATTTTTTATTTTGAATATAAGGAAGGCATGTTTTATCTCAGCAAAGTGGGGAAGAGAGATTACATCCTTAAATCAGAAAAAGAGATATCGACAGAAGAAAAAATTACTCCTCCTGTTAGGATAGATAAATTTATTCTCTCTGAATTTTTATAGGAGGTCAATGATATAGAAGCCTTGCAGAGATGTGGAGCTTTTGCATTTATTCATGTTATCTTGAAAGAACGTCTTGAACTTCTGATTGGTCAGGAGTTTATCGATCATTGGTGTATCAGCCCGTTGAAAAACCCGGTGTTGTGCAAAATGTGAGGATGTGACAACTGTTCGGAAGATACCAATGCAACACAGCAGGATATCGATAACGATGGAGTCGGAGATGCATGCAAGCGTTGCTGGACTCGGATGACAACATTTATGTGGACAGGGATCACGTTCTCTGGAGATACGGTCATTGTCCCTGACACGGTCGAGTTCATCGAGCCGTTCAGCGACTCTCTC
>JAGWAZ010000003.1:89328-89675 GCA_021296135.1 Chlorobiota bacterium | reverse complement strand
CACCTTCCCCGACACGGTAATCATTGCGGTTGACTCAACCAAGCCGCGGCCCAGCAACCCGGCCTCGACCGCGGTTTTTAGTGGTGCAAGGCTGACTATGAGGAACTATAAGAGTTCCTCTGCAAGTAGGCATGAGTGGACGTATTATCTTCTTGGCGGGAGCAAGGAGCAGTTGAGTGTCTGGCAGGGAACGCAGACATCCGAGGTAGGCTTCTGTGGGAGTACCCGAGGAGATGATGTCTATTTCTATCCCACCGAGTACTTGACTTATGCAATCGAATATCCGGGTATCCGAGAGGATATACCACGATTGCGATTGCAACCAGATGGAGGGATAGAATATCGCA
>JAGWAZ010000003.1:0-89223 GCA_021296135.1 Chlorobiota bacterium | reverse complement strand
ACAGTCGTGAGAAGGATCAGGAGAGTGATCTGTTCAACAATGGCGTACGGAAGCTGGACGATAACATCGGCCGCTTCACGAGCATCGATCCCTTGTGGGAGAAGTTCCCATCGTGGAGTCCGTATCAGTATGGGTATAATAATCCATTGAGGGTGACTGACCCAGGCGGGATGCAGGGACGAACTCCTATCACTCCACAGGTTGAGATGGGGCCGGATGGTTTGCCATCGCTCTATGGAGGGCTGCATTACCCAAGCAATGCTATAGGAAAGGCGGTTGCAGGCGATCAGCCAATGAGAACGAGTGAGCGTGGAAGGACATTTATCAAGAGCTATGAAGCCTTACGTTTGCATGTCTACAACGATCAAGCTGGGAATGCCACAATAGGTTACGGTAGTAAATTAGGTGACAAGCCATATACTGAAGGAACTCATCCTCAAACTATCACAGAAGCAGAGGCGGATGCGCTTTTTGACAAGGACGTGAAAGAAGATGGAGAAGACCATGTAAATTCAGCAGTCTCTGTTTCACTAACTCAAAATCAATTTGATGCTCTTGTCTCGTTGACATTTAATAAATATAGGAGGAGGTGCATTTCGGAACTCCAGTGTCGCCCGTCTATTAAATGAAAGGAAGTATGAGGCAGCCGCTGAAGCATTCAAACAGTATAGACACCTCGCTCAGTGCCTGAAGGATCACCAGGGAGTTGGATCGGTTGATCGAATGGCGTGGTGCTCCGCAGGTGATCAGGGTAGATAACCGACCAGAGTTCACCTCTGCGGTTTTTGAGGCTTGGGTCAAGAAGCACCGGATCAAGGTGTGCTTCATTCAACCGGGAAAACCAACACAGAATGCACTGATAGAACGATTTACTGGCAACTACCGCAAAGAAGTGCTAAACACCCATCTTTTTACTCATCTGGATCAGGTGAGAGATCAAACCGAGCAGTGGATATGGAATTACAATCACCACCCATTGAATTCGTCAAGAACAGAAGGAAGACTCGTTTTCCTTCTGTCAACATCAGCCATCATTTAAATGAAGAACGTCTATTTATCAATGCTTCGGTTTAGGGGAGCCTTACACCCGAGGGCATATTCGGCCTTTCACTTGAGATACCCTGTAACCATTATGTCCTCACCGACCAATTCTGTTCTATGGATGTTCAGAATCGTTGCTTGGTCCAAACGGTCCACGGCCAGACGCTGAAATGACTTGATTCCATGGCCGAGCAGCTTTGGAGCAATGAAGAGAATCAGCTTATCGGCCAGGTCTTCGGCAATCATTGTATCGATAACCGCGGCACCCCCTTCCACAAGGACTGATGTCAACTCCATCTCTCCAAGCCTGTTTATTACGCGGTCAAGACGTAGATTGTCGGGATTACCCTCCACAGATATGGCCTCAACTGTAATGCCGGCATCACGGAGTTTGTATGCCTGCGGGTGCTCGGCCATATCTTCACCGATAAAGACAGTTGTGTTGGTCTTGAACTCATCAGTAAAGAGTTTCAGGTCCGGAGGCAACTCCAGAGAACGATCGAGCACAACCCGACGAGGAGAACGCCCAGGCATATCATAGCGAACGGTCAGCGAGGGATTATCTTGAAGGGCGGTTCGGGTTCCGACCATGACGGCATCGGCCGCGCCCCGAAGTTTATGAACATATTGTCGTGCCATCTCCCCGGTGATCCATTGGGATTCGCCGCCTGGCAAAGCAATATATCCGTCAAGCGACTGAGCTACCTTTATCGTAACGTAGGGTTTGCCAGTTCTGACAAAGTGAATCCAGGCTTCCTTGAGCTTTCGCGCTTCGTTCTCCAGAACACCTACAACAACTTCAAGTCCGGCTTCACGGAGGCGCTTGTTACCTCTACCATTTACCAGTGGGTTTGGGTCGCGCATTGTGGTTACAACGCGACCGATTCCCGATTCAATGATAAGATCTGAACAGGGAAGAGTCTTTCCTTGATGATTGCATGGTTCGAGCGTAACGTAGAGAGTTGCATTGCTGAGATCGCTTCCGGCTACCTTGCGTAGTGCTTCAACTTCGGCATGATCTCCACCATATTCTCTGTGGTAGCCTTCGGAGAGAACCGTACCATTTGCATCGGCGATAACTGCTCCGACCATTGGATTAGGACTAACAAAGCCGGATCCACGCGCGGCAAGGTCCAATGCACGTCGCATCATTGTGCGGTCGTGTTCACGTATATTCATGCTTTCTTCTCTACTCATCTAATTCGGCATTACTTCGCTTTCCAATCAAACTCCTTTCGGATAGTATACGGAGTTGGTTTTGCGGGTATCGTTGCTACAACAGTATAGACTCCGTTCCTGGCTGGCCCGGTTGGGGTTTGTCCATTCCAGGTAGCTGAAAATTTTTTTCTCTCTCCAACACCTTCCGGTTCAACCGGTCCGGTAGATTGTGTGAAGGCTTTGCCATCTGATGAAGACCAGACCGGGAGCGGTCCATCGTAGACTTCAATCCTGAACGTTTCACCTGTGGGGAGGAACTCGGTGACTGGGGCTTCCGATACTCGTTTTGCCGTCAGGGTAAATTTGATTCCATCACTTTTCTCTTGATGATAGAGTGTCAGAAGGATTGGGTCTGTTCGCGCTAACTCAGGGAGCCGGGCAAGTTTTGCAATTAACCACATCCCCGAACCACTTCGAATCAGAGTCATAAGATTGAATTCACGAGGTGGAGTTTCCTCGGGATCCCAGGTAACACCGGCCGAAGCCATCATTGACGTTGCTGTTCCTCCAAGGCCACTCTTGGTAACGTCGCTTGAATGAAGAGAATCGAGTCGTTTCGTTCCACCTTTATTAAAGATCACGAAGCTGATAGATTCAAGATCACTGAAGGTTGCCATTTGTTCGGAACGATCGCTTCCACCGACACCGACCAACATTCTCAAATAAATGGAACCATCGTCGTTTTGTTGAACTACAACTTCAGGATCTAATGCGGCGATATTAGTGTCCAGATCGTAAGCCGTCATTCCAAGGCTTTTCAAGTATTTGGTTGCAATAGATCCACTTGTGGATCCTCCACAGGACGTTAGCAACAGCGGGAGGGTCATGGCAAACGCAGTGATCAGTGAAGAAAAATTTCGCGTGTTCATGACAAATAGTAGTCTGTGAGAACCTTCAGAAGTTGATAAATATGTGCACACAGGAGAAATGATCGGGGCTATTCAATGCCTGCTTCTTTCTTCAGCCTGCGAAGCAGTTCAAACCCTTTCATTGTTATAATATAGACATGATGTGATTGGCTTGCTCCGCGTGAATTCCGAAAGAAACGTTCTTCGGTCGCAAGATAATCGTGAAGATAAAGCTTTACGTCTGCCTCACGTCTCAGTCGATGGCTGAAGTGAACACCCCAGAATCCACCACGTTCTTCAGAATTCCGGGTATATGCTTCAGCATTGTACAGTATATCGAACACAAGCACAAGGCCAAGCGATCGGAGTTCTTTTGGCAAAAGATCCTCTCTATCAGCTATTGCTTGCAATCGTTCGATTTCTACCGTTCGAATTGACATCCTGACACAGGTCAGAGCCTCACTCAAACCCAGCAGCCTCTTTTAATCGTCGCAGAAATTCCAGACCGCTATCATTGGTCTTCCAACCCGTCTCCTGTATACTGTCAAGAATTCCGTCATCATCGATATCATCTTTCTCGATATCAACAAAACCCTCCCAGCGTAATTCCCTGACAGTATTGGAAAGTTCCTTTTCATCCGTTCCCTCTGGTGCGGTCAAGGGCGTGGCTCCGAGAAACCGTTGGCTTCGTCCATTTTCAAGAACCTCTGCAATCAGTGGCAAGCTATGGTCGCGCAGTCGAAAAGGTATGAGTTCTTCATCATGAGAGATCGCTCGCAGCTTCTCTTGTTCTTCTGGTGTAAACATTGCAGTTCCTCCTGTTCTATTTATTCCGGGGTGGTAGTTCTCTGTAGGTATATTCTCTGCAAAAAGGTACTGACGCCGGGTATGTCCACGCAGATTGTTTTACCAAATACCCAAATATAAGGTGATGGTAGTAATTTTACGCATGAATGACTGAACATCAGCGATATATGAGAGAATCTTTGCGCTTGGCTGAAGAGGGTTTCAGGTGTAACGAGACGCCGGTTGGCGCTGTTGTGGTGAAGGATGAAACAATAGTCGGGCGCGGAAGAAATCAGACCGAAGAGACGGGGATAACGATAGAGCATGCTGAGATCGTGGCTATTCGTGATGCATGTATCAACCTGGCCCAGAAACGGCTTGATGGGTGCAGCCTTTACGTTACCCTTGAGCCTTGTCCGATGTGTGCTGGAGCAATTATTCTCGCCCGATTTTCCCGGCTTTTCTTTGGAGCCTACGATCTGAGGGCTGGTGCAACAGGAACGCTTTATACTATTACGACTGACAGCCGTTTGAATCATCAGGTGGAGACGCATGGAGGGGTACTTGATGAGGAATGTGGGGAACTGCTCCGAAAGTTCTTCGAAGAAAAACGTCTGTAAGTGAGCCTTCATGAAATTCGGCTGTTTCCACAGTTTGGCTCTCATGGAACTCTCCCATACGAAAACTCTGCAACCTGTGAACAAATCGGAAGCGGTGGGACAATACAATCTGTTCAAGAGATAAAGTATGTTGCAACAAATATTCCGTTGCTATTACCCGCCAACCATATTGCGCAGATTACTGATGCAGATACGAAAACGAATTTAGCCCTGACTTCTGCTAAGGACTGCATGGCAAAAATACTATTATAGAGGGTGAATTGTGCCAAGTGGATATAGCGGGGATATGAAACAGGCTTTTTGCCCTGAAGCGCCCTACATCTACGCTTTTGTTCTTAGGAAAGAGGGAGTAGCGGAGCGTGCGCTGTTTGAGGACCCGCACTGACGGGTAGACTGCGAGGTCACCATCTGACTGGCAACCGAGGTGATTTATACTACAAAAGACTTGTGATCTTTTTGCGACGAAGATAATCAACTACCTTCTGCACTTGTTGTGATTCTCCACGTTTACATACCAAAAGCGCGTCTGGAGAGTCAATAATGATAACATCTTCAAGGCCAATTGCTGCAATCAAGCGGCCATCACTTCTGATAAAGCTGTTGTTGGTCTCAATCGTAACCACATCCCCAAGCAGGAAGTTCATCTCATTATCTTTCCTTGAAAGCCTGTAGGTCTCATCCCAGCTACCAACATCGCTCCATCCAAAGTCGCACTGTAAAACGTAGACGTTTTTGGCCTTTTCCATGACACCATAGTCTATCGAGATCGGTGTTATCCGGCGGTAGGTCTTCTCAAGTATGTTTGGGTATGAATCATCTCCATACGTATTAGAAATCTTGCATATCTGTTCGTGCAGATCTGGCAGATGCTCTTCGAATTCCTTCAAGATGATATCTGCTCGCCAGATAAACATGCCGCTGTTCCACAGAAAATCTCCGCTCCGCAGGAATCGTTCAGCGGTTGGCAGATCGGGCTTCTCCGCAAAGGTCCTGACTACACGTACTCCCTCGTCGTAGTGTTTTTCAATGCCATCCTTTTTCTCACTCCACTGTATGTATCCGTATCCGGTTTCAGGCCGGTTGGGAGTAATGCCGAGTGTGACCAGACCCTTTCGCTCCTCGGCGATAGTGCAAGCCAATTTCAAGCGATTCTGAAACTCATGGACGTTTTCTATCCAATGATCAGCGGGCAACACAACCATCATTGCATCAGGATCACGTTCAAGTAGGATTGTTGCAGCAAGTCCGATGCAGGGAGCGGTGTTCCTTCCAAACGGTTCGGCAACCAGATTCTCTTGAGGGATGGAAGGTATCTGATCGCGGAACCCGTCTATTTGTGAAGCGTTAGTGACAATCAAGACACGATCGGGAGGGATCATTGGCTGTAAACGAGCAACCGTGTTCTGAATCATTGTTCCCTCACCCATAATGTGAAGGAGTTGTTTTGGAGAAGCAGCCCGACTTCTCGGCCAGAGACGCGAGCCTACTCCTCCCGCCATGATGATTGCGTATATCGAATTATGACTCATAGGATATGTTCTTCAATTGTCTTTATGGCCCTTCTTGGAACTCGTTGTGAAATCATTGTTGTGATCTCATAGGCAATTGTCCCACCCTTCTCAGCGATATCCCATGCAGAAATGCTCTCCTCTCCCGAGGTTCCAATCAGGCAGACCTCATCGCCTACAGCTACTGATGTTGTGGGGCCGAGATCGATCATGATCTCATCCATGCAGATAGTCCCTACAACCGGATAACGAGAATCCTTGACAAGAACGTCAAGTTTCCCCGTCAATTGTCGCATAAGTCCGTCGCCGTATCCGATTGGAAGGGTTGCTATGTATGTTTCCTGGGACGTACGATATCTGGCACCGTAACTGACAGCTCGTCCTTCAGGGACTCGTCTCATACTCGAAACTACAGAATAGAGCGACATTACGGGACGGAATCCAGAGTTTTTTTGTTCCTCCATAGCCGGGTGATAACCATAGAGCGCTATTCCGGGACGGACTAACGTATAGTGTGAGTCCGGAAAATTAAGAATCCCTCCACTGTTTGCTATATGCACCTCATCAAAATCAAATCCCGCATCGCGTACTTCCCGGTATGTTCCGTCAAACTGACTGAGTTGTTGCAGAGCATACGAGTGATCAGGGGATTCACTGGTGGCAAAGTGGGAAGCAATTCCCTTTAGTGCCAGTCCGGGCAACTGCGATACGTATCTGGTTAACTCCAGGGCTTCTTCAGGGTTAACGCCGTTACGGGTCATTCCTGTATCTATGTAGATATGGGATTGCAAAACGATGCCGTGAGCCTCGGCTGTAGCTGATAGCCAACGTGCTGTCTCTTTGTCTGAGATAAGAGGCTCAATGTCCAGCTCGGGAAAAGCCTCCCGCTCTGATAGGAATGGAGAAGTCAGCAGGACAATACGATCTCTGATACCGTGATAACGTAGTTCCCGGGCTTCCTCAACAGTTGCTACACCAAACACATCGACTCCTCCTTCCTGAAGAGGGGGGAGGCAGACCTCAGCTTCGTGCCCGTAGCAATTAGCTTTTACAACACCCATCACGCGTGTCCCTCTACTCAAAGCTTTTTGTACGATAGAAAGATTATGTCGTAATGCCGTCGTAGAAATTCTGGCTTGTGTTGGTCGCATCATTTATTCTGCTTCAGGCTCATGTCAATTTGGAGGGAATGTTTCCAACACATTGGAGAAGGAATAAAAGCTCCGATTATGTCCATCTCGCCACGTGACCAGGAGTTTACTACTGCTTGGAAGATCAACGGATCGAATTCGGTTTGCAGAATCTCTCAACAGCGCAAGAGACAATCGGTTTCCTTTTGACCTCATAGACTGGCACTCAACACAGCCACATGCGTTGCGCAATTCCCGAGCTGGAATCATTGAGACTCTATTGTCGTTCCAGAGAATTCGCAATCCATTTCCTTCGTTGATGATATCAATCTCTTTTGGATACATCTCCTTCCTGTCAAAACTGCCGTTTCCGCTCCCTGGGTTGTACAAGAATAAGAGCAACAAGAAGTAGAGAGAGGAGGCTCAGGATCGTTATAAGTATCGATGGATAGAATGAACCGTCGTCAACGAGCCATCCTTTGCCAAAGTAACCGACCAAAAGCAGCCCGACTGTAATCGACATGTAAAGAGCCGGACGCCAACCTTTTTGCATTCGAAATCCAATGAATATCAAGTCGAGGCCAAAGACGATCCCACCTATCAGCATTACATAGTCGTTGGTGTCGGCATAACCGAGAATTCCAACGATGAGAACTGTGATGCCAAGAAGCATCTGATAAAGGGCAACTGCACGCATAAGAACTTGATACTAATCGATTTTTTCAGAAGAAGATAATGAGTGGGGGTCTCTTTTGGAGAAACCCTCTGTAAACGTGGTAGAGATGTTGAAAAGTGAGCGAAAAATTCCAAAGAACTCGACTGCGGGACGTACGTCGTGAACGCGAATGAACGTGGCTCCACCTATCACCGCAGCAGCGTGTGCTGCAAGCGTTCCGAAAAGTCTCTCATCGGGTGGCAGGCCGCCTAGTTCTCTGCCGATAAACGATTTCCGTGATGCGCCGATGAGCAGAGGTACTTCCAGTGATCGAAAGTCGCTCATTTTCCGGATAATCTTCATCGAATCATCAGCTCCTTTTGCAAATCCTATTCCCGGATCGGCGATGATCTGCTGCACTCCTCGATCTCTGGCAAGATCAATTCTCTCTGCTAAAAACTGGTAGACTGCCCTAACGACATCATTATAGTAGATGGAGTCAACCGTGCTTCTACTGTGAGGATTGTGACCATGCATCAGGATGTAGGGGGCGTCATGCTCTGCTGCAACATCCCAAATCTCTTCATCGTACTGACCGCCGCTTACATCGTTGATGATCGTTGCCCCTGCACGCAATGCGGCATCAGCCACTTCAGGTTTCATGGTATCAATCGAGAGAAGGGTTTCGGGGTGCCGACCAGTGATCTCCTCAATGACCGGGATGACACGATCCAGTTCTTCGGATAGACTGACTCCAATTGAGCCCGCTCCATAATCCTTCCCAGGAGGTCGAGTTGACTCACCACCAATGTCAAGAATATCTGCTCCCTCGTCAAGCAATCGAAGTCCATGCTTCGCCCCCTTTATTGTCGTGTTGTATTTCCCTCCATCGTAGAAACTATCCGGCGTTGCGTTTACAATCCCGATGAGGAAGGGAAGGGGATGCTTGGTTGCATCGCCGAAGATGTGTGGAGACAGCCTGTGTGTCATAAGCTCGGTACGGATTGACAGACGCAGGTCATCTTGCTACGATACGTTGCCAGTCAGGAAGCCGATGAGTGGTAGATTTTGTCAACTATGAAAACTCAAGCTAAGAGAAAATCGGGTCAATCCGAAACGAGCGAAGGGAAAATTCGGCTTAACAAAGCGCTTGCGGATGCAGGCGTTGCTTCGAGAAGAAAGGCTGATGAGTTGATCGCAGCCGGTCGGGTTCAGGTTAACAACAAGGTTGTTCGGGAGCTCGGCTTTCGTGTCAGCGGCAAGGATAAGTTGCGTGTTGATGGGGAACCCGTCCGCCGGGACGGAGGGTACAGGTACATCCTTTTGAATAAGCCAAAAGATACCATTACGACCACCAGTGATGAGAGGGGACGAAGGACCGTAATTGACTTGATTGATTCACATGACCGACTTTATCCTGTTGGCAGGCTTGATAGACAAACGACCGGCCTGCTGCTGTTGACAAACGATGGTGAGCTTGCCTTTCGTATGACACATCCTCGTTATGAGATCGAGCGCGAATATCGAGTGCAGCTCGATAGACCGATATCGTTTGATGCAGCTCGACGCATTGCCGAGGGAGTTGAGATTAGTCGTGGTGAACAATCTCAACCCTGTCAGGTCATTCTTGATGATGATAAGATAAACCTGACGGTAATTCTGAGAGAAGGGAAAAACAGGGAGATCCGGCGAATGTTTGCCGCACATGGGTTCAAGGTGCGCAAGCTGCATCGCAGGAGTTATGCGGGATTGAAGGCAACTGGCCTGAAGAGAGGGGAGTGGAGAGAATTGAAACGGGGAGAAGTGCGCGAACTCCGTGGGCGGCTAAAATTGAGATAAGCAAGTGTAGAAACAAAACGCGATCCGTCCATAATACACATCCATAGGAGGAGGAATCGCATTTTGTTGTGGGTTCCTATTAGTCCGTTCCCAACAGCCGATCATGGCAATAGCAGCTCAGCTATCGTTATCGAGAATATTTTCAAATTGTAGTTTTCGTTTTCTTAGTTGTCAAATAATACCTTTGAACTGGGCGATGACATTGAACATCCCAAAGTCATCTTATAGTTCGTCGCTTTGGATCGAGTGATGACACAACAGCGAACTCGGTCGCCGAGTTCATCAACCGAATGGCACAAAAGATTAGGAACAACTTCAAGTCAATAACTTGTCGTGATTACTTCATCAGTTTGGTGTAAAGGACATCATGGGGAAAACACTGGTCGTCGTTGAATCTCCAGCCAAGGCGAAGACAATTAATAAATATCTCGGGCCGGCTTACATTGTCGAAGCCTCTCTTGGTCATGTGCGTGATCTGCCCAGGAAAGATATTGCAGTCGACGTCGAGGATGACTTTGTACCGACCTATGTCACGATCGACAAGAAAAAGGATGTGCTTGTTCGATTGCAGCAATTGTCTCGACAATGCGATGCCGTATACATGGCGACCGATCCTGACCGTGAAGGGGAAGCAATAGCCTGGCACGTGGCTCAGGAGATTTCGGACGACACGCTGCCACTCTATAGAGTCCTTTTTCATGAGATTACCCGTTCGGGTGTGAAGAAAGCAATGTCGATGCCGCGGCAGATTGACATGGACTTGGTTCGTGCGCAGGAAGCACGAAGGGTAATGGATCGTCTTATCGGATACAAGATATCGCCGTTTCTCTGGCGAGCCTTTCGAGACGAAGCACATTCAGGACTTTCGGCTGGGCGTGTGCAATCGGTCGCGTTGCGGCTTGTTGTCGAACGAGAGAAAGAAATTAATTCCTTCATCCCGATTGAATACTGGAATCTGATTGGAACCTTCAAGACAAAGAAGGGGGATGAGTTTAAGGCAAGACTTGTGGAGTATGGCGGAGTAGCCCTGAAGAATCCATCCGGATCTGCAGTCGATAAAGAGAGCAACCCATCATCATCGACCCGATTTATTGCGAGCGATGGGGAGGCAAATCGCATCCGAGGCCGCGCACTCTTCGAAGAGTATTACATCTCGAAGCTCGAGCAGAAAGAAGTTCGCCGAAGGCCTCCGGCCCCTTTCACAACCTCAACGTTGCAGCAGGATGCTAGTCGGCGACTGAAGATGAAACCGAAAGCGACTATGATCGCTGCGCAGAAACTGTATGAGGGTGTTGCGTTGGGATCAAAGGGAAGAGTTGGGCTGATAACATATATGCGAACTGATTCGGTTCGAGTTAGTGACGAAGCAGTTGAAGAAGCTCAGGTATGGATCTTCGAGAACTTTGGCAAGGAGTATGTTCCTGCAAAACCTAAGGAGCATCGACAGAAGAAAGGGGGGGTAATACAGGATGCTCACGAAGCAATCCGTCCGGCTGACTTGAAGATTACACCCCGAGAGGCCCGAAAATTCCTTGATGAAAGATTGGCAAGACTTTACAGAATGATCTACCATAGATTCATCGCCTCACAAATGACGGACGCACTCTTCGATCAGACAACTGTGGAAGTCCAGGGAGGGAGATTCCTTTTCCGGGCGTCGGGGCGCGTTAACAAGTTCCGCGGATGGCTTCAGGCCTATGACGATCAAGCAGATGAGGAGAAGAAACGATCAGATAAGAGTGGGGAGGATAGCGAGACGGCGGCACTCCCGACCAGCTTGAAGCAAGGGGACAAGACCGATCTTCTGATTCTTGAGCTAAAGCAAAGCCAGACGAAACCACCTCCTCGATATACAGAGAGCACACTTGTAAAGGAGTTGGAAGCGAAAGGTGTTGGCAGACCAAGTACATATGCGCAGACAATAGCTACAATACTTGATCGAGGGTATGTCGTTGAGCAGGGTCGATTGTTGAGCGCTTCCGATTTAGGCATCAAGGTCTCGGATGTACTTACAACAAGTTTTCCGAAACTGTTCGATGTGAAGTTCACAGCACGAATGGAGCAAGACCTTGACAGTATTGCCGATGGAAAGCAGAGCTACTTGAGCGTCATGCAGGGCTTCTATAGACCTTTGTCTGTTGCCTTGAAAAGCGTTCGTCCTCCTTCTGGTTCGACTCGTAAAGGTGGCAATGCTCGAATCCGTAAGGCGAGCATGAAAAGCCTGAACCAGAAGGGAGATCGTGATGGAAATGCAAGGAGTCTCCAGATGAAGAAGGTTACATGCGATCGGTGTGGTTCTGTGATGGAATTGCGTGAGGGGAAGTATGGTCCTTACTATGCCTGCACTTCCTTCCCTAAATGTACACGATTGATACCGGCTTCAGAAGTTGAGGCAGCAGGCACGAAATCGGATGATGGTGCCTCTGCAAACGATACATCAGAGATAATATGCGAGAGATGTGGCGCATCAATGGTGAAGCGTACTGGAAAGAATGGTGAGTTTTATGGGTGCAGTGCCTTCCCAAATTGCAGCAATACAAAGCCGATAACACTCGACATCCCTTGTCCCCAGTGCAAAACCGGAACGTTGGTAGAACGTATGGGAGGAAGGGACAAGAACAGGTTCTACGGTTGTTCACGGTACCCTGAGTGCAGGTATACGGCGAGCGAGAAGCCAGTAAGTGGGTAGGAAGTGTTCGTAGACTCGACTCAAGGGTAGAGATTGAAAACGGCTGGAAGCCGTTACATATCTCGATAATCACCTCAATCACCACGCTAAAGCATGGTGTTAACTAAAACCCCATGTTAATTGCTATGTCGAACGCACGTTTTTTAGTCAAACAACGTCCCGTTCGTTTCTTTGAATTGCAGGAGTTTTTTGATCTTGCCAGGCTGTGCCCAGTTCATTGTCCCATCCATCTTTAAGGACAATAGGTACGCTTCAATCGCCGGGTGCTGCAACGCTCCCAAAACCCGTTCTGCCTCCTCACGCGTCTTTGTCGGTATGAACGCTTGCAGGGATTGATTTGCCTGCCAATTGTCTGTAGTGATCATTGGTTTGAATCGTGATCTGCCGTATGCCTCCCATACTACCTTAAAAGGCATGAAATTGTACGGCCCTACGCCAAGTAAAGCCCACCAATAACCCTTTTTTATCCAGGCACCAATTAACGAACCTTTCCTGGCTCTAAGAAGCGGTTCATTTTGTTTTAGATACCTCCAAAGTCTGGGAGCTGCTTTTATCTGGTTTAATTCCAATGGACGTCCGTTGTTTGAGTACGGTAGTAACACCCATTTACGCGGGGCGGGTTGGCTTCCCTTGAAATTCTTTGACGTCAGTAACGGGTGAACATACTGAACCGGAAGCGCTGTGCTGTCGTTCACGAGACAGGTCGATTTGTTTACCTGTTTGTAATTGGAGAAGAAAAAAATCGAATTTGCGCCACAGGTATTTATGCCTTGTCTTGGGGTGGATTCCTTACTGATCTCTACCGGACTAAAGTCGATCAACGGGTCGGACTTCTCCGATGGTAATATACTTAAAGGATCTGTCGGATGAAGTAAGGGTTTAGCTAAAAAGCTATTCCAGTTCCCGTTTTCATATCGTTCATACGGTATCGGAAAACTTGCTGTAAGATCACGCTTAAAACAGACCAGACCATAGCGCGTAGAAATTCCATTGAATACATCTAAATTATTGAAATCAAAGACCTTTACGGGAGCATATTTGACGTCATTGATCTTGTATGTCCTGAAATGCCGGTTTGCACCGTCATTCAGCAATAACGATAAAGGCATAAAAAAGTAAGCATTGCCATTACGAAGAAGAAAATCCTTTATAGATCTCTGAATCATGAGCGCGGCAATGTCAATACGTGAACCTCCCAACAGTAGGTTTTGGCTATTACCTACCAAGTCATACTTGAAAAACTGTGATTTGATCTTTGCTTTGTATGCATCAGGTAAGTCCACGAAGTTTTGCCAGGGAGGATTGCCAAACAGAATATCAAACCTTCTTGGCGGAAGGTCAAGGATATCCTCGTTCCAGAAGTTTTTGCTCATATCGAGCCCGTACTTATCGGAAAACTTTTGAAGAGCTTGCTGGTGATAATAACTGCTTAGCTCATTGCCGTACAGGGAAGAAGCCGGAAGTTGCTTTAACGCGTAGCCTTTCCTTAGACCATAGGTGATAAGCGCCTCCAGCAAATTTCCCGTACCCATCGTTGGATCCAATACCGTAGCGCCCGACATCCATTGCTTAAATATGTCGAATTGTTTAATAGCAAACTCACCCCAGGCGATTCGAGTAAAAATATCTCCGATTATTAACGCTCTATCTGATGAACCTGAACGAACAGTATCCATTCCGATTTAAATGTTCAATTGATTTGATTCTTTTCTCTGCATCAGCTTTCACTCGTTTGTAGTGGGTAATAATTAGTTTGCAGAAAACGTCAAAAAAAGTCCGGGTAAAATTTCTCCCAATCAATTTCATCCCAAACCTGATTTATAGTATAATTCAACCGAACTTGCCCTGTGCCCAGATTTTCAATTCTGTATGTATCGGCTGGCAATGTATGAAAAGGTGCAACGCTAATGTATTCTATATCCCTGGAATTATTTTTTGTTGTCGATATTATCATGACCGAACTCAACTATCATGAACACTCCTTTGTCATTGGCCATATACTTCAAAAGGTTCCCAACTGCGCAAACACCCCCACTCTGAATAGCATGTCTTGTCCAAATCCTTGGTCTTTACGTCAAACCCCAAAGTGTTCCTTTAATTTCACAGGCGAAATCAGAAATCGTCCTCCGCCCGGGGATATCAATCGGTTTGTATTTGAGTTTTTTGCAAACGTCTTTCCAGTTTTCAGTTATTCTTTTTTCTATCATCGCACCAAAGGCCCTGCTATCCTCTCTGGCAGAAATACCTGACCTCAACTCTTCAAATAGTTTCTCCAATTGTTCTTCAATCCTTATTGAAATATCTTTGTAGTTTAATTTAGTCATGGGACAGAGTGCTTCTTATCTCATTATTTCTAAACTTTGAGTCGTGAGTCGAAATGTAGGGGAATCGCCGTGGCATATTCCCCTACAAATGGATTCATCAGGTATTCATCGACTTCAGGAATTCCTTGTTCGACTTGGTTCCCTGAATTCTGCTCAGCATAAACTCCATCGCTTCGACAGGTGACATGTCGTTGATCACCTTTCGCAGAATCCAGAGGCGATTCAGCTCATCTTCATCTAACAACAGATCTTCGCGACGCGTACCTGATCGGACTATGTCAAAAGCGGGGAATATGCGACGATCCGCCAGATGACGATCAAGGATAATTTCGCTGTTACCAGTACCTTTGAACTCTTCAAAGATAACCTCATCCATGCGCGATCCCGTGTCGATCAATGCGGTAGCAACAATCGTCAGCGAGCCACCCTCTTCAATATTCCGGGCTGCGCCAAAGAATCGCTTCGGTTTATGTAGTGCGTTTGCATCAACACCACCTGAAAGTATCTTTCCTGAATGAGGAATCACGGTGTTGTGCGCGCGGGCAAGACGTGTGATAGAATCGAGGAGAATAACGACATCGAGCTCTGCCTCAACGAGACGTTTTGCTTTCTCAAGCGCCATCTCTGCCACTTGAACATGTCTCTCCGGTGGCTCGTCGAAGGTTGATGCGATCACTTCTGCTTGCACCGAACGGTCCATATCGGTCACTTCCTCAGGGCGCTCGTCAATCAATAGAACGATCAGTCTGATTTCGGGATGGTTCCGACTGATTGCGTTTGCCATCTTCTGCAGCAGAACTGTCTTGCCAGCCTTGGGTGGTGAGACAGCAAGCGCTCGTTGGCCTTTACCGATAGGGGTCACCAAGTTCATAATGCGCATTGCATACTCACCAGGCGTTGTCTCCAGATTGATGCGTGAAGTGGCGTAGAGAGGGGTCAGATTATCGAAAATTGTTCGATCACGAATAGACGCGGGATCCTGATAGTTTACCTGCTCTACTTTCAGGAGAGCGAAGAAGCGCTCTCCTTCTTTGGGAGAACGTACTTGACCGGAGACAGTATCCCCTGTTCGTAGCTGGAATTTTTTGATCTGCGAGGGAGAGACATAGATGTCATCAGGAGAGGGGAGATAGTTGTAATCAGCAGAACGCAGGAAACCGTATCCGTCGGGTAATACCTCAAGAACACCTTCGGAGAAACGGATATTGCTATCGTACCCTTCCTTGCGCTCCTGATTCGACTGATCTTCAAGAATCTTGAAGATCAGCTCCTGTTTACGGTAATCGCTATAGCCCTGAATATTAAGTTCCTTAGCGATCTTCGTTAACTCCACGATTCGCTTCGACTTTAGCTCGGCAAGATCGTGAATAACTACAGTCTTATCCTGACCTGTAGACTCTTGTCCATTCTGCTCATGGCTTTTGGATTCAGAGTTTTTCGACTCTTGTTTCCTTGACCTGGATTTAGTCCTGGTCTTTGATCTTTTCTTCTCTTCAGTAGAAGGCATTGTTTTCTTCTCGTCTAAAATTATAGTGAATATATTTTGTTGATTGTTTATTAACGTTGTACAGGTTCCTGGTGCGCTTCATAGAAGAACGTCCCGAATCCTACAAGGTTCAACTACCAGTGCAGTACGCATTGGCAATGCCGAATTTGAAATGAAAGTTCTGGTTGAGCTACAGTTGCTGTGGAACACTTCCACAATAATGAAGGGAGATTATATACTCAGGAATGCCCCATGGCAGCAGGTTGTGTCATCAACCTATCCTACAAAACTTCTTTTTGTTGGAAAATGGTCCGGCAGGATGTCATAACCGCTACAAATATCTGCAACTGAATTGAAGAAGACAAGCCTTTTGGGGCTTATAATCGGAATTCGTTACAATTCCAGGACTGGACTTCCAATATCAAAAAACACCTGGTTCCCCTCATAAGTTACTGTTTGGCCGCATTTTTTCCCTTCCAGGAAAAATTGGCAAGGTGTTGAACAATCTTGTTTTCTACACTTTTGTAGGTGCTAACATTATAACCGTTTCTCAGGATCGCGAAGGCTAACATGTCACCATCGGCTGTCGTAACGTATCCGGAAAGGGCAGAGACATTCCTGAGAGTTCCTGTTTTTCCGTGGGCGTTCCCGGCGGCATGAGTCTCTTTCATTCTCTTTCTCAACGTCCCGTCTTTTCCAGCTATCGACATTGATTGATAGAGTGTTTTCCACAAAGGGCGGTTGTTGTAAGCGGCGATCAACGTAGCTACCAGCGCATCGGCTGAGATCAGATTCCGACGAGACAATCCCGAGCCATCATTGACAAGGCATTTGTCAAAGGGTGCTGATGCTGCCTCCATACATTGGTTTATTACCATTTGAGCCTGTGATGCCGTAGTGACTCCATCGTTTGATCCAAAGGCAGCCCCTATCATCTTGAAGACGTGTTCGGCATAATGGTTATGGCTTGATTTCATAACAGGGGTCAGGACATCGATCAAAGGACGCTGAAACTCTGTAAGTGAAACTGCGCTACCAGGTGTTGCAGCAGCTCGAATTGTTCCAGTTATCTCAACACCGTGTGTTCGGAGTCGATCATAAAACATGCCGGCAACTACAATCGGCGGATTCTTGATTTCATATCTCTTGCTGACCGTCTTGTTTACAGCTAACGTTCCGGAGACATGAACTGTCTGCTTCCCATCCTCATCTGTCGTCAGCTCGATGGAGATACCCGATCCTGCCAGTTTATTTGTTCCCAAAAGTACTTCCTGGTCGCCAAATCTACCGGTCTGGGCATGTGGTAAGTGCTGTTCACGATAAAGCCGTTCAAGCGCCCCCTTTCTTCGTCGAGACTTTCTGCGTGATCTTTTAGGGGTGTATGATGAAGCAGAGTTTACGATAACAAAACCGGAGGAAGCGGGGAATGTCTGGACGTTACAGAGTTGGCCTGCCTTGCGCGGGGAGGAGACCACTACTGTCACCATGTTATTTTCAATACCAAGGCCTGCAACAGGTGGTAGATCCACAACGTCATCGGGGTCTCCACTATAGTCCTTCCAGTCATAGATATCATCAAAGTAGGTGCCATCACCAATGATATCTCCTTCAATTCGCATGATACCACGTTGCTTCAGTTGCTCGATAAGATTATCAACATCGCCAATCGAAAAGAGTGGGTCGCCATGCCCTTTAATGTAGAGATTACCTTTCACAACACCATTGACCGGAGGGGCATCTGTATAGAGGACAGTGGGGATATCATAGTCAGAGCCAAAAAGGAGGAGGGCACTGTACGTCGTTAAAATCTTTGTAGTCGAGGCTGGTGTAAGCGCTTTTGAAGCGTTGAGCTCATAGAGTACCTTTCCATCCCTCAACGAGACAACTTTTACACCTACCGAACTACTCTTTACCTCCTTACGCAGAGCTAAAAGAGATGTCAGGTCACTCGACAGGTTGTTGAGTACACTTGCAGAATCAATAGGGGCTGAGGAGATTGCAGAAGAGCGTACGGATCGGGACGATGATTGGGCCTGAGACTCATTCGGGGAGACGAGTAGCAGGAGAAGGGGAAAGATCGACAGCAATCGTAACATGGGATTCGTCATCAATATCAGTCTCCATAGAGTTCACGTTCAACAGATTCACATAGTATGTGGCCGATTTTGATGTGCATCTCCTGAATTCGTTGAACGTTTTCAGATGGGATTACAATAGAGATATCACATTCGCTTTTCAACGAGCCGCCGGCCCCGCCCAGCAAGCAGATTGTTTTCATACCGATCTCTTTTGCCTTGACAACGGCGCGACGAACGTTTGCTGATTGTCCACTTGTTGATATGCCAATCAGAACATCGGCTTCTCTGCCAAGACCTTCGACGTTGCGTGCAAAGATGTTATCGAATCCGATGTCATTACCTCCGGCCGTCATGTTCGAAGGGTCCGTGCAGAGAGAAATAGCACCGAGAGCCGGACGGGATATTTCATGATTCAGCCGAATCATCAGTTCCGTTGCAAGGTGTTGACAGTCGGCAGCGCTTCCACCATTACCGCACAGAAGGACTTTCCCTCCGTTGCTGTATGACTCAACGATAGCCTCAGCAGCAAGGACCACATCGTTAGGACATGCTGAGATCGTGGCCTCTGTCACTGCTATGCTCTCTTCAAGAGAATTCTTGAAGAAGGATGTTATTCGTTCCACTATCTGCGGGCTTTCTGAATACATTAACCGGAAAATTACGGAGCTTTCAGATTCTTATCGACACGCAGTGGTATCCATTTTTATGAATGCCTGCGATTGGAAAAGTAGGGGAGAATGATTGTACGCTTCAGGTTTTTGATATAGTTCTCTTGCTTTTCCTGTGGCAGCGTGGGAAGACGTCGTATCTGAAAAAATATCTCACCGAAAAGCCCTCCAAGAAAAATTCCACAAAGAACTGAGGCAACCAGGGCATAACGTTCCTGCGGAGTGCCACCAACGAGAGCTTGTGAGAATGATGGAATTGACATCAACAAAATAAGAATCAAAAAAAGAATTGACTCGATGGCATCGCTCAGAAGTCGGGATCTGTTCGTAGCCGGTTGAGTCTTTCGTCTTTCTCTTTGCAAGGTCAGCTGCAGATTAAGCCCTAAGAAGACAAACGCAAGAACAGAAGTTATATAAGGGCGATAGTAGTCAATGTAGGCAAGGAGAAAAAAGAAGAAGATTCCGATTAACAGAACATATTCGATTGCTCGTTGTAGTCGTTTGATGCGGTAGAATCTTAACAGACGTTTGTCAGTAATCATGGAAGCTCAATCAAGCGACTGAATGACTCTTTGTCTTATTCATGGCTAAGAAACAAGCTGTAGAGTTCCACTGAATGTCCTTATTTACTAATTGATAATGGCTTCCCAGAGTTAGCGGTTTATTCGGTCAAACCTATAGTCCTGGCTCGATCCCTTTATGAATCCGGCACGAAGCTGCGAAGAAGATCGAGGTTTTCTACATCCTCATGTAGATCTGTACTCTTCGGAGTCTCGATTATTTTAGGGACCTCTGCAAAGCGATCATCAGTCATGAGCATGCGAAAGGCAACCTCCCCAATATGCCCTTTCCCAATATGCTCATGTCGATCTACTCTCGACCCTAACTCACGTTTGGAATCATTCAGATGAAACAGAACCAGCTTGTCCAGGCCAATAAGCCCATCGAATGTCTCCATTGTTTCATGGTATCCATCCTCAGTGCTGATGTCATACCCCGCAGCGTAGACGTGGCAGGTATCCAGACAGACCGCAACGCGATTCTTATCATCAATCTTGTCGATAATATCCGCTAATTCTTCAAATCGATAACCGATTGTAGTTCCTTGGCCTGCTGTGGTTTCCAGGACTGAAATCGTCGATAACGTGGTGGTCTCCTCGTGCACCTTGTTGACCTGTTCCGCAATAATCGCAATTGCGCTGTCCCGATCTTTATCCATCGCTGCGCCAGGATGAAAGATCATAAGACGGATACCAAGTCGTTCTGCTCGTCTATGTTCATCGACGAAAGCGGTATAGGACTTACCGAAGGTGTCCGGGTTATTCGAACAAAGGTTGATCAGATATGAATCGTGAATAGCAGTTGCTTCAAGTGGGATCGGTGATTCTGATACAGCCTGGGACCACTGATCGACTGCCTTGTCCGTTAAAGGTTTGCCCGTCCACTGGTTATTGTTCTTCGAAAAAATCTGAAGAGCGGTTCCGTTAAACGTTTTTGATAGCTCAATTGCTTTGTGCAAGCCACCGGCAATTGAAGTATGTGCTCCGAGTCTCATAATCGAAATGTAGGATGATAAAGCGCTTCCTGCAAATCTGGACCTACTGTTCATATATCAAAGGATGATCCTAATTCGTAGATTGCGTTTATGTCAAGCGAACATAGCAGAACACCTGTTGAAGAGCTGAAATCGGATCTCTCAACCTTGTCCTCTTCAGGTAATGAGGGAGAGCAAGAAGGGAAAACCGTGGGCCTGGTGATTCTTGATTTGAACATTGAAGGGATGACATGTGCTTCCTGTGTTTCCCGAGTTGAAAAGGTTTTACGACGTGAGGAGGGAGTCCATGAGGTTGCGATAAATCTTGCGACACACCGCGCTCGATTAAAAGTCGATCCTGATGTGCCGACTGAAAACCTGATTGCTCAAGTTGCTGGTGCGGGTTATGGAGTAACGTTGGGTGCACTGAATACTTCTCGATCACCTGAAGCCGAGCGAGCCAGAGTTCTTCGGCGTGATACCATCGTAGCCCTTTCTCTTTCGGCAGTTGTTGTAGTTCTTGCCATGGGTCCTATGGTGATAACTCCTCTTTCTACGCTCTTCGAGCCACACCAGAAGTTGTTCGATACAGTACAAGTTGTCCTTACAAGTCTTGTTCTGTTCGGAACAGGAAGAAGGTTTTTCCGGGTAGCATTGAAAAATCTGGGTCATTTGACGGCTGATATGAACACTCTTGTTGCCCTTGGGACGGGTGTTGCTTGGTTGTTTAGCTCAATTGTTCTTTTTGCTCCCTCTCTTTTGCCCGGAGTAAACCCGAATCATCTCTATTTCGAAGTTGCTTCGGTTGTGGTCTCATTGATCTTGTTGGGGAACTGGTTGGAAGCACGAGTAAAGGACCGGGCTTCCGGCGCACTACGTCAACTTGCGTCGTTAATACCACGTTTCAGTCACAGAATGGTAGAGAATGGATTGGAGACAGAGGATATAGAGACAGATTTTGTGCAGGTAAGCGATCATTTGCTTGTCAAGCCAGGGGAAAGCATTCCAGTTGACGGCACCATTATTGATGGAGCAGCAATGCTCGACGAGTCGATGATGACAGGTGAGTCCAGGCCGGTCGAGAAACGGAAAGGGGATCTTGTCGTTGGGGGAACAATCAATCTCGGAGGAGCATTTGTTCTCCGAGCTGAAAAGATTGGCGAGGGGACGGTACTATCAAGTATCATTCGCATAGTTGACGGAGCGCAAAGCTCGAAGGCACCCGTTCAACGGTTTGCCGATAGTGTTGCTGGGATATTTGTGCCTGTTGTTCTTTGTATTGCTATCGTCACGTTTATTCTGTGGATGATTCTGGGTGATACGTCGCTTGCTGAAAGTCTGATACCTGCAGTCGCTGTGTTAGTTATTGCCTGTCCATGCGCTATGGGACTTGCTGTACCGACAGCCGTGGTAGCAGTAACCGGAGCAGGAGCGCGAAGAGGTATTCTTATTCAAAACGCAGAGTCGTTAGAACTTGCCAGAGCAATAGATACTGTTGTATTTGACAAGACAGGTACGCTGACTGAGGGAACGATTAAGGTCTCGAAGGTAATCTCTGCCGAAGGAATCGATGCTGATCAGCTGTTAACCGTTGCCAGTTCTGTAGAGAATCAGTCTGAGCATCCAATTGCCAGAAGTATCGTTGAAAAAGCTAAGGAACAAGGACTTGCCTTGTTGCCAGTTGCCGAGTTCATATCGCATACCGGTATCGGAGTGGAAGGAGTCGTCAATGGTCAATCGGTCCGGGTTGGTAAGAAGAGTGCTATGTCGGAGATGGAGGGTGAGTTGGAGCATGTGCCGGAAGGAGCTGTTTGGGTAGCCTTGAACGGTAGAGTTGCCGGTGCGTTTGTTCTGTCAGATATTCTGCGTGAAAATGCTGTTGATGCAGTTGAGCAGTTACGGAGGATGAAGGTCGAATCGATCATTCTTACTGGTGACTCACGCGGTATTGCTGAAGAGATAGGAGATAAGGTTGGAATTCAACACGTGATACCGGGAGTTTTGCCCGAAGAAAAGGGGAGAGAAATCCAGCGGCTTCAATCTGAAGGGCGAAGGGTTGCTATGGTAGGTGATGGAGTTAACGATGCTCCTGCGTTGACAATTGCTGATGTCGGTATTGCGATGTCCAGTGGAACGGAAGTTGCAGCATCGGTTTCGGATGTGACAATTATCAATGATAACCTCCAGCGAGTTCCAGAGATGATATCTCTTTCTGCTCGCTCCATGCGAATAATCAAACAAAATTTGTTCTGGGCTTTTATCTACAATATCATAGGTATCCCCTTGGCAGCTTTCGGGCTTCTGAATCCTATAATAGCCGGAGCAGCTATGGCCTTCAGTTCGGTAAGCGTTGTCTCAAACTCATTACGGTTACGGAGATAACAGAGTATGTTGCCCAAGGATATTCATGAGAAGGAGAGTTTGCTGATTGCCGGTATCATGTCGGGCACATCCTTGGATGGCATTGATGTGGCGTTTGTGGAGATAAGCGGAGAGCCTGGCAAACCTGATTATCGTCTCCGCTCATTCCATTCCGTTCCTTACAATCCTGCGCTTCGGGAGCAACTTCTGAAAGCCTATGATGGAACTCTGCCGAGTAGGGATGTTTTTCATCTCGACAAACTTCTTGGCGACCGTTATGCCTCGGCAGTTAAGAACGGTGCGATTGAAGCCGGGATTAGCATGGCGGCAATCGATGTGGTAGGGCTGCATGGACAGACGATCTATCATGATCCCCCAAATGGAGTAACCGTGCAGATCGGTTCTGCAGCGGTTGTTGCGGAGGAGTTACATACGGTTGTTATCGATGACTTCCGAACAGCCGATATCGTCGCCGGAGGCGAGGGAGCGCCTCTCGTCCCTTTTTGTGATGTCATGTTGTTAGCTCACCCTTCCAGAAACCGCATTGCATTGAACATCGGAGGCATTGCCAATCTTACATGGTTGCCTGCAGGTACTTCGATCGAGAATCTTGTGGGGTTTGATACCGGTCCTGGTAACGCTCTGATTGATGCAGCTATGCGGGAGTTGCGGGGTTTGGATTTCGATGAGGAAGGAAAGCTTGCGTCTGAGGGAAGTGTGGATCAGAGGCTTCTGCTCTCAGTCCTCAGCGACGCGTGGTTTCAAACTCCTCCTCCAAAATCGACGGGGCGCGAATTGTTCGGAGAGGAGCGAGGGAGAGAAATTGCTCGTAGAGCTCGAGCTGATGAGATAGAGGACGCAACTGTCATCAGAACACTTACACAAGTTACTGCTCGGTCAATAATTGAAGCTCTCGAACGGTTTATTGTTCCATGCCGGGAGATAGATGAAATCGTTGTAAGTGGTGGCGGTGCAAAGAATAGTACTCTGATGCAAGCATTGGTTGAGCTTGCGCCTGAAACGTCTATCATTACAAGTGATTCTTTGGGACTTCCCGGAGATGCAAAGGAAGCCATCGGTTTTGCGTTGCTTGCGTGGGCAACGTTACACGGCGTTCATAATAATGTTCCGAGCGTGACCGGAGCCAGTGGAAAACGCCTTCTTGGCTCAATACGTTGTCCAAAAGTAGTGTGAACTCATCGAGCTAACTCCTGACCTGATGATTGAATTCCTCTATCATGTTGATGTTTCACTCTTCTATTTCATTAACCATACGTTATCGAACGGACTGTTTGATATGGTTATGCCTGCGATTACCACTGTCAAACACTACTATCCCCTGTATGCCCTTTTATTCATAGTCCTGCTATGGAAAGGTGGAAGTCGGGGAAGGTGGTGCGCTCTCTTCCTGGTGATAGCTGTCGCAATTTCAGATCCGGTCAACAGCCGATTGCTCAAGGAAGAAGCAGGAAGGGAGAGGCCTTGCCGAGAACTGAAGGATGTCAACCTTTTGGTCAACTGTGGAGGAGGAAAGTCTTTTCCATCATCGCATGCGGTCAATAATTTTGCGGGACTTATCGTCTTCGCATGGTTTTTTCGTCGATGGGGATGGATTTGGCTGCTAATGGCAATTTCCATTAGTTTTTCACGAGTCTACGTGGGAGTTCACTATCCATCCGATGTTTTAGGTGGCGCTGTGGTTGGGATGATTTTGGGAGGATTCGTCCTTTTTGTGGGAAATAAAGCTCGTTTCAAATACTTCCGCAGCAAAGATGAAACGGGTTAATACCCCCCCGTTGCTGGGATAGATAAGTCATCGGTTCGTATATTGATAGATTCTTGCTTTAAGATATTCGGGCCTGTAGCTCAACGGTTAGAGCAACGGACTCATAATCCGTTGGTTGGGGGTTCAAATCCCTCCGGGCCCACAAATTGTGGAGTTGATAATGAGTCAAATCGTGTCCCTGCTTTTTCTGCACAAAGCTTTCTGCTCGAACATTACTCCTCATATGTTGAACTATTTCCCGTAAATTTACTGAGGTTATGCTTCATCGACCCGAAACTGCTATGATGTCTCGGGGTATTATCGGTCGTTTTGTTTTATCCCATTACCCAATTACTGGAACTATAGAGAACTTTTTAAAATGAATACTCAACGCAGTCTACAACAGGGTGTGTCATTAAATGGCCATCGAGGTTCTGAAAAGCTTGGTGTATTAATTGTGGGGTTGAATGGTGCCGTCTCCACAACATACATAGCCGGGCTTCTAAGTATGCGGAAAGTACAGGCAACTCCTGTTGGCTCACTTGCTGAGCTTGGTGCCCTTCCATTTGTGGGCTCAAATGGTTCAGCGACCACTCTTCCTGTTCGCCAGGCTCTTCCCTTGGCAAACCTCGACTCAATCGAGTTCGGGGGCTGGGACATACGAGATGAATCTCTTCTCGATGCTACACGGTATGCTGATGTTCTTCAGGAAAAAGACATCACACCTGTCGCTGAAGAATTGAATATGCTGAGGCCAGTGCCTGGTGTCTTTAACAAAGAGTATGTGCGAAATCTTGAAGGTGAGTACCTCAAGCGTGGTGACACGAAGTTTGAGTTAATGGAGCAGATCAGAGAGGATATCCGTCGCTTTAAAGTCACTCATGATGTTGATCGTGTTGTTGTGATCTGGTGTGCAAGCACGGAAGTATATCTCGAAACTTCGGAGGCTCATGAAAACATCACTGCTTTTGAAGAAGGGATGCGAAACAACGACCCCTCTATCGCGCCGAGTATGCTTTATGCCTGGGCAGCAATTCTGGAAAATACTCCCTTCCTTAACGGTGCTCCGAATTTGACCGTTGATACTCCAGCTATTGTTGATCTTGCCACAAAGCATAATGTCGTGATAGCCGGTAAAGATTTCAAGACCGGGCAAACAATGTTGAAGACCGTTCTTGCTCCGATGCTCAAAGCTCGTATGCTCGGACTGACCGGTTGGTTCTCCTCAAACATCCTCGGCAACCGTGATGGCGAGGTGCTGGATGATCCAGGATCGTTCAAGACAAAGGAAACGAGCAAGCTCTCCGTTCTTGATTACATCCTCGATACCGAAAAAAATCCCGAACTGTACGGTGATATTCATCACACTGTCCGTATCTATTACTATCCGCCTCGTGGTGATAACAAGGAGGGATGGGATAACATCGATCTCTTCGGATGGATGGGATATCCAATGCAGATCAAAGTCAATTTCCTCTGCCGTGATTCTATCCTTGCAGCACCGGTTGTCCACGATCTTGTCTTGTTTGCAGACCTGGCACAGCGTGCTGGGCTGGGAGGGGTTCAGGAGTGGCTCGGATTCTACTTCAAGAGCCCTATGGCCACAGGAGGGCATAAGCCGGAGCATGATCTCTTTGCACAACGAGACGCTCTTCACGCAAAGCTGCGAGAGATTATGCAGAAGCTTTCGGTTATCTCAACGGTTGAAGTTGAGACCGAGGCATAACTAATCTCTGTATGTCGATAAGGTTTTCAGAGACCGTGCTGCACTATAATTTGCAGTGCGGTCTTCCGTTTATGCAGGTAACTGACTCGATTTTTACATGCCAGATCATCTGATCATTACAATTGCATCGACAGGTTTCGGTATTGCATTCCTTCATGCGGCCTTACCCACCCATTGGCTCCCTTTTGCGTTGACTGCAAGGGCAAAGCGATGGAACGGCATAAAAACGCTTGCAATAACTCTTTCTGCGGCCACAGCCCATGTCCTCTTTACTATTCTTCTCGGTGGATTGATTTTCTGGGGAGGCATGGAGTTAAGCCAGGAGATTCACGAGCTCTTTCACTGGGTAGCCGGTGGTATTCTCATTCTCCTCGGTTCATGGTTTATACTGCGGCAGATTCAGGGAAAAGAACATGGACATACACGTCTACTTGGAAAACATGGTGAGGAAATTCATGACCATGATTATGATGACCATTGCATTGATAGAGAGTTAAGTGAGCGGAAAGGCAACGCCTTGAGTATAGGCAGTCTGATTATGATGTTAACCCTTTCCCCCTGTGAAAGTTTTCTGCCAATCTATATGAGTGGATCGGCATACGGATGGGAAGGGTTCCTGATTCTTAGTGTTGCCCTGCTTATTGCAACCGTTGGTTCAATGACGCTGTTCACTATGCTGGCTCGCTACGGTATTGAGCGATTGCCGCTCGGTCCCCTTGAGCGGTATGAGAACGGGTTGCTTGGCATCTTGCTCGTAATTCTCGGTTCTGTTTTTTTTGTTTGGGGGCATTGAACAGGGATGAATCAGGCAGGAGGGAGGAAGGAAGGTGGGAGAATGAGGCGCTGTAGAACCCAAAGCTTATAGCTGAATATGACACGCTTTAACGTTATAGGGATGTGTTGCGCAGAGGAGACTACGCTCTTGCGCAAGGTGGTAGGTGAACATCTTGGTGCCTCTGATCTATTACGCTTCGATCTCTTACGGGGCGAGATGATCATCGATACAGAGCTAACTGAGAAACAGGTTGAAGAGATCAAGCGGGTTGTCAAGACGACCGGGATGTCCGCGAAGGCTATTGATGAGGGTGGTAGAATCGTAGATGACTCGGGGCTCCGTCCGAAACGAAATCCCTTCTTCGTCTCAACTATTGTCTCAGGCCTTTTTGTTGCTCTTGGGTTTGCTTCTTCCGTGATTCCGGTGACTGCCGATACCATTGCGTCGAAGGTTGCCTATGGTATTGCCATCCTTGCCGGATTGAGATTGGTTCTTCCACGTTCTTGGGTTGCTATCAAGTCGATTCGACCTGATATGAATCTCTTGATGACGCTGGCTGTGGCCGGAGCATTGATTATTGATGAGTGGTTTGAAGCAGCTGTTATTGCATTTCTCTTCGCCCTCTCATTGCTGCTCGAGTTATGGAGCGTTTCACGTGCTCGAAATGCAGTTGAATCCTTGCTGGAATCAACTCCGGAAAGGGCCCGGCGTGTTGTTGATGATGGAGAATTCGAGGAGGTTGAGCCTGCTGATATTCTTATTGGTGATCTACTTTTCGCAAAACCGGGAGAGAAAATTCCTGTTGATGGACGAGTTGCTTCTGGTACGAGTAATGTTGACCAGGCAACGGTAACAGGTGAAAATATTCCGGTGAAAAAGAAATTTGGTGATCCACTGTATGCCGGAACAATTAACCTCAATGGAGCGATAGAATTTGTGGCAACTCGTCCTGCGAGCGAGTCAACTTTTGCCCGAATCCTTCATCTGGTTGAAGATGCCGGAAGTCGTCGGTCACGTTCTGAACAATGGGTTGAACGTTTTGCGTTGATCTATACCCCTGCTATAATGCTTTGTGCTCTACTCGTTATGGTGATTCCGCCATTCATCTTCGCCGAGTCGTGGACAGAATGGTTCTATCGTGGCCTTGTGATTCTTGTTATCGGCTGCCCATGTGCACTCGTAATATCCACACCAGTGAGTATAGTTGCAGGTCTTGCTGCGGCAGCACGAAATGGTGTTCTTATCAAGGGAGGAGAGTATCTCGAAATTCCTGCACGACTTCGGGTTGTTGCTTTTGACAAAACGGGGACATTGACACAAGGACGGCCGGGAGTTACGGAAGTGATTCCTCTAAATGGACATAATGAGCATGAGTTGATTGAGCGTGCTGCTACTCTTGAAGCGAACAGCACACACCCACTTGCGCGTGCTGTGCTTGACTATGCCGATCATCTCGGGGTCAGCCCGATGAAAGCCGAAGGGTTTCAGACACTTGAAGGAAAGGGAGCATCGGCAGAATTCAACGGAAAACGTTACCGGCTCGGATCGCGTGCGTTTCTTGATGAGTGGAATAACACTACTACAGAGGTGCAGCAACGTGCTGACATGCTTGTGAACAGTGGACGGAGTGTGGTGGCTATCGGAAGTGACAATCATGTCTGTGGATTGATTGGGGTGATTGACCCAGTACGGTCCGAGACGCCGAAGACCATTACTGACCTTCAGGATATGGGAGTGGAGACAGTAATGCTGACCGGTGATAACAGACAGACCGCATCTGTTATCGCTCAAGAGACCGGTGTGAGCCAGGTCTACTCAGAGCTCCTTCCCGAGGATAAAGTCAGTTGCATTGAAGAGTTGGCACGATCCCGTGAACGAGTCGCCATGGTGGGGGATGGAGTAAACGATGCTCCCGCTATGGCTCGTTCCTCTCTGGGTATAGCGATGGGTGCAGCCGGAACAGACGTGGCTCTCGAAACAGCAGACGTTGTATTGATGTCAGATGATCTTTCGAGGGTAACCTGGTTAATACAACATTCTCGCCGAGCCTTGAATATCATCCGCTGGAACGTAGGCTTTGCGCTTGGCATCAAGTTCCTCTTCTTTGGCGCGACGCTCTTCGGGGTGGCCGCCTTATGGGGCGCAATTGCTGCCGATATCGGAGCAACACTTGCTGTCACCGCTAACGCGTTGAGATTGTTAAGGGGATAGTAGAGAGGAGATAGAAGGTAGTAACCTTTTATCTCCTTCCACACATTAAGATTTACCAGCCTTCTTTTTATAGAACCGATAAATGACTAACAGGATGACTGCACCAAGAAATGAGCCGATAAATCCCGCTCCCTCACCAGCTTCATACCAGCCAATGGCTTTGCCAATCAAGGTCATCAGCAACGCCCCTGCCAGTCCGAGTAGCATTGTCATGATAAAACCTCCACCATCTTTCCCCGGCATTACAAGTTTCGCCAGAGCACCGGCAATAAGGCCAACCAAAGCAGTCCAAATCCAACCAAGCATCTGTTCCTCCTGAAGAGATTTAACCAAATAGTGTTAAGAAGATGCATGAGAAACTATTAGCAGGATACTAAGAAATGGCAAGAATTCAAAGAGATTGAACGCTAAAACTCCTCTACTTTATCTATCGGTATCATCGCCACTTTCTTCCCGGAATGTCCGGCGAAATCTTCCTAAGTTTAATGTTTGATTTGAGCGAACGTTTATTTCATACGTGATTTCTAATCCATCTTTTCGACCGACCAGCATATAGCGTGAGCAGTACGGTAAAGACCAAATTGAAGAAAACACGGTCAACTTCAACAACCAGGAAATCGACGAAGCGGACTCCGGGCAAGGCTTCTTTCAGCAAGGTAGATTCGAAAATTTCCTCTAACGGTAGGCCTCATCCGAAGCATACTCTCTCAATACGGGGAGCCAACCTTCACAACCTGAAGAATATCTCTCTTGACCTTCCACGTAATCGAATGATTGTCCTTAGCGGTGTATCTGGTTCAGGTAAATCAACACTCGCATTTGACACGATCTATGCTGAAGGACAACGTCGGTATGTTGAGTCGCTTTCAGCATATGCCCGGCAGTTCCTTTCTCGCATGGCAAAACCTGAGGTCGAAAGTATTACGGGTCTTGCCCCTGCCGTTGCTATTGAACAGCAGGTGTTGCAACGCAATCCTCGCTCTACGGTTGGAACCACAACAGAAATCTATGACTACCTTCGTCTTCTGTTTGGTCGGATTGGAAAGACAATCTGTAAGAACTGTGGAACAACAGTTCAACGGGATACACCTCGTGTTGTTGGTGAAAGAGTTGCAGAAATGGAGGAGGGGACAAAACTCTACGTTCTCTTTCCGATGCCGGACCATGAGTCACGATCTCTTGAGGAGGAGCTTGGTGCTCTGCGAGCACGAGGATTCTTCCGGGTTGTCCCAAGCACTTTGAACGATATCATCGACTTGACCGAATATGACTCGAGCAAGAAGCTGAAACAGTTATCGAAAGAGACTCTCTCTGTGCTTGTTGACCGGCTCGTTTGGCGTGATGATGATACGAGCAAGTCCAGAATAGCCGAAGCCGCGGAAGGTGGGTTCAGGGAAGGAGATGGTAGGATTGAAGTGCGCGACATTGATTCTGGTGAGAGCCACCATTTTAGCAGAAACTATGAGTGTGCTCCTTGTGGTAAAAAGTGGCAGGAGCCTGAGCCGAGGCTCTTCAGCTTCAATAATCCATTCGGTGCCTGTCCGGAGTGTCAGGGATTTGGAAGAGCAATAGGCATTGACATGGACCTGGTGATTCCGGATCGTTCAAAGACAATTCGTCAAGGAGCAATAGCTGCTTTCAGTACACCCAAGCATTCACAGCATTACCACGATTTGCTTGCTGTAGCACCGTCGGCCGGTATTGATACTAACAAGACCATTTCCCGATTTAGCGAGGAAGAATGGAACGTGTTGTTGGAAGGCTCTAATCAGTATATCGGGATCAACGGCTTCTTCTCGATGATTGAGAAGAATACGCATAAAATGCACTATCGTGTCTATCTCTCACGGTTTCGTGGCTACACCACCTGTCCGAAGTGCAGGGGGGCACGTCTGCGAACCTCAGCTACACAGGTCTTTGTGCATGAAACCCGAATTCACGAACTGACTGGTCTGACAATCGAACGTGCCTATGCCTGGTTCTCCCGGTTGAATCTCACTGACTATGAAGACCAGATTGTGGGGCCGGTTGTTAAAGAAATCACAAAACGTCTGCGGTTTCTCAACGAAGTTGGACTTGGATATATACAACTGGATCGACTTAGCCATACGCTATCTGGTGGTGAGATCCAAAGAATAAACCTCGCTACCTCCATTGGTTCCGCACTTGTTGGAACGATGTACGTATTGGATGAACCTTCCATTGGACTGCATCCGAGAGACACGAGCCGATTGATTCACATCCTTCATGAGCTACGTGATCTCGGCAACACGGTGATTGTTGTAGAGCATGATCCAGATATTATTCGCGCAGCGAATCTCGTTGTTGATATGGGGCCTAAGGCCGGAGAAGATGGGGGTGAAGTGGTGTTTGTCGGTACTGTTGATGAGATGCTGAAGAGTAAAGCATCGAGGACCGGAGAGTGGTTATCCGAACGCGAGTCGATTCAGCTCCCAAAGTCTCGTCGGTCACCACGCGGACATATCATTCTCCGAAATGCCTTTATACATAATCTGAAGAATATCACGGCTGAGTTCCCATTGCATACCCTGACCGTAGTAACCGGGGTTTCCGGTTCAGGAAAGTCAACGCTTGTTCACGATGTTCTTTGGCGCGTTGCAGCACACAAGATGGGAAAGGGTAGGGGCAAGTCTGAGATTGGGCTGCAAATTGAAGGACTTGATCTGATTAACTCAGTTGAGATGATTGACCAATCTCCGATTGGAAGAACTCCGCGTTCCAACCCTGCCACTTATACCAAAGCGTTTGATGCAATACGTGATCTTTTTGCTTCATCTTCCACCGCAAAGTTGAATGGTTGGAAGCCCGGATATTTTTCCTTCAATGTTCAGGGTGGACGTTGTGAGGTGTGTCAAGGGGATGGTTTCGTAACCGTTGATATGCAGTTTCTCGCCGACATACAATTGGTCTGCGACGCCTGTAAGGGGACCAGGTATAAGAGCGAAGTCAGAAGCGCGAAGTTCAACGGAAAGTCTGTTGTCGACGTACTTGCTATGACCGTTGATGAGGCATTATCGTTCTTTGATGGACAGAATAGAGTTACACGCAGACTCCAGAGCCTTACTGATGTCGGGCTTGGCTATATCTGTCTTGGTCAACCGGCAACTACGTTAAGTGGCGGGGAAGCACAACGTGTAAAACTTGCCTCTCATCTAACCTCACCAAATCAGGGACATACTCTCTTTATCCTCGATGAACCGACAACCGGTCTGCACATGGCCGATGTTGCTATTCTTCTGAAGGCATTCAACGTGTTGATCGACAAGGGACACTCTGTTCTGGTAATTGAACACAATCTTGATGTGATAAAATCTGCAGATTACATTATTGATCTTGGTCCGGAAGGTGGAGAAGCCGGTGGTCGGGTAGTTGTGGTCGGAACACCGGAAAAGGTTGCCTCGTGTCAGGATTCAATCACCGGACAGTTTTTGAAAAAGTTGTTGCAGGAAAGGAAGGCAACCGATGGTAGATAGAATGTAGAGTGCGGCAATAGAATAGAGAGTCTATTTCGTACTTCTATCCGCGTAACTCTTGTTGTAACAACTCAATTTCAGGGTATTCTATTTATCACTTGCCTTGAATTATGGCTTTTGTACCTTTGGCGCTGTTATCATGAAATCAATAAAGGGCTCAAAGCCTATATTAACTATTCATGGGATTACTCCGGAAAATTGAATCACGTGACTTCAGCGTTGCGATTATAGGACTTGGCTACGTTGGTCTTCCGCTCGCAATAGAGTTCACAAAGGCGGGTGTTAAAGCCTATGGGATTGATGTTGATAAGAAAAAAGTTCAACAGTTACAGCGTGGTGAGAACTATATCCAGGATCTGAGTGATAACGTAGTTCGGGAGGCTGTTGAGAAGAAATTGTTGATTGCGGAAACAGACCCGTCAGTAATTACTCAGGCTGACGTTATCTACATCTGTGTTCCAACCCCTTTTACGCCAAACAAAGAGCCTGACATTTCGTTTATCCTAAATGCTTCGGAGGCGACAGCAGAGCATTTGCGGTCTGAACAATGTGTCGTCTTGAAAAGCACAACCTTTCCGACAACAACGGAAGAATATGTTCTTCCAATCCTTGAAAAGAGTGGGTTAAAAATCGGCGAGGAGTATTTCCTCGCATTTTCACCGGAACGTATTGATCCGGGGAACAAGGTCTGGCATACGGGTAACACGCCGATAGTTGTGGGCGGAGTAACCCCAGAGTGCACAAAAGTTGCTGCAGCCGCCAACAGAGTTATCATAGAACACGTGCATGAGGTATCGTCACCGAATGTTGCTGAAATGGAGAAGCTTCTTGAGAATATCTTCCGTTCAGTGAACATTGCGCTCGTGAATGAGCTTGCCCAATTATGTGACCGGATGGGAATAAATATCTGGGATGTTGTCGAGGCTGCGGCTACCAAACCATTTGGCTATATGCCTTTCTGGCCAGGTCCGGGCATTGGAGGGCACTGTATACTTATAGATCCGTACTATCTGAGCTGGCATGCTCGCAGTGATGACTTTGTCACCAACTTTGTGACACTTGCCGCTGAAGTGAACGAGTCGATGCCATATTATGTCCGCCAAATGGTTCTGCGTGAAATCGCGTACCTTCCTGTGACTCTCAAGGAAGCTCAAGTGCTTATTCTTGGAGTTGCGTTCAAGAGAGATGTTGATGATTTGCGACATAGTCCAGCACTTAAAGTGATGGAATTGTTGACTGAGGATGGGGCCGAGAACATTAACTACATCGATCCACACGTTCCACAGCTTGAGTTGAATGGAGTAACAATGCGATCGTTGGCCTATTCAGAGGAAAGGATTGCCGAAGCCGATATCGTTCTTATCACTACCGACCATACTTCTTTTGACTATAGGGAGATCGCGCGACACGCTAAGCTGATTGTTGATACAAGGAATGCTACCAAAGATGCCGAGGGAGATCGCTCGAACATCCGGTTGCTCGGAGGTGGATCGTGAAGCGAGTAGTCTCAGTTGTCGGAGCAAGGCCAAATTTCATGAAAGCAGCTCCTGTGGCGGCTGCATTAACCGGGTTATCGGACATCCGTCATCTTCTTGTCCATACAGGACAGCATTACGATGCGAATATGTCCGATGTCTTTTTCAGTGATCTTGGGATGGCCCCTCCAGACATGTATCTCGGGGTAGGATCGGGTTCTCATGCTGAACAGACTGCAAAGATCATGACGTCATTTGAAAAAGATGTCTGCCTTGCCGAATATCCTGATCTTGTGCTGGTCTACGGCGATGTTAACTCCACTGTTGCCGCTGCTCTGGTTGCCAAGAAGCTTCACATTTCCGTTGCTCACGTGGAGTCCGGCCTTAGAAGTTATGATAGGTCAATGCCGGAGGAGATCAACAGAATCGTGACCGACGCGATCTGTGATCTTCTTTTTGTTACCGAGGAGAGTGGGAGGGCAAATCTTCTTCGTGAAGGAATCAATCCGACTAAGATTCACTTTGTGGGTAACACCATGGTCGATTCTCTTGCAGCACTTGTATCCAAACTCCCAACCCTTGATGAGACCGAGGACTACCTGGTTCTGACTCTCCATCGTCCTTCCAATGTCGATAATCATGAACATCTTGGTAATCTTCTGGATGCTATTCGGGCGGGAGCAGGAGAAAGAACGATACGGTTCCCCGTTCATCCACGGACTAATAATGTGCTGCAAGAGGCCGGCCTTCGTGCAAAACTCGAGAACGACGAGAACTGGATTTTAACTGAACCGATTGGATATCGTGACTTTATTTCTCTTGTACGAGGATCAAAAGGGGTGATTACCGATTCGGGAGGTATTCAGGAGGAGACGACATGGCTTGGAATACCATGTGTTACGTTGCGGGAATCAACCGAACGCCCATCCACAATAGAGCTTGGAACAAATCACCTTGTCGGAATACATGCTGAGCAAGTAAAGCGTGCAGTCAGCAGAGTAACAACTATGACTACTATTGATGCACCACCACGTCCTCCGTTCTGGGATGGAGGGGCAGCAGAAAGGATTGCGCGTGTGATACACCAGTTCCTGAATAAGTCATGATGAATCATCGGAGATCAATACTTCCTTCGTTTAGGATGAATAGTAGAATACTCTTTCTCCCATTCATGATGTTTGTGCTCGTGCTGACCTGCTACAATTCTCATAGGGTCATGGCACAGGGTCCGGAAACTCCGGTTCCGGGAGCTGATATCAAGTCAATTTTTGACGAGAAAGAGACAGCTAATCAATTCCCATCGATAACTGGCACAGAGTTGAGTCCTGTAGAACGTCGTGTGAACCCTGAACAGTATTATGTCGGCCCGAATGACTATCTGGTTATTACAACTAATATTCTCACGTTTCCTGCTGTTGTCGGGTTCGATAATCAACTCGTTCTCCCACGAGGCCTTCAACCGCTTGATGTTGATGGATTGACGCTTGCTGAAGTAAGTGATACGCTTGAGAACATTTTCAGAAATCGTACATCTGAATATGGTACGGTCCGTGTCTCTTTGCAGAAACCTCGTTCGATATATGTTACCGTAGGTGGAAACATTGTTGTGCCTGGACGTTATCTGCTGACATCAGCAGATAGAGTTACGACTGCAGTTGATCTCGCGAACAGAGTCCCTGAAGAACTTGCAAGTGTTGACAAACAGTTGCTCGAGATAAGCAAACAGAGAGTGCTTGGTGGTAACTCGCAGAATAGCATTGGCAATGTCGGTTTAGGGTCAACCTCCAATGGCATAATTCGGCGCGTCATTGTCAGACATGCAGACGGCTCTTCAAGTGAGGCCGACCTTATTCGTTATCAGGCGTTTGGCGAGGATAAGGATAATCCAACCTTGAGGGAGGGAGACCAGATCATCGTTGAGTTTCCTGATCTTTTTGCTGCCAGCATTTCGATTGTTGGCGCAGTGAACAACCCAATAGTTGCCATTCGTTATCGTGAGGAAGATAATATTCCATTCCTCCTGAATCTTGCAGCCGGTCTTCGTGAGGATGCCGCTCCGGAACAGGCATATATTGTACGGATAGGAGCAACAGAAGAGGAGCGAATTCCCGTTGATCTATCGGACTCCGGAACCATAGTATCATTTCTGCTGGCTCCGGGAGACCAGATTATCGTTCCGAGCAGAGAGAAGCTGCGAATTGGCAAGAATGGCATTGTGACAATCCGAGGAGAAGTCGTTATTCCCCAAACCTATTCTATTGTTCCGGGCGAGACAAGGTTGTCCCAGGTCATCGAGAAAGCCGGGGGCTTTACGCCGTTCGCATCGCTTAATGGCTCATACATCCGTCGCTTGGAAGACCCACTTGCTCTTCGTCCTCAGCGGCAGATACTCGACCCAATTGCTGGAATCACCACAAGTTCGCTTCATCTTGAAGATACGCTTCGGTATGTAGCAGATCGACAAATGCAGCAAAATCTTGTTTCAGCTGATTTTGTGGCAATTTTCAAGCATGGTGATCGATCAAAAGATGTGATTCTTCAGCATGGAGATGAAATCAGCATCCCAAGAGAGAGAGAACAAGTATACGTCAGCGGGCGTATAAAACATCCTGGGTGGGTTACATACGTTCCAGGTGAGAATTACGACTACTATATCGAAAAAGCCGGGGGCTACACGAAGGCTGCGGCGCCTGAGCGAGTCGAAATCGAGAAGTATGGGACCGGTGTCTGGGACGGAGTAGATGCTGCTATTGAGCCGGGTGACCATATCTACGTTCCCGGTAAACGTGACACCCCTGCACGGACTGCTCTCGAACAAGCAGGTACTATCCTGTTTATTATTTCCGGAGCTTTCGGCATTGTCAGTTCGGTCATCAATATCATCAGTCCATAACAGTGAGTTGTAGAGCGTCGTTTATATCTTTGGTTTCATGTTTGGGTTTGGCATTGATGGCCTTCACAACCCCATCGAGGTTGATTGCTCAGGCCGATCTGCTCCCCCTCGATCACCCAGCCATATCAGTTTTGCAACGCATCTATCAGTATGGGGGTATCCAGTCCCTTCCAATTGAGCATCTCCCGATTTCGAGACGAGCAGCCTTGGAGTATTTACAGGAAGCAGGTGCTGATTCCACGCTTTCTAAGAGGATGAGAGAGCAGGCCGAGTGGTACATCAGGGAACTGCGGGCCGATGCAGGAATTACCAAACGCTCAGTTGTGATTCCAGTCTCCAATACTCAACGAACTGTATTCGACAAACCTCAATTTTCCGAACCATTTACAGGCATTGGGTATTACGATACAGGAACAGGATCGACGATCTTTCTTGATCCCGTGCTTGAGGCTGAGTTCCGGTACGATGGCGAACGATCATCAAGTGCCACGATTCTGCAGGGTGGCCTCAGACTGAGAGGGATGCTGTTTAATCATGTAGGTTTTTCTGGCAAAGCAACAAACGGGACAATAGTTGGAAACGATACGGTTCTCAGAGTTGATCCACGTTACGGCCGTTCCCTGAAGTTCGGGCTATTAGGGGCACAAAGAGATATCGACTTTGGCTCCGCACACTTCAGAGCAGATTTCAAAGGAGTGGCTCTTGAGATTGGACGTGAACCTCTGCAGCTCGGTGTGAGCGGTCGACAGTCGCTCCTTTTAGGTGCGGAACTCCCTTCAAACACCGATTACATACGTCTTCAGGCTAATGTAGGTAAGGTAGCTTTCTCACATATCCATGCATCGCTACTCGACGATACTCTTGGCAATGCAATTGGCGCCGGGGCTCAAATCCCGTCTAAGTACATCGCAACACACTTGCTTAGCGTTGGCCCCTTTGGTGGAGTTCGTCTTTCCTTAGGAGAAGCAATTATATACAGTAGACGACCTTTCGAGATCGGTTATCTTAATCCGTTGAACTTTATCAAGTCACAGGAACATTATTTGCGTGATCGCGATAACTCTCTAATGTATGCCACCTTGTCAGCAACTCTCCCGTATGGCCTCTTTCTTGAAGGCGAATTCCTTCTCGATGATCTAATCTTCTCAAGGATTGGAGAGGGGTTTTGGGGGAACAAGACTGCCTGGCGACTTGGAGGCAAAGTCGTGACTGATATAGTTGACTTAGGAGTCTCATATACACGACTTGAGCCGTATGTCTACTCGCACGTCAGCGGGATCAATGCATATATCCATGACGGAGCAATTCTTGCAGCCTCAGGCCTCGAACCGAATTCATTCCTTTTCGAAGGTGAACTCGAATTCTGGCCAATTCCGAATGCACAGGCAACTCTGTCCCTCGGTTATGGAGAACACGGAGCCAACGTTGTTCGTGATGGACAGATCGTACGAAATGTTGGGGGTGATATTCGACGCACATTTGATTCATTCTCAGCAGAAATCGTTGAATTCCTTGATGGTGATCTCGAGACGAGCACCACAATAGATCTCAGAGTTGACTATGAATTCTTGAGAAATATGTACGTACGTCTGAGAGGTTCTTATAGAGAATTTGATCGAGAGAACGTGGGGAGTGAACAGGAGACTCAAGTTTGGGTAGGACTCGGCATTGGCCCGCAATAAATCAAATAGCAGTTCAGTACCTTCTATTGACTAATGGAAACAACATCAATTCAACGGCATGATCCGGCAGAGTCCATGGAAGGTCCTCTTCCTCCGGGCCAGATCATTCTTTTTGAACAGTATCGGCTTCTCAGACGAACGTGGTGGTGGGTACTGATTCTTGCGTTGATTGTTTCTGCGGGAGTATGGTACTATGTCAACAATCATGTTACACCAGAGTTCAGGGCAACTGCGGTTTCAGTCCCACCGCGAAAAAGTGGTACTCCGCTTGATAACCTGCTGGGTGATTTCTCATCAGGCTTGAAATCAATTTCTATTTCCAAATTGATAGGCAGGAAGAGTAGCGAAAGCGGATATACAACCTTCTCGATACTTACAAGCGACGCTATAAAGGATTCGTTAATTGACGCATATGATCTCTACCAGGTATACGAAATACCAGAGGGGAGGAGGGATCTGGTGTACGGAGCCCTTGATGGTCACCTTGAACTTGAGAATGACCTTGAAGGCCCCATTATTGTCAGTATCTATGATACTGACCCTGAGCGGGCTGCAAACATGGCCAACGATTTGATTCGATTCACCAATTCCATGCTTGTAGAGTTGAATCGTGTGGAGACAGAGCCGATTTCACAGTTTATCGCTGGCCGCTATGAAGAGCTTCAGAAAAACCACGATGAAGTTGCGGCAAAAATGCGGGAGTTTATGCACAGGACGAATATTTATGAGCCTGAGTCGCAACTGACTGCCACAGCAACAGCGTTGATCGAAGCGCGAGTTCATGAAAGTACTCAACGAGCATTGGTTAACATGCTTGAACATATGCTTGGAGCCGACGACCCTGCAGTTACCCAACAAAAAGCCCTGCTCAAGCAGTATCAACGTGAACAAAAACGTCTTGAAGCGGGTAGAGCCGGCGTTGGACCTTCTGTGAGCAGTCTTCCAGAAGGGCTCATTGAGTATGCAAAACTTAGACAGGATTACGAGGTGAGTGCTGAACTAATGGCGATTGTCGAACCGATGTATCAACAGACCCTCTTTGATGAACAACGGGATATTCCCCAATTGCTTTTTGTTCATGAGGCGACACCACCGGCAGTCAAGGCTCGGCCGAAGCCTTCACTTGCCCTGCTTTCAGCATTTTTCGGAACTCTCCTGATCAGTTATGTCATCATTGCATTTACTGCTTTCTTCCGGTCGTTTAATCGGCGTTACCGTGTATACCGGCAAAGCTTCATTGATAACAAGTCATCGTAAATCAACTGAAAGGCTCTACTTCGTAGCACGATGGCTCTGACTAATCCTGATCGTTTTACCCATAGCTTGTCGGAGAAACTGTCGATTACTTCGATAGTTTTCGGTCTTGTTATTGCTTTAAGTATTGTCGCTTTCATCCTCCTGGCAGAAAACCGCATCATTGGCTCTTTCACAGGATTGCCCGTTGGCAGTTCGGTACTGCTTCTTGGGGTTGGACTTTTCTCGGTCTATCTCATCTTCTTGAATGAACGACTGTGGATATGGATCACAATTGCTGCAATGCTTTCATTGGTTTTCCGGCCAACCGAAGGTGGATTCGGCCCGGCTGAGTTGATCTATGCGCTCTATGTTTCCCTTGGACTGGTAGTCTGGTTTACCAAAGAGACAATGGTATATCGCAATCAGATTATTTATTCCACATTTGACTGGTTTCTATTGTTAGCTGTGCTACTCTGTATGTGCACGGCAAGCATTGGATCACTTTACTTTGAGGGAAGTTTCCGATTGTATTCCCGTGAGTTCCTTTCCTTTCTTTCGATCCTTCTCTATTATCCCTATCGCAAGTCGATGCAGAATGATCGAGACATCATAATTCTGGTTGGTGTGGTAGTTGGAGTTGCTTTGATTAATGGTCTGAACAATCTGGCTACGTATCAACAGCAAGTCGTTGAATCCGCACTCCGATTCGGTGAAATAAATGCGCGTGTCAAATCGTATGAGTTGCTCTCTGTGGTGTTGATTTGTGTTGCCTTCGCATGGTTGGCATTTACTCGAAGTATCAAAACTATCCCGGTCAGCATGGCAATTCTTGTCTCTGGGATTGCATTCCTATTGATGACTCTTTCACGAGGACCAATTGCAGCAGCAACGATAGGAGTATTCCTGGCACTCTTTCTTGTGCCACCTCGAAGAGCTGCTATACTGATTGCCGCATTCCTAACTGCTCTGACAGGGCTTATCCTGACACTCCTGGTCGTCCTTCCAGGTTTCTCGCAATCAATCATTGGTAATGTTACCAATAGAATCGAAACATTTGAACGGTTGGAGAGTGATCATTCTTTCAATTCACGGCTCTATGAAGCGAAAGGGGCGTTGAAAGCAGTGGCCGTATCACCAACCTTCGGTTACGGCTATGGCGTACGTTTCAGTTTTTACGACAAACCCTTTCAAATCACCGGACGCACCATATTTATCCATAACGGTTATGTAGCTATGCTTTACAAGTATGGGATACCGGCTGGATTGTTCTTGATGTTCGTCCTCCTGTTCCCTCTGATACGATTACCCTTTTCATCGTTAAAAACGATGAGTCGGAATCATCAAATGTTTGCTGTTGGTGCTCTTACTACATTGGTCAGCATGTTGATCACGAACTTTACATCTAACAGTATATCTGCGTATATATCTTTGACCCTCTATGCACTCTGCTATGCAACACTTGATTATGTCTACACAGGGAACGGGTATCGCGAAGGCTTTGCTCAACCGAGAGAAAAGTACTCTTAGTCTGTTATCCTGTAATCTGTCGATATACTACATCTTTTCCGTGCATGCTAAGAAGACTGAACAAAAAACTCGGACTTGGTACAGACATCAGTCTGACCGTTGTCTTGCAGGGCTTGGGCGCTCTTCTTGCATTTGCTGTTCAACCTATCCTGGCAAGAGTGCTTGGTGAAAGTGGTTGGGATACGTATACGCTCTGCATGCAGACCTACGTAATGATTGGTGCTGCTGTCGTAGACTTTGGTATTGTTGCTGTTGCCTTGCCGCGTATTGCTGTCGCTGGTGGTTTTTCATCCCCTGCATTCCAGTCTTCATTCTATCTGCGATCAATCACATTTGTTATTGGTCTTTCCGTCGCAATCATTCTTGCGGTTGTTTTTGGCGATAGTGATCTGCTTGTTCCCGTTCTGATTGGTATGGGAGTGGTGATTGTCTCAGGCCGGTTTACGAGCTTCAGGCAGATCCCCGAAATGATATGGCGAGTGAAGGGTAGAGCGTGGGTTGTCGGTGCAGTTGCTACGCTCGATACGATGTTAATGGTCAGTGCAGTTCTTCTTCTGAGGAATATTGTTGACTTCACTGCAACCTCAGTGATAACACTACTTCTTCTTGTTAACATTCCCGGCTTTATCCTTATTGCCTTTCCTGTGGTAAGGGCCTTCAAACGTTCTTCAACATCGAGTAAGCGATATCATTCGCGGTATGTAAAGGGTATGGCATATAGTGCGATGCCGATAGCTATCATGGCTATTGCATCGCAACTGTTCGGACGAATCGAGCCGCTGGTGATTAACGCTGTCTATGGAAAGGATTTGGTGGGTGACTATATAGCTGCCATTAGTCCACTGATGGGAACCATCTTTATCGCTGTCTCGATTAGTGTTGGTCTACAGCCTTTGCTCTCTCAGGTGCATAAACGAGCCAGGAGCGATGTTAAAGGAGAATGGGTGATGTCAGTTGGCGTCAATGTTCTGGGGGGGATTGCTATTTCGATAAGCGCAATTTCTCTTCTGTTTGCCGAAGAGATTATTGGACTTTTTGGGAAGGTGTATACCGAAAATGCGTGGATGTTGCGGATTTATTCGATTACGAATATTCTCGAGTTCCTCGTAATTCTCTACGATCAATCCTTGATAGGCATTGACAAACGACGCGAGGTAATGACCGGTACTCTTTTGTCACTTGGATTGGCACTCGCTTTTCAGGTTGTTGGGATAATATACTGGGGGATCGCTGGAATTCTTGTTGCCAAGACGTTCTCAGTGGCAGGCAAAATCGTTTATCAGATGGTTGTGATTGGAAAGTCCTATCGCGTCGGCGCAATCAACGGGATGATTCGCCTGACAGCGGTTGCCATACTCTTTGCAGCTGGTTACTATTTCACGACCGATATAACAGAATCGATATTCAGGGCTGTGCTACTGCTTCCTCTACTGGTGATTATTCTCTTTGCGTCGCGAACAATAAATTTTTCGGATTTACGAAAGCTTCGGCGACTACAATTGACATAATGGTATCTGTCTCCACACCAAACGGAAGAAAACACTCCGAACTGCCTCAGTACATGATCAGTATCATTCTTGTCAGCTATAATACCAGCAAGCTTACGCGTGCTGCTATCAAAGCAATTTATCAATCCGGAATAGAGACAGGTGTTGCCTTTGAGATAATTGTGGTTGATAACGAAAGTAGAGATGATAGTGTAGCAATGATTATCGAAAACTTCCCGGAGGTTACGGTAATATCTGCCGGGAAGAATCTTGGCTTTGGGCGAGGTAATACTCTGGGAGCTGAACATGCAAAAGGAGATATACTTTTCTTTCTGAACACCGATACCGAGGTTCGCGCTGGGGCAATCGAAGCGCTCTGGTCGTACCTTGTACGGCATTCGGAAATAGGCATTGCCGCAGCAATGCTCGAAAATCCTGATGGTTCAGTACAACCTTCGATACTAAGATTTCCGACGGTTTGGCGTATCTTCTGCGAGTTTTTCTGGCTTGATAGAACAGGGCTCCGGATGTTTGATGGGACACTCGACAGACATGCCAATCCTGAGTGTGAACAGGTGATTGAAGTTGCTCATGGCGCTGCATTTATGATTTACCGTAAGCTCTATGAGCAGATCAAAGGATTTGATTCGGCGTTCTTTATGTACTACGAAGAGAGTGATCTCTGCAAAAGGGCATTGGAATATGGTGTCCGGGTTGGATATACGCCTTCGTCGAGGGTAATGCATCATGTCGGAGGTAGTTCACGCTCCAAGCCATGGTGGTTTTTCAGAGCAATGAGAACCTCAAGAATGATCTATGCCAAAAAACACTTGAGTTTACCTGGGCGAGCAGTATTGTTGGGTATCGTTCATACAGGGTATGCCCTTCGTATCCTGTTGTATGGATTGGCAGGTGTTCTCAATCAGAGACTTCGACATCACGGTCGAAATATGTTGCTTTCCTATATCCGGCGTACCGGGCCTGATAAGGAAATATGAAGAGCATGAAAATTCTCGGTATAACATCAAGAATTCCATGGCCGTTGACAGATGGCGCTCGTATCTGCATGTACCATACACTTTCGGGTTTGGCTTCCAGAGGACATGATCTTCATATCGTTGCTCCGGAGGAAGGGAAGGAACCTTTTGATACCGGGCCTCTCACCTCAATGGTTAGGCTTCATGTTGTTCCCTTTCAGCCCTTACAGAGGATACTTGGTGCTGGAATGACCCTGTTTCACTCGAGACCATATACTCAGCTCCGCAAGGATCTGCCGGAAGTCTACAGGATTCTTGATCGACTTCAGGCAAAAGAGAAGTTCGACGCCATATATGTTGATCAGTCACACGTTGCCCAGTACGGTGCGCATCTGAAGAATCGATATGGACTTCCCTATCTCTTCAGAAGCCATAATGTTGAGCATGAAATCTGGCGGAGATATACTGATCGTACGCGAAATCCCGTGATGCGACTCTGGCTTGAGTCACAGTGCAAGAAATGGCAAGCGTTCGAAGTCGATCAGATGAGAGCGGCGGATGTTTGTGCCGCAATTACTGATCGGGATGCAACAACTATTCGTTCTCTTGTTCCCGGCCTGTATGTTGAAACGATCCCTGCTTCTGTCGACTTGGAACGATTTAGGTATGTTGGTCCAGAGCAGAGAGACGAGCACTCGCTGATTATCCTGGGAGGAATGAATTGGGCCCCGAATCGCGATGCCGCGATCTGGTTCTCTAATGATATTCTGCCTCTGATACTCAAATCGGTGCCTGACACGGTCTGTCATTTGGTTGGTGAGGCACCGCCAATCAATGAACTTCCACCTCCATCTTCGTCGTTCAGAATTGAAGGGTATGTTGATGATATCCTTCCATACTATCAGTCTGTTGCTGTAAGCGTTATTCCGCTGAGAGTGGGAGGAGGAATGCGTGTTAAGATGGTTGAGATGATGGCATCTGGACTCCCCATAGTCAGCACCTCCATTGGGGCGGAAGGAAACCTTGCAACCCCGAATAAGGAATATCTCCTTGGCAATAATGCTGAAGAAATCGCCTCGGCTGTTGTTCAGTTGTTAAAAAACCCTGAAGAGCGGAAAGCTCTGGCTGAGAAGGGAAAGACTTTTGTCAAAGAGATGTACTCGGTCGAAGAAACCGGACGTCGATTTGAGAAGCTCCTGTTCTCAGCGCTGAAGAGAAGTGAAGTAGCATCGGATATATCAGCATGAATCTTGCGTTTGAAATTCTGTTCTGGACATCTCTCGGTTGGTTGCTCTACGTTTTTATTCTGTATCCTCTCTTTGTTGCGATTCTGGCTCGAATAAGACCTTGTCCGATTCAAAAGTCGGACTCCTATCTTCCGGAAGTCTGCTTCGTTATGGCAGCCTATAATGAGGAAGAGGTAATTGGTCGTCGACTTCAGAGTTATGTCGATCTTGAGTATCCACGAGAAAAGCTCTACTTCAAAATCGGATCTGATGGGTCGAGCGATCAGACCGACGAGATTGTAATGGAGTATCAGAAACGGGATCAAACAATTGATCTTAGAAGATTCAATCGTGTTGGGAAGACCGAAATTGTTTATACCCTTGCCGAAGAGTCTGATAGCGAGATCATAATTTTCTGTGATGCCGATATTGAGTTAACTCAGGATGTGCTGAAGACAATTGTTGCCTGCTTTGCCGATGAAGAAGTAGGAGGCGTTGTTGCCAGAGTTATCTACGAGGATACCGATAAGAATGTAGGGAACGTTGGTGAAACAACATACCGTGGAATGGAAGACGCTCTCCGTCGGAACGAATCCCTGTGGTATTCAACTGTCAGCCCGACCGGACAGTGCTTTGCAGTTCGCAACGGCTCCTATACTCCGTTGAACGATTTCAGGATGTCGGATGATCTGAATCTTGCAATCACCATTCAATTGCATGGCAGACGAGTTTGGTATGAACCGAACGCAGTTGTTGAAGAGATTAATCTCAGAAACTTGTGGACTGAATGTAAACGGAGGCTACGAATGGGACAGCAGTCGATGGCGACGTTCCTCAGATACGAAGGAACGAAGTGGCCCTGGAGGGGTCGTGTTGCATTTCAGATCTGGTCGCATAAGGTTCTCCGAAACCTTGCAGCTCTACCAGCTCTTCTTTTCTTTGCTTCGTCGTTGGTTCTGTGGAATTCCCTTGCGTTGTATCAGTGGGTTGGTATTCTTGGGCTTGTCTGGGTAGGATTATGTGTTATTGGATTGATTGTCGAGGTAACCCGATTGAAATTGCCTGTTATCGGCTACCCGCTGTATTTTACTATGATGGTTGCGACATTAGCTATCGGTTCGTTCCGAGCAATTTTTTCGGGTGAAGGACTTGCCATGTGGACTAGTCCGCGAATCAAGCATTAACTCGATTGAATTAACGCCTGGAATGCATGGAGTAACGCACAATATCACGGCTGAAAATGCAGAAGTACACTCCAGAAAAGGAGTGGTCGCTTCCGTACTTGCATTTGTCAAGTCGCCTAAAGGTGTACATTCACTCGTAGTTCTTACCGATGTGTTTGCCTTGCTCCTTTCAGGTGCTCTTTTCTACGTAGTGCGTATTCACTCCGGCCTCTTATCAGACATTGAAGGATATCCGTTTGTTGTTGCAATGACCACGGCCGTCTTTGCTGTGATGTGCTGGATGTTCCTCTTCTGGTTTGCAGGGGTCTACATTAACGTTCACAATCGTGCCCTCTTTGACGAATACTATTCTGTCTTGAAGGTTATTCTGTTCGGTTTTCTCTTCCTTGTTGTAGCTGTTTACTTTGGAACCGAGTCAATTCCAAGTGGTCAGCGTAGCTATCGCCTTTTAACGTTACTCCTCTACTTTCTCTTAGTCTCAGGATGTGTTGGGTTTGGCAGGGTTTTCGTCCGCACTGTAGTCAAGGGGCTTCGACGAAGGGGGATCGGTCTTCGTAAAGCAATCATCATCGGGGATTCTCAACGGAGTCGTCAACTTCTCGATCTCTTTAGAGCGACCCCTGAACTCGGCTACCAAGTTGTTGGTACAGTACGTACAAACCAACAGGTTTCTCAGGCTTTTGCGCAATACGCACTTGGCACGGTTGATGATCTTAATGAGATAATTCAGAAGCATAACGTTGAGGTCTCTGTGCTCGGAATGGAGCATGAACGCGATCTGGTATTGCAGCTCATGACGGAAACGGCAGTCTCTTATACTACAATCAAAATCATCCCCGACCTCTATGATCTTGTAAGTGGAAGGGCGCGAGCACATCACCTTTATGGCATACCACTGATCGAAGTGAATCCTCAAATCATGCCGGTTTGGGAACAGCATCTGAAGCGTCTTCTGGATATCGGTTTTTCATCAATGATACTTTTGGTCGGGCTGCCTTTGTGGGTCATTACTGCAATTGTTATCAAACTGATAGACTTCGGTCCGATTTTGTATCTGCAGAAGCGTGTTGGACTTGGTGGAAAAATCTTTACCATGTACAAGTTTCGTTCAATGCAAACCGATGCCGAGAAAGAGGGTATAAGTTGGACCACTCAGAATGATCCGCGAGTTACCCCACTCGGCAAAATTCTCCGGAAGCTCCACATTGACGAAGCCCCCCAATTCTGGAATGTGTTAAAGGGAGACATGAGCATTGTCGGGCCGCGACCTGAACGACCTTTTTATGTTGAAAAATACACCAAACTCTTGCCGGCCTATCCCCGAAGACTACGAGTAAAACCGGGATTGACAGGGTGGAATCAGGTACAGGCAGGAAAAATTGTTGAGAACGTTGAATTTGTGAGGGAACGAATTCGCCATGACTTCTTCTACATTGAAAACATGTCGCTCAGACTTGATGTCGAGATCATCTTCAGAACAATTCTGCGGGTGTTGCAGCGGAAAGGTCAAGCGTGAGGGATGAGAGAAGAGGTGAGGAAGAAGGAAGGAAGAGGAGCTTTTCTTGATCTGAGGTCGGTTGTGTGACTCATTGGTAATTAATTTCTTGAACATAAATCGTAATCGATCGTGCCGGAGCAATTAACTGTAGATCGAGCGTTGGTGATCATCCCGACGTATAATGAAATAGATAACGTACCGACGTTGATCGGTAAAGTCCTTGAGGTCGATCCACGGGTTGAGATACTTTTTGTTGATGATGGATCTCCTGATGGTACAGGGGAATACATTGCAACCATCGAAAAGGAGAACAGTCGTGTGCATCTGATGCAGCGACCAAAGAAGATGGGACTTGGAACTGCCTACTGTCGTGGGTTTGAGTATGCTATCGAGCATCGATATGATGTTGCGATGGAAATGGATGCTGATTTCTCACACGATCCAGAGATGCTTCCGACATTCCTCGAAGAAATAAAGGATGCTGATCTCGTCATCGGCTCACGGTACATTAAAGGTGTGAACGTTGTGAATTGGCCGATGAGCCGGCTGCTCCTCAGTTATTTTGCAAACGTGTACTCACATTGGGTCTCTGGATTACCACTAAGAGATGCTACCGGTGGGTTCAAATGCTTTCGTACAGATGTTCTGAAACAGATTGATCTCTCCCGAATTACGTCCAATGGATACTCATTCCAGATTGAATTGAATTTTCTTGTCTGGAATCTGGGAAAAAAGATCAAGGAGATATCGATTGTCTTTGTTGACAGACGAAGTGGTGTATCGAAGATGTCCAAGTCGATTATATGGGAGGCGGTGAGATTGGTCTGGAAGCTGCGATTTGCCCGGCTGTTTGGCACCATCGAGTCGAGGTATAAAAAAGGAGACGAATTGGTTGAGTGATGAGATCAGGAGGAAATGCGATAGACATTATGGAGGTCTTCATGAAACCAAACGGACTTTATCTGCCCTGCTCAGTCCTCCTCATCTTCATGTAATTCTCGTTCAAGTTCATCGTATAGATCCTCATCAAAGCGATTCGGGATGATCTTTGCCTTGGCAACAAAAATCACCTCTTCAGCAATATTTGTTGCATGATCTGCAATCCGCTCCATATTCCGTATCTGAATAATAAGTGACGCCCCAGCATCAACAAGGTCAGGGTGCTCTTTCATCAGTTCAATTGTCTGACGCCGAATCCTCTCTTCATACTGATCAACACGTTGATCGCTCCGCATGACCGAAATAGCAAGATTAAGATCGCTATCAATAAAACTGTCGATTGTGTGTCGGACCATGTGTTGAACCGCCTCAGTTAACTGCTTGACGTCGAGACGGTCGATGATCTCACGGGACGGCTTCAAGGTTGCGACCGCCTTGGCGACGTTATAGGAGAGATCACCCATCCGCTCCAGCTCGCTGTTGATGTTCAAGGCTGCCATGATGAGTCGCAAGTCGCTTGCTACTGGTTGCTGCAGCGCAAAAATTCGCAGGCATTGGCGCTCGATTTTCATATCGAGCTTGTCCACTTTTTCATCACGACCCATTACGTGAAGTGCAAGCCCCTCGTCCCATTCATTCAACGAACGGAAGGCCAGCTCCACCTGCTCATCAACGGCACTTCCCATCTTGATGATCCGGGAACGAAGTTTATCGAGTTCACGTTCAAATTTTGAAGTCATTATTTCAGATAGCAGCTAATCGTTAGTAGGTAGTAGTGAGCAAAGAGACAATCACTCATACAGGCTATACACTCTCAACTCTACAAACTCTATCCAAACCTACCTGTAATATAATCCTCGGTCTGTTGAAGGCTCGGGTTTGTGAAGATAGTCCGAGTTCTGTCATATTCTATCAACTTACCAAGATAGAAAAAAGCAGTATAGTCGCTTACACGTCCTGCTTGCTGCATATTGTGTGTGACGATGATAACGGAGTAATCTTCTTTCAGTTTAAGAATTAACTCTTCGATCTTGTCAGTTGAAATAGGATCGAGAGCTGAGCAAGGCTCATCCATAAGGAGCACTTCAGGATTGACTGCAATTGCGCGTGCAATACAGAGACGTTGTTGTTGTCCACCTGAGAGTGAAAGAGCAGAGGCATCGAGACGATCCTTTACCTCATCCCAGAGCGCCGCTTCTCTCAGGCTCTCTTCAACAATCTCATCAAGCTTTTTCTTATTAGACATCCCGTTGATCTTTGGTCCATAGGCGATATTGCCATAGATCGACTTCGGAAACGGATTTGATTTCTGGAAGACCATGCCCATTCGTTTCCTGAGGTTGACAACGTTGATTCCGGGCTGATAGATGTTTGTTCCATCGAATGTAATAGCGCCAGTGATGGTAATGCCCTCAATAAGGTCGTTCATACGATTGATCGACCGTAAGAGGGTGCTCTTCCCGCAGCCTGAAGGTCCAATAAAAGCCGTTACCCGTTTCTCAGGTATAGACATCGAAATACCGTTCAATGCCTGCTTGGTACCGTAGAAGAGGGAGAGGTTGTTAATGTCAATCTTGACAGTTTCTTTTTCCGAAAGCATAATTCCGCTTAGTTCTTTTTGTTTTTACGACGGATGCGGGAGCGAATCATAATTGCAACCATATTCAGTGCAAGTGTAAGTCCGAGAAGAACAATCGTAGTAGCAAACTGAAGAGGACGTGTATCATCAACGTTCACTGATTGTGTAGAGAGGATATAAAGATGGTAGCCAAGGTGCATAAATTGATCCTTAAGGCCGGGAAGTTCAGCTAATGAATATGCAGCACCAGTAAAGAGAATGGGAGCAACCTCACCGGCGCCGCGTCCCACCGCAAGAATTGAACCTGTAAGAATACCTGTAAGAGAGTTCGGCAGGACAATTTTTCGAATCGTCTCCAATCTGGTTGCGCCAAGTGCCAGACTTGCTGCCCGGACCTCCTGTGGCACTGCCCGGAGTGCCTCCTCAACAGCTACAATCACTACTGGAAGTGTTAGGAGTGCAAGCGTTAAAGCTGCCCAGAGAATATTTGGCTTGCCCCAGCCAGGGGCTGAGCGCGCTTCGAGGAACGTCATTACTTGTTCCGTGTTGACTACTGCATCAACCCCATCCGGATAGTGGCTGAGACGACGTATCTGCTCAATCCACAAAGACTCGTCGGTGTTTCTCAGGAATTGCTTGACTTCAGAGACAGGGGCCGATACAGAGTTGGCCAACGGAGATGGAGCAACGACTATGATTTCCTGCAGATTGGACATCTTTGACGCATGATGAAAGTCATCGATGCCAGCACCGATCGTTTGAATGAAAAATCCAAGACCAAAAAGACCAAAGACGATTGAGGGAACGCCGGCAAGAGTGTTTACAGCGAAACGAATAAACTGAGCAAACCGGGAAGACTTTTTCGCGTATTCTGCAAGGTAGATCGCAGTAATAGTTCCGATAGGAACCGCTGCGATTGTCATGATAAAAACGAGAAGTACAGTGCCGTAGATTGCCGGAAATATACCTCCTTCGGTATTAACATTTCTTGGAGCCTCAGTCAAAAATTCCCAACTCATGGCCGGAACTCCACCGATCACAAAGTTGGCAATGATTACTCCGATAACTGCCAGTACAAGGAGTGTGGCAAGTAATGGAAGCCCATGTGCAAAAAAGCCGATGATCTTGCGTCTGGATTCCATCACTCATTCCCCCGGAAGCGCCTGATCAATTTGTTTTTGATATAAAACTCCGTAATGAAGTTGATACCAAAGGAAAAGACAAAGAGAACTACTCCGAGAAAGAAGAGTACATGATAGTGTGATGATCCGAATACAACTTCGCCCATCTCAGCACCGATTGTCGAGGCAAACGTACGGGCCGGATCAAAGACATCCCAGCTGGGAATTGGAGCATTCCCCATAGCCATCAGAGCAATCATCGTTTCGCCAAACGCACGACCAAGCCCCAGAAGAATGGCTGCAAAGATTCCGGGTGTTGCGGCAGGGAGCATGATCTGGTAGGAAGTTTGCCATTTTGTGGCCCCCAAGGCTAAAGCAGCTTCTTGAAGAGAGTCGGGAACTGACCGGAGGGCATCTTCGGACAGAGTATAGATTATGGGAATAACTGCGAGGGCCAGACCAAATCCGCCCACAACAGAATTCAGCCGGAATTCAAACCCAAAAACGGTTTGAGCAAAGGTTGCGACAGTAATCAAACAGAAAAAACCGACAACTACTGACGGGAAGCCAGCAAGAAGTTCAATGATTGGTTTGATAGTTTCTCGAATTCTGACAGGGGAAAAAAAGGCTGTGTAGAGTGCTGCCAAAATTGAGAGAGGAACGGCGATAAGAAGGGCTACAAATGTCGATTTGAGTGTACCAATAATAATTGGCCAGATACCATATCGTGGATAAGCGGAGTTTGGTTCCCACTTATCGTGGAGCAATGCATCGATGGCGATTTTCGAATCGTGGAGCAAGATCGGATAATCGGAACCTACGATTTCACGCGCTCTGGTACGATCTTCAGGCGATAATGTAGATGCGGCATCACTACTTTCTCCACTAAAGGTGTGTCCGATAATTGGAGAAGCCTCTCGCGTGACAAATGCGAAAATCAGAAAAATGAAGATCACTGAAAGAGTAGAGACTACATAAATACCCTTTTCGATCATCCACTCGCCAAGACGGCGTTCTTTTTTTACCAGAGAGAGCGATGAGGTATCAGCTTTTTGGATCTGCGATGCCTGCTTTCCCTGCGGTTGATCTGTCATGCTCTATGTTTGTGTAAGAACTTGATATTGAGATGATTGGCTGTTTACAATGAGATAAACCAAGAGGCTTTGTTCAGGATCTTAAACGAGTTTGATCGGAAGTTACGGCAAATAGAGCATTCAGCAGGTTCAAGTTTGTTCCGAAAGAGGATGAACCCTTGTTACCATGCTATAATAATATTACAGGGTCGGGGGTCAAGAGTCTAAGAGCCGAGGGTCGGGAGCTAAAAGCAGCTTGCATGAATGGTTCAACTTCTACAATCTTACATCGAACATCGTTAATCGACATTCTTAGATCATACTTCTTTTTTTTCAAAAAGTAGGGGGCGCAGGGGGTATCCATAGCTCCGATCCGAAACAATCGCTTACATCTTTACTCTTGACAGAAGCGTGTTTTTTTCCTATGTAAGTATCGTGAGTTGAGTTCTGATGCTCTGTATTTGTTAAACGATTCTGTAGCTATGAACTCGTTCATTGATTTCATTTTACTATATATTTTAATTGTTGGGGGGTCGACCGGGAAACCTGTCGACCCTTTTTTTGTCACACATCCTTAGATTACATAATATTTAAGTCACGATCTTTGTTTTTTCCTCAAAAAGGGAGGTGTGAAACATTATCATGTTTCATGTGTAGGTAAAAGAAAAAGTGAAGGGACAATGTCTTGATTCAAGAGTCTCTATACGTTGCATGGCTTAAAGTGAAATATAATCTAAGATCTTCTCCTAAATAAGGAGGCATGATATACAGTCTTTCAGCTAAAGTGTACTATTATGTGCAAGAGATGTTTTAGGGAGAGGGGGGAGGTGAGGGTTGAAATTTTTGTAAATTCTGGAGTTTTGCGGGATTTAGATTAGGTGACATAAGATAACTTATCGTGAGAACTACGAATGGCCTGATATGGCCGAGATAAAGTTGGCCTCCTTGTCCAAAGAATACTTGTCCCGTCGTATTGCCGATGTGGTGCAGCTACGACAGGCAATTTTAACGTGGGCAGGCAGACGGAATCAGAAAGCGGTAACCTCTCCAAGTTTACTCTGAAAACAATCTTACAGTCCACATGGGTGAAGCCAGGCTAACCTGAAAATAACACTGGAGCGATCGAGGTTAATACTTTGGAATTGAGCTATCTATTGAGTCGGCCCAGGCAAGAATTCCTCCTGTCAGGTTCTTGACATTTGTTCTCCCTGCTGTTGTTAACATCTTTACGGCTTGTCCGGATCGGCCGCCACTGCGACACATGATAACTACGTCGCCATCCTCAGGGATCTCATTGATGCGTGACCGAACCTCGCCAAGCGGGATCAACCTACCCCCAATGTTTGCAAAGTCATATTCATTTTGCTCACGAACATCAATTAACATGTGAGGCTTTCCCTCTTCTCGCCATTGCGCTAATTCTTCGACTGTAATTGCTGGAATGCTCATTCTTTCTTTGCTCTTGTTTCTGTTTTCTTTATCTCGTGTCGAACAAAGTTCATTATACCGATAGTCTGCAAGTTCTGTAATGCTTGGATTTCTTCCACAGATTGGACAAGCAGGATCAGGCTCTACAGAGAGTTCCCTAAAGGACATATGGAGTGCGTTGTACAGCAATATTCTTCCCGAGAGTGATTTGCCAAGGCCTAAAAACAGTTTGATGGCTTCCGTTGCTTGGAGTGTACCAATAATTCCCGGGAGCACACCAAGCACGCCGATCTCGCCACAGCTTGGAACCGTTCCTTCCAACGGCGGCTCCGGATAGAGGCAGCGATAACATGGTCCATCTTCGAGCCCAAAGACCGAAACCTGCCCTTCAAATTTGTAAATAGAACCATGAACAAGGGGCTTTTTACGGAGAACCGAAAGATCGTTGCAAAGATAGCGGGTTGAGAAGTTATCAGCGCCATCGAGAAGAATGTCGTAGCTGGAAACGATCTCCACACCGTTCTCTGGGGTTAACTCTTCGGCGAGGACCTCGATCTCGATATCCGGGTTGAGATCCGAAAGCTTGCGCCCGGCTACCTCTGCCTTTGCCTCCCCCCTGTCGCTTGCACCATACAAAACCTGTCGCTGAAGATTAGACTCATCGACAACGTCTCCATCAACAACACCAATCCTACCGACACCTGCTGCGGCAAGATAGAGCGCCGCCGGTGAGCCAAGCCCGCCTGCGCCTACAAGGAGAAGGCTCGACTCTTTCAGCTTCTGCTGACCCTCTTCACCAATTTCGGGCAGCATAATGTGCCGACTGTAGCGATGTTGTTCACTTGTCGTCAACATAAACAGAGATAAACTCAGACAATAATTGGATAAAGGCTGATGATATAATCATCGTACATCCTTCATTTAAACCTTTACTTTATATAAGATATAACAAAAACGAGCGCTATTCAAAATTAAAGCCTACAAGTCTTGCCTGAAGACCAGAGTACTCCTGCAATGATTTTGTTATGAACGTACGTACACCCGGCAATGCCATCGGATGATCCGCCTCAAGGAGTTGACGGATATCCATTCCCTGCGCTCCAATATCGAATATCTCAAGGAGTAATTGAAACTTATCCTTCGGCTCTGGATAGATGCGAACCGTATAATCATCGATACCCGCCTTCTCAGCCGCTCGTTCAAATGCGAGCTCAAGTCCACCAATTGCATCGACTAATCCAACCTCCTTTGCCTGCAATCCTGTCCAGATACGTCCCAGCGCGATAGAGTCAACATCGTGGGGCGACATATTACGTCCTTCAGCGACAGCATTCAGGAATTGATTGTAGACAGTATCAATTTCGGCTTCAGCAAAACGCATCTCCACTTGGGTTGGATCGCGCAGAAGCGAGAGTATATCCGCATGTGGTCCGGTGCGATAGACCTGAGTATTGATGCCAAGTGTTTTCTCATAAAAGCCATCGATGTTGAAAGCCAGAGCAAAAACACCGATTGAACCGGTGATCGTCGTTTCTTCGGCTATGATCTCATGAGCAGGTGCGGCAATGTAGTATCCACCGGAAGCCGCTACGTTTGCCATTGAAACAATAACCGGCTTTGTCTCTGCCGCAAGTTTTACTTCGCGCCATATCATTATGCTTGGAGGAAGGGCACCCCCTGGCGAATTGATGCGAAGTACTATCGCCTTTACATTCTCATTCTCCCGGACTTTGCGCATTTCCTCAACAAACGTCTGGCTTCCAAGTTGATTACCACCGAAAATGGGATTGTACTCGCTTTTCCCAGTAGCTATTGAACCGTTTGCGTACACAAGTGCGATCACATCCTGATCATCATCCTCTTCAGATCCTGCTACGTAATCATCTACTTCAATAGTTCTGAGGTGCCTGGAAGTATCTCCCTGATAGAGCCTTGTCTTGAAGACGTTTTCAACCTCGTCGTCATACAAGATTCTATCGATAAGTTTCAGTTGAAAGGCGGGATCCGGTCGTAACAGTGGCCAGTTCGCAACGATTGAATCAACCTCTGCTACGGATATATTCCGACCATCGGCTACAAGGCGTTTTCCGCGAGCAAACCGGGCATCAATGATAGAGGTCACGACCTCTTCATACTCCGGTGATGTTGAAGTGCGCGTAAAAGGCTCAACAAAACTTTTGTACCTGCCTGCACGAACCATGATCGGTTTGATGTTCAGCTTGTCGAGCAGGGGCTTGTAATATTCAAGAACGAGATAAAACCCATTAAGCTCAATAGCGCCTGAACGCGGAAGGAAAAGGCTGTCTGCGCAGGTAGCAAGAATATATTCGGCTTCGTTGTAGCCGTCCTCATTTGAGGTTGCGTAGATGAACTTCCCTGATTCCTTGAACTTGTTCAATCCCCGTGCAAGCGCTTCGATTTGCGCAATCCCTCCAGAGAATCCTTCGAACTGCAGCCATACTCCTGCAATATGCTCATCGTTCGCGGCGGTCTCCAGTGCCGTTAGATAATCGCGCGTGGTAAGCATCGAGGATTTGCTAAAAATGTCACCAAAAGATCCTGCGGTAACAACTTCAGGTATACTCCCTTTCATAGGAAGTACGAGTAGAGAGTTGCCAAGAACTGTCGGCTCACCATCAACCGAAGAAAGAGAGCCGAGAAGTAGAAGGAATCCAATCAATGAGATAATGGACAAGCCGATAATGCCAGCCATAAAACCCAGCATTGATGCAACCAGCGTTTTGACAAAGGTCATCTCTTCTTTCGGTTTCACTTTCGTCTTCGCTCCAGAAGTTCTTGGTTGCTCCTGTTGTTCACGTAGATTGTCCATAGCAAAATTCAAAATGAAAAGTTAAATGAGAAATACAATGATGTGATATGTCTGTTGTTATCTAGTCGTCCCTTAAAAGTCAACATTAAAGCTATATCTGGTTCTATTTGGGCAAAGCTCCTTGCGCAGCAATGTGTCATCCTGAGCTTCGAGTGTCACCCTGAGCCTGTTGAAGGGTGACAGGCTGAGTCGATTCGTTATTTCTGTTGTTTGTTTCGTATCCTTCGTGTTGGTTTTACGGAGATTTGGTTGTTACTAAGAGTTCATAACGCTAAAGATACACATCTATTTCATATCTTTATAAGAACTTAGCCTTCTCGAACCATTCCAATGCGATGGATAAGAGAGAGCCGTTCCGGCTTTTGCCCAATGAACCTTTAATACTTCATTCCCCTCCTAAGGCTCACAACCCCGGTTGCGTAGAGGATCACTCCTATCACCGCGCTAAAGCACGGTGCTAAAACACTATGACCTTCACGTTGTGGAGTTTATTTCGCACTTCTAACAGCGAGGTCGCATGGCCATGCGACCCTACGCTCTGGCCCCCACTCTCCCTGTCTCCCTTCTGATTGTCCCTTTACGTCGGGGTTGAAGCCGTAAACGGCTGGGCTATGATACATCGTAAATCTGAAATCGAACATCGTTAATCGACATTCTGACATCGAACACTGACATTCTGACATCATATACCGACATTCTGACATCATACGATCGTTAATCGAGGTTCTATCGTTAATCAAGGCCCCAGCGGTAAACGGCTGGGCTAGTTTTGCCCTGATCGTCGGTGAATCGATATTGAATTTGGCAAGAAGCTACAAAGGAATAACAGGACTTTTGGCGGTTTTTACAGGACTTTTCCACGAACTCCATAGAAATAGGGGAAGATTTCAGTCCTTTCCGCTTTAGGCGATTATTAACAACTTGTTCCTTTTTTAAGGGGCGACTATCTATCCATCTTCTGTACTACCTCTAGAACAATCGGGTCGCCGATTGTGATCTTTCCTTCCGTAAGCACTTTTGCGTAGACCCGGCTCCAGCCGGGATGCTTTTTGTTGTTAATCCGATTCGAGTTGCCATCCGAAAACGACGCCGCAATGGTGTTGCAAGGCGTTGCGAAGTCTGTCAGCTCTATTCGTATATCGCTGCCAAGCCGCAATCTCACACCTGGCAATAGCTGATCTGGTTCGAGGCCAACTGTTGTTATGTTTTCACCAGTAGAGCCTGGAAAGATCGGGTGCCCTTCCTTCTGGAGTTCGAGTATCGATTCAAGTCTGAAAAGGCAGAGGCCTTGAAGAGGTCCACCATGATGTTTCTTGTCGGCTTGATCGTCGACGATAATACCGTTCAAGTCAACCTCTGCTTTGTGCAGTCCTGTTTTGGGAACACCACCTTTTGAAGCGTTTATCTGGAAAATATAAGCCATAAACCGAGTAAAAAAATCAAAGTCTGTTCACAGGAAAAAAACATCATTTCCGGCAGACTACCTTTTTATATTACAATTTTGCCTTGTTATCGATGAATCGACTCATCTAAACATGGTTCCCCTTCCAAGTATTGCGGTTGGATCGAGGGCTCTTTTGACCTTCCTCATCTGCTCAATCCCCTCTTCCCCGTACATCTGTTTCAGATACTTTGTCTTGATCTTTCCAACACCGTGCTCAGCCGACACCGTGCCACCGAGTTGGAGTGCTTTTGTTACGAAACGATCGGATATCCGTTGCGCTTGTGCTATCTGCGTCTGATTTTCCGGAAGCATATTCACGTGTAGGTGGCTGTTCCCGATATGACCCCACGTCAAATTTCGCAATCCTGATCTGTCAAGTTCATCCCGATAGAACCGGTACATATCATGAAAGCAATTATCAGGGACAGCCATATCTGTTCCGAACTTTTGGACCTGATGTGCTTTGATAAACTCATACGCGGACGAGGGAATTGCATGTCTGAACGTTCGCATTCTCTGCTGATCTTTCTCAGAAAGGCCAAACCAGGAATCATCCGATAAATCCGTATAGCGCTCAATTACCTCTGCCCAGTGCGAGATTAATAACTCCTCGGAAGCCTCCTCTCTCTCCTGTTCAAACCAGATTGCTCCTCCGTTGGCATTCTCGGGGATCGAAGGATAGCTTTCTTTGATGAACTCCAAGGCATGGGCATCAACGAATTCAAGAGCACGTGCGTTCAAATCCGGAGTATCGGAAATACGATTTTTTTTGCTTCTCTCACGTATTTCATCAACGAAGCCGAAGATTCTCTCGTTGCTCTCAAAGAAGACAATACCACTGAAGAGCCGTTCCGGTTTCCGGATTAGCTTTAAGGCAAGACGGGTAACAACTCCGAGTGTTCCCTCACTTCCGATGAAGAGATCGAGCAGATCCATATTGGGCTTTGCATAGTAGCCAGCGGAATGTTTGCTGGTTGGGGGCATTTGATAGCGAGGGATCTCAATGTCATATATGGTTCGGTTTACCGATTCCACGCTCATAGAATATCGGTTGGCTCGATTGCCGTTGCGGGATAATGCAAGCATCTCACCTGATGACAGGAATACATGTGCTCCGGTAATCCAGTCGCGGGTAGGGCCGTACTTGAACGTTCGTGCGCCAGAGGCGTTGGTTGCAAAGTTGCCTCCAAGTTGACCTCCTTGCTCAGTCGGATCGGGTGGATAGAGAAGTCCCTGAGACTCTACTTCTCTGTGAAGGTTATAAAGAACAACACCTGCTTCTACTATGGCAAGCCCTTTCTCTTTATTGATCTCAATAATCCTGTTCAACTTGGCAAGCGACAAAACAACTCCACCGAAAGGGATGCTCCCCCCGGCCAGACCTGTTCCCGCCCCCGCGATTGTCACAGCGGTCTTCTCTTGTGAACATTTCCTGAGTATCTCCCCTACCTCCTCTTCAGTTTCAGGTAAGTAGACGCGGTCGGCGTATCCTCCATCAAGGTTTGACGTGTCGGTCAAATACCCCTCGAAATCGGTATCGAGAGTTTGGATCACTCTATTGCTCCAACTTCGTGCGTAGTGAGATGAAGCGCAGCTTCTTGAGGTGAAATGTCTCTTGCCGAGATCTTAGGCGCCAATTCCTTGAGCAATGTACTCCGTTCTTCCGTCCAGAACGATTTGCTTAGCAGTTCCTCGGCCAACTCTCGTACACGCTGCTCTTCACGATGCGTTTGTCTCTTCTGAAACAAGCCGTGTTCGGTCATAAAATGATGATGATGATCGATTCGTTGGGCAAGGATGTCGATCCCCTTTCCGGTTGTCCCAACAGTTCGGATAACATCGGGATGCCACTGATCGTTGGCATGGGTAATCCGCATAGTCAGGATTGTCTTAAGGGCTGAGACCGCTTGGTCTGCGCCGTCTCGATCGGACTTGTTCATTACGAAGAGATCTGCTATCTCCATCAATCCCGATTTCATGGCCTGGATTGAATCTCCGGATTCAGGGACGAGCACAACAACTGTAGTATCTGCTGCATCAGCCACGTCCAACTCTGATTGGCCAACACCGACAGTCTCCATGATGATAATTCCAAAACCAGCAGCATCCAGCAGGTCGGCTACATCCTGAGCCTTTGTGTTCAGTCCACCAAGGTTCCCCCGAGTGGCCATTGAACGGATGAAGACCCCTTCGTTCATCGACTCTGACTGCATTCTGACACGATCTCCGAGAATTGCACCGCCAGTAAAAGGAGAGGTCGGATCGACAGCAATCACCCCTACGTTCTTGTTATGCTCTCGATAGTATGCAATCAACTTCTGTGTGATCGTTGATTTTCCTGCTCCGGGCGGCCCGGTCACCCCGATACGGTATGCCTCGCCACTATGCCTGTAAAGCCGCGAGAGAAGCTCGTCCCATCCCTCCTTTTCGTTCTCAACTTTTGTAATTCCGCGCGTTATTGCCAGGCGATCTCCTCTAAGAATTGCCCTTGTCTGTCGTTCTATTTCTTCGCTCATACTATCAGAAAATTGCTATCTCGTGCCTTGTGCATTATCTCTTCCCCATACAGAGAATAAAGCTAAGGAAATGGGAAGTAGTCTCGAAAACCGGACGAAGAGATTTGCTATCTCCATCGATAGTCGTCGGCCATAATTTTTCACACGAGCATTCGTAAAAGAGAATGTACAGTCAAGCGACTAGTTCTCTTCTTCGCTATCGATTCTCCATAGTTCGTATCTTGAACGGCTGATTTCAATGTTCTACCAATAGTTGACGTTACGCAGGATTTTTTGATGCTGGAACTGACTGAATTGATCGGACAGGCACGATCTGTTCGAGGAATTCCCTTTTCAGAACTTGATGTCCCCTTTACATCAATAGGTGATCTACTCGCCTATCAAGCTCGGAAACTATCCGAAAAAGAATGGCTGATCTGGTATGACGATCATGGAAACCGAACGGCGCTTACCTATGCGGACTTTCTTGCTCAAGTCAATTCCACAGCACGATTTCTCTTGAACAAAGGAATTACCCGCGGCTCGCGCGTTGCAACGGTAACCCATAACAACTCGGAAACAGTTGTGCAGTACTTTGCCGTCTGGTTTTTGGGTGGAACGGTTGTTCCAATTAATGTGGGGGAAGATGATGAGCGTGTATCCTACACCCTTATAAACTCCGAAGCATCCCTTGCTTTTGTTCGCAGCGAGTATTTGGACAGAGTAGCAAGTCTGAAGGAAAAACTCCCCTCTCTTCAAACCATTGTAGCCTGTGGTGACCTGACCGATCGCCATGACGAGACAGTCTGGTTTGAAGATTACAACAGAGTTTTGCGTGAAGGTGTCTCAGCTCCCCTCCTTCTTCCCCGCCGTTATCTTCTCGATCAGGAATGTCTCATCGTCTACACAAGTGGCACTACCGGTCCTCCGAAAGGAGTTTTACTCACTCATGGCAATCTGCTTGCAGATGCTATCGGTATATCGGAATGGCACTGCATTACCGAAACAACTCGCATGATGTGTGTGCTCCCGATCCATCACGTAAACGGTACAGTCGTTACGCTCGTAACCCCAATGTATGCTGGTGGAAGCGTCGTGTTAAACAGAAAATTCCAGTCCGGTTCTTTCTTCCAACGCATTGCTGAGGAGGGTGTGGCTGTTGTTTCGGTAGTCCCGACGCTTCTTGCTTACCTCTGTAGTGCTAAGATTGATGTATCGGGGCTGGATCTTTCGCAGTTCAGACATGTTATCTGCGGAGCCGGACCATTGACCTGTGAGCTTGCTGACCGGTTTGAAGATCGATACGGCGTGCCGATCATTCACGGATATGGTCTCTCGGAGACGACATGCTACAGTTGCTTTCTTCCGGTCAGTTTAACACAGGAAGTCCGCCGAGCATGGTTGACCGAGCATGGTTTCCCAAGCATCGGCCTCCCAATACCGCAGAATGAGATGGCAATCCATGATGAGAATGCTAACCAACTTGAACCAGGCCAAAGGGGCGAGATTGTCGTTCGGGGACATAATGTTATGTCCGGATACTCCAACAACAACGAGGCAAACGAGAAAGCCTTCGCTTATGGTTGGTTCAGAAGTGGTGATGAAGGGTTTTATCTAAAAGATGACGATGGCAATGATTACTTCTTTATTACCGGTCGGCTGAAAGAACTAATTATCCGGGGCGGGGTTAACCTCTCCCCTCTTGAAATTGATGAAGTACTGAACAGTAACAAAAAGATTGATGTTGGCATAGCAGTTGCGTTTGAAAATTCCTGGTATGGTGAAGAAGTTGGAGCCTATGTACGAAAAGCGGATGAATCATTAACTGAAGAGGAAGTCCTCGCCTTTTGTGCAGAACATCTCCCCTTCTCCAAGCAGCCTAAGGTTGTTCTTTTTGGAGATGAGGTTCCAGTTACATCGACAGGAAAATATCAACGGAACAAAGTGAAGGGATTGTTCGTTGAGTATAAAAACAGACAGTTCAGGGAAACACGTAAAAGCTCATAGCCTGCTTGCTGCTTAACTGCCTTCTTCATGCTGAAGACTCTTTATATCCGGGACTATGCAATTATTGATGAGTTGACCATTGAATTCTCAAGTGGTCTGAACGTTATTACCGGTGAGACAGGGACCGGGAAATCAATTCTCATTGATGCGCTCGGTCTTCTTCTTGGTGAGCGTGCTTCCAGTGAAGATGTTCGGAAGGGATCACGGCGATCAGTGGTTGAGGGTTTTTTCTCTATCAGTTCCAACGACCACGTTCATACCCTGTTGAAAAAACATGGCTATGAGGATGGTGATGAACTGATTATACGGCGAGAAGTCTCCCCCAAAAGTGGATCTCGTGCTTTTCTTAACGATTCACCAACTCAGGTATCTTTGCTGAAAGAGATCGGTGACAGATTGATTGATTTGCATGGTCAGCATGATCATCAAACGTTACTCCGTAGCGAGACTCACATCCATCTGCTCGACAATGCTGGTGGCCTTCAGGAAATGGTGAACGATTATCGCTCAGGATATGAAAACATACTCTCCATTGCCGGTGAAATCAAGTCTCTTTTGAAGCGAGAGGCAGGATTACGCCAAAAGCTGGAATTTTATGAGTTCCAGCTTCAGGAGATTCATGGGGTCGATCCAAAACCTGATGAAGATGAGGACTTACTCAGGGAACTGAAGATCAGGGAGAACAGTGAACAACTCTATGAGCTTGTAACTGGCCTGCACTCCCTCCTCTACGAAGAGAGCGATTCTGTCAGAGATAAACTTCTTCGTGCTCAATCCATGCTGGATCAGCTCACTGAAATTGATTCTGACTTTAGCGAACGACTGGACGAATGTCTCTCTGCGATTGTTGTGATTGAAGAAATTGCTAAGTCACTCCAACGCTACTCGGTTAACGTTGAATTTGCCCCCGAAGAACTTGAAGAGATACGTGAGAGACTTTATGTCTTGAATGGTCTTCGCAAAAAATTTGGTGGGACACTTCAAGCAGTACTTGAATATCGTGAGACGATCACAACAGAGATTGCTCTCGCAAAGAACTACGATTCTACCATCGAGGAGAAACGAAGGGAACTTCGTGATTTGCAGGAATCTGTTGGTAAACTGAGCCTCCGTCTCTCACAGAAGCGCTCTGAGATTGCCAGGAAAATTGAGGCCGCCGTGGTAGAGACACTGCGAGAACTTGGTATTGAACATGGAAAATTCTCCGTTCAGATTGATCATAACGAGGTTTCTTCCGGTTCCGACACTGCCGTCTGCTCCGGCGATCACTGGTATGCGGCAACCCGGCATGGAATTGACATTGTGGAGTTCTTTATCTCAACAAATCTGGGTGAAGATCCCAAACCTCTTGCTCGGACAGCCTCAGGTGGAGAAATCAGTCGTGTAATGCTTGCCTTGAAAACGATTCTTGCAAAGAATGACCGCCTTCCTCTTCTTGTTTTTGATGAAATAGATACTGGTATCTCCGGTCGGATCGCTACGAAGGTAGGGACTGCAATGAGGAATTTGGCTGACTATCATCAAATTATAGCGATTACGCATTTACCGCAGATCGCAGCCATGAGCAGAAATCATTATGTAGTTGAAAAACTACTGATCAAAGGACGGACTGTGACTCAGGTTAGGAAGCTTGAGCCGGAGGAACATACCCGAGAAGTAGCAAAGCTTGTGAGTGGTGAAGATGTAACCGAATCGAGCATGTTGGCTGCTCGTGAATTGATTGAATCATGAGATTATGTTAGATCGATCTCCAAAGTACAATCAAAGTTTTCTTACCAAGAGCGAGTTAACCGAAAAGTTAATGGATGTCATTGGTTCTGTTGAGTTGAACAGGATCAACTCTGCATGGGAGATGGCTCAAAACGTACACCAGTTTCAGCAAAGAAACGATGGTACTCCTTACTTCTGGCACCCATCGCGTGTCGCAAAAATTTTGCTGGGCGAACTTGGCATCACCGATAGCGATCTTATCTGTGCAGCTCTTCTCCATGACGTTCTGGAAGACTCTGATATTCTCACTCCTAAAGTCCTTGCCTTTAACTTTGGAGACTATGTTGGTGATATTGTCGAGACGCTGACAAAAGAAATCGGTATCAAGGATGGTCCACTCCGCGAGAAAATCGATCAGGAATATATCGAACGGCTGCAGAACAGTTCGGAGGATTGTCGCATCGTGAAGTTAGCCGATCGCCTTGACAACTTGCGGTGCATTCAATTCAACTTGAAGCGAGATCCCTACAAGTATGTGAAGGAAACTATCGATCACTACGTCCCAATGGCTGAAGAGCCAACAAATCCTCACCTGAAGTATCTGTTAAAGGAGATTCGGAAGGAACAAAACAGATTTTTTGGATAACGTCGTTGAGATAGTTGAATAGTTTGGTTGTTGATCGGTTTGGCAGCAAGTTACTACGTTGATGAGATATCCAAACCAGCACCTTCAACTATTGAACCACTCAGCTACTAAACCATCAAACCCTTTAACTACTGAATAATTGGTAGAGGCGAATCTCCTTCACCCTCCTTATCTTCCGAACGGATATCTATCTCCCCCGGTTCTGGCTTTGGTTCAGGAAGTGACGCCCCTCTAAGGATCTTTGAGCTGTGGGCTTCTACAAGAAACTGTTCCAACAGCTTTCCAGCAAACGGATTCTCCTGATCCATCCGTTCGGGATGCCATTGTACTGCAAGAAGAAACGAGCGTTGCTCCGGTTCCTGCCACTCAATTGCTTCGATAAGTCCGTCAGGAGCTGTTGCTGTTGCTGTCAGTCCTGGGGCAAGTCGGTTCACTCCTTGGTGATGGGCAGAGTTAACCCTTCCCTCAAGTTCTCCTGAGGCACGAAACAGAAGCGATCCTGGTTCTACAGAAATTTCATGATCGTTATCTCCAGTTTCAAGCCTTTGATGGTATAAGGCATATTCCGAATTATCTGGAATATGAGGAACAAGCGGACCGCCAAGGTGGACGTTAATGACCTGTATTCCACGACAAACACCAAGAACCGGAAGTTTCTTATCGAAGGCATAGTCGACAACACGGAACTCTATCTCATCACGCTCAAGAACGATGCCATCACTTACCTTGAGTGCTTCTGGTCTTCCATAATAATCGGGATGAATGTCGCCTCCTCCGGTCAGGATAACTGCATCGAGGTCTGGCAACGTTTCTTCCAGATCTGGGAGAACAAAGAGATCGATTATCATCGCTTCAGGTTCGTATCTCCTGATCCAGTCCCAATAGTTTTTGTATTTGGGCGTTCCACTTCCTCGGGATAGGCCTATCGTTATACTCATTCTTGGCTATATTTTCGATTGATCCGTTTTGTGATAGAATTAAGCAAGAAATAAGGCTCCGCGAATGTCACGTTCAACGGTAGAACGTAGAGAACATTTTCAAGTTCGGGAAATTGTTCCAGTTTGACCGCATCCTTTTCCGTTGAGATGATTATCTCAGCGTTATACCGTTTCATGTCGCCAAGTATCTTCCTTATATCTCCCCTGGAGTATAGGTGGTGGTCTTTGTACTTCAAATGCTTAGCAATAGAAATAGAGTGTTTTTCAAGCGCGACAACTACCCGTTCAGGTCGAGCGATCCCCGTGACAAGAACCACTCGTGGGCCTTGTGAGGTCAGTTGGATCCCTGATTTCCAGTTGTATAGCCTGTCTGTTATGTACTGGACCTGGAGAATGTCAGGTTTTCTCCTACCATTTTTTCTTGCAATCGCTTCAGCCGTTAATGATGTTACAAGAATACAGTCTGCTCTCTCCAAGGCTGAGTGTGGTTCCCGGAGATACCCCGCAGGTAGCAGAAATCGCTCTGTCGCAGAAAAATCATCGAAGAGAATAAGGTTGAAGTCTCGGGCAATGCTATAATGTTGAAAACCATCATCAAGAATAACAAGGGGCTTTTGGAGTTTGGGTCGCTCGTTCAGTATACGCTCAAGCAATTCCGAACGATTTTTTCCTACTCCAATCATTCCATTGCGAAGGGACTTGCCCAAAAGCATAGGTTCATCTCCAAACAAAGAGGCGTTTGGTATAGGTTCCCCTGCCGTCCAGACGATTTCTTCCTTTGAGAGTCGACCATATCCGCGCGTAAGAATAATGATGAAGTAGTTTTGCTGCAGGAGATTGATAAGTTCTCGAACGATTGGTGTTTTCCCACTTCCTCCCGCAGAAATTCCCCCAACAGAAATGATGGGAACCTGAAATGAACGTGATCTGGCTCCGTAACGGTGGAGAGTTGTGGCACTTCTGTAGAGAAGACTTAGAGGATATAGAAGCAATTCTTGTGGAGTCATGGAGCTTTGTTTAAAAGTTCTCTAAATAGTTGAAGGGTGCGTGTAGTTGAATTTAAGGTGCAATAACGGATATTAATGTGGCTAAAAGGATACGGAATTGACATGTGGTCCCATGTATCAAAATCCCAAGTTTTCTTAGCCTTCCAGTTGATAACTATAACCCTCCTCCCTGCACGTTGAGCCGCTATCATTGCCCCGGCTTTTGGCTCACCTAACGGACCACGTGGACCATCAGGTGTGATAAGACATGACTGATACTCCAATAGGCGGATAATCTCAAAGAGCGCTTTACTTCCCCCTTCGGAACTTGAGCCTCGCACAACCATATGGTATCCGAGCCTTCTTTTCAGATAATGCGTCAACAGTTCACCATCATGGCTGGCACTTACAATAGCAGCAAAGGCTCCTCCTCTGAATCGATACCAGACTGGAACCATCTTCCCGTGAAGAAACGCTATAACTGCCGGTTCTCTACCAGCAAGAACACTTTCGACTTCATCGGCGTTTCCTTCTCTGAATCTCCATGTCGTAGAGAGAAGTTTAAGAGCTACTGAAAGGACTGTTTTGCTCACATAGTATTTCCAGCCCTTTTTCATGGTTGGTATGTTGTCAGGCTAATGATTCAATTATGCTGTTTGCGGCATCACGATAAGGATCATCTCCTCGAAGACTTTCCATTATTTCTCTGAAGTGGCCGATCATTTCTTCTTTTCGATCTTCATTGAAAAGTATATCGTTGATAGACATCCACAAATTCTCGGCGGTTAGGTCTCCCTGTATCAGTTCCGGTACAACAAGCTTATCAGCAAGAATGTTCACAATCGAAATGTGTTTGACTTTTGCCAGGGAACGTCCCAACAAATAGGTAATAGGCGAGGCTTTGTAGATAACAACAAATGGCGTGCCTATCATCGCGGTCTGGAGCGTTGAAGTTCCCGACTTTATGATGCCAACATCTGCGGCTTCCAAGAGTCCTTCGGATGAATCGACAACTTCAAAGAGTCCTTCATCGGAGAAGCCTCTTTCAATAAATTCTAAACTCAGGCTGCCAGCTCGAGCAATGATGTGGCGATACCCATCCCCAAGTTGTCGAGCTAACCCTTTGAGCTCTTCGAGATGCGGCTTTACCTCATTCTGCCGGCTTCCCGGTAAATAAGCAATGATTCTCCTTCTGTCATTCCCAATAATCTTTTTTGCAGCCTCAAGACGCTTTTCACGGCCAGCTTCAAGACGATTACCCAAAGGATGACCATAATACTCGGTTGAGACTCCCCGTTTAGAAAAGAATATCTGTTCAAAGGGAAAGAGAACTATCAGTTTCTTCACGAACCGCCGCAAAAATCGAACACGCCCTTCCCGCCATGCCCACATTTGCGGGGCAATGTAGTAATAGACCGGTATATCAACTTCATGAAGAAAACGTGCCAAGCGCAAATTGAAGCCGGGATAATCGACAAGAATGGCAAAAGCAGGATTTTGTGTTCTCACCTCAGCTACAGTCCGACGTAGTACATTCCGGAAGAATGAATAACGCTTTGCAACCTCAACAAAGCCGGTCACTTGCATGTCGGAGACATGGAAAAGAGGTTGAAGTCCCTGAGCAATCAATTTGTCGCCACCAAGGCCAAAGAGCGAATAATCGGATAACGATCCACGGAGGTGTCGAATCAGTTCTGCTGCATGGGCATCACCCGATGATTCACCTGCAACAACCAGGAAGGAACGCGACGATAGAGACACAGATAAATGCGGATAACGTTTAGGTAGACACAGATTGATAGAGAAACAATGAACGCCGATAGAAGTTCGAAGGACAAAGTTGGAAGTGGAAAACGGGCTTCCTCTTTCTGGCTTCAGACTTCTAACTTCAAACCTCGAACGCCGATAGAAGTTCGATATAGATTTACCGTGATAACGGAATGACTCCCCGTTCGCTCCTGCGAATAAACGAGGTGATCTCTTCTATCTCCTGATCACCAGCAAAGAGTTCATCGACGGCACGGACACCATCACCGATATTCATTCCGGCTTGATAGATAATCCTGTACGCATCGCGAATTCTCTCGATAGTCTCGGAAGTAAATCCTCGGCGTTTTAAACCAATGACGTTCACTCCGCTAAAACCGAGTGGTTCGTTTCCAGCAAGTGCGTATGGCGGTACATCTTTCATCACTCGAAAACCTGCACCAACCATCGCATGTTTTCCAATCTTCTCAAACTGATGAACTCCGGTTAAGCCTCCGATAATTGCCCAGTCATCAATTCCGACATGCCCTCCAAGTTGAACTCCGTTGGCAAGAATTACATGATCCTTCACTGCACAATCATGTGCAATATGAGTGTATGCCATAAGCAGACAATCGCTTCCAACTGAAGTCCGTCCAGTTACTAACGTCCCGCGATGTATCGTGGCATACTCACGAACTATCGTCCTGTCCCCGACTCTTGCTTCAGTAGGTTCGCCACCAAACTTCAAGTCTTGCGGAACTGCACCGATTGAAGCTCCGTTAAAGACCTGGCACTCACATCCAATTTTGCTACCAGAATATATGTGAGCATGCGACTTAACATGGGTTCCATCGCCAATCTCTACATCATCTTCAATAACAACAAATGGATCAATCTTGACACCTTCTCCAAGGTTAGCATTAGGACTCACAACTGCCAGGTTGCTTACTTCTATACAGGTACTCATGAATAGTTTGTTTGGTTCATAACTGCCAGGCTGAACTCAGCCTGAGCGGCTACTTTGCCAGCAACCATGGCTTTACCTTCAAGGGTGTATGTGTTGAACCGTTTTCCTTTCAGAAGGACATTCATTTGCAGGGTATCGCCGGGAACAACCGGCCTTCTGAACTTTGCTTCACGGATTCCCATAAAGAGAGCAAGTTTTGCTTCATCTTCTCCTATTTCATTCATCAGAAGCATCCCACCTGTCTGAGCCATCGCTTCAACGATTAAAACACCTGGCATTATAGGGTATCTGGGGAAATGCCCCTCAAAAAAAGGTTCATTGATGGTAACATTCTTGATACCGACTATTCTTCCTTCACTCTTGTCAAGCGACACTACTCTGTCAACAAGCAGGAATGGATAACGGTGTGGCAGTATTTTCATTACTCCGCCAACGTCAATCATCGTTTCGCTCGGGTCGGGCGTAATCTTTTTGATCAGATTTCGTTTAACAACAAGACTCGCCAGGTGCTGAGTAAACTCAACGTTTGCGGTATGGCCTGGACGCAAAGCAACAAGATGTCCTTTGATAGAAACTCCGACGAGACTGAGATCGCCAATCAGATCGAGAAGTTTATGCCGAGCTGGCTCGTTCGGAAATCGCAGAGGTTCTCCAACAATGATGTTCGATTCCGTACCGTCTGCATCAGTCTCTATGCAGGCAGCCTGAATGGACTTCTTTATCTCCTGAATCCCCCAACCACTATCGGCAAGTACAATAGCGTTTTCAATTGTGCCCCCCCTGATCAAACCTTGTTCGCGCAACCTCTCAACTTCAGAAAGAAAACAAAAAGTGCGAGCCGAAGAGATATGACGTTCATACGCTTCGTAGATATCTGAGAAGGTTGTTTGCTGCATTGGGATCTTGTTGTTCTCGTAATCGAGAATAACCGTTGCAGAAAATCCATCACTTGGCAATAACGTGAACTCAGCATTATGCTCTTTACTCGTATAGTGAATTGGTTTATCGACAACCAGAATGGAACAGAGCGACTCTTGAACCGAAAACCCGACTTTTTTCAATGCTTTGACAAACGGTTCGGAGCTTCCGTCAATAACCGGAGGTTCCTCCCCGACAAGCTCTATGCGACAATTGTCGATCCGCAGACCTGCAAGTGCGGAAAGGACATGTTCAACCGTCCGAATTTGAACGCCATTTTCGTTTGCCAACGTTGTTCCCCGTTGTGTATCCGAGACATAGGAGACATTGGCAGGAATCTCTGGTTGATCTTCCAGATCTGTACGGACAAAAAGAACCCCGGAATTTTCCGGGGCAGGCTGAAACGTAAGTCTTGTTTCAGTACCGGAATGTAACCCAATACCAAAAAGAGTGGCGGGTGACGCAATAGTTCGTTGATGAGTTTTCATAACAAAGTATACTGCCGGATAGAATGGCTACTGCTTACTCAGATTCCTCCTTCAAGAACCCCATTTCCTCTTCAATAGCTCGAAGTCTGCGTCTTAACTCGCGGAGTTCCGGAAGCAGGTTCGGTAGCTGGCGCAAGGCACCCTCCTGCCGTAAAGCAAGCGAGTGTTCCTTCGCAGGATGACCGAAATATCTTCCAGGCTTCAGGAGCGATTTACTGACCCCGGACTGAGCTTCAATAATAACATTTTCCGTTGTCTCGATATGTCCCACAATGCCAACCTGGCCAGCTATCATATTTCCCGGTCCTATCGTTGTACTCCCTGATATACCTGTCTGTGCTGCAATCACAGTATTACTCCCAACTCTAACGTTATGCGCAACATGAATCAGGTTATCCAGCTTGGAGCCTTGTCCAATAAGCGTCTCCCCCAAGGTTCCTCTGTCTATTGTCACGCTTGCTCCAATCTCGACATCATCCTCCACCACCACAGAGCCGGTTTGCGGAATTTTCTCCCACTCACCATCCTGGCTTTTGGTAAATCCAAAACCATCAGCCCCAATAACAGTTCCTGAGTGAATCGAGACATGCGAACCAATCACTGACTTTGCATAGATGGTAACGTTAGGATAAATCACGGAATCGTGACCAATATGTACATCTCTACCGAGAACTGAGTTGGCAAGAATAACAGTCCTATCACCGATGACACATCCGGACTCGACAACAACGTTTGGTCCAATGGTAATATTTTCACCCAACTCTACATTCTGGCTCATAGAGGCAGTCGAGGCAATACCGGCAGAATGCTCTGTTTGCAGCGGCCGAAGTAATCGGAGGGCCGCAATAAAGGCCGAGTAGGAATCATCGACAACAATGTAGGTAAGATCCTCCCTCTTCATTTCATAATCCCTGCCAACAATTACGGCAGAGGATCCGGTTGAAGCTACATAGCGAGCATACTTGGGATTTGAAAGGAATGTAAGATCTCCCTGGCCGGCTTCTTCAATCCCACGGATATCACCGATTAGTAAGTCCCGATTTCCAATGACCTCACCCTGTAACCTGTCTGCGATCTGCCCTACAGAGAGCATCGAATGTTGATTCATCTCTTCTTCCAATTACCGAGGATCACTCTCTTCAGACTTTTTGTTTTCTTCGGGGTCCAACAGTTCATTGGGATTTGGTTCTATTGTTCCTTGAATTTGTATCTCTCCACCATTGTTAACTGATGTTGGGAGCGAAACATTGGGATCAAGGCTGATAGTTGAGTTGTTATCTACACTGAGCTGAACCGGGAACGACTCCGGTAAAAGGTTCTTCGGTTTATCAGTCCTTGTTTCCAATTCAGATGCATCAACTTCGACTCCAAGCCTTTTTAATACGTCAAGGGTCAGATCATGTTCTGGATTTGCAAACAACATTGGTAATCCGCGGCTACTTTTATCGAAGACGTAATCGTACTTCTTCACCTCTGCTTCTGCGTTGACCGCTACGATTACCAAATCAATGATAGGAGCCATCAGTTCTCGATAACTACGTTCGAACTCCCCATTAGGTCCAAATTTCTCGGCCCGATAGGAGGCGAGCACAGCCTCAGCATCCCGAAGAGCCCCCTCTTTATTGGCTCGTTCCTGAGCGCTTAGCAAGAGCCGATTTTCATCAAGGTCCCTGCGCAGCAACCTGATCTTATCTTCCAATCGCTTGATCTCCTGAAGCCATTTTGCCTGCATTGACCCCAGATTAGCGCGAGCCTCGACTGCTTGCGGCAAGTGTTGGAAAATAGCATCACTTGATATATACCCAATGGTTTGTGCTGATAGCGACGATGATGTAGGCACAAAGAGCATCGCCATCGCAAACCATATGGTACGGATGATAGTATGTTTGATGTTACCTGGCATTTTTGAGATATAGCTGAACGTCAAGAGTAATATCGACTGATTGATCAACATAAAGTGCTCCTTGTTCATTGAAGACGATTGCAAGCCTCTTCTGCTGCGCAACTGTCCGGATAGCATTAATAACCTGTTTCTCCAACGGTTGCAGGAGGGTTTGAGTGTATTGAGCAATCGTTCCTCCAGGTCCCAGATGGGCATTCTGATACTCTAATGCCCTTTGATAAAGCTGATTAATGCGTTGTTCCTCTTCAACTTTTTTCTCTGGCGGATAGACACCCTGTTGTTGACGGAACGTTGTCATCTCCTGTTCCAGGTTTGCCTGGTACCTCTGAATGGTATCCTGATATACTTTCTGCGCTGACTCTACTTGTGATTCAACGGTCTTGTATTCCGGCATCTCCGTCACTATCTCTGCAAAGCGTACCGTTCCAATGTTTACTTGAGCATTGGCTGAATACTGGCAAAGGAATACTACTGGAAAAATAAATAATGCACGATAAAAGATTTTCATGATAATCTCATTGAATTAATAATGTTAAAAGAAAATTTTGTTAGAGTATCCTACACAATGATTCTGTTATCTACCGAATTGAAAGTGAAAATGCCATCCGGAGGAGACGCCTTTTGTGGTGGCGGAGGACGCTCTTGTGTCTGTATCAAATCCGAACCCGTAATCAAATCCAAGCAGACCGATTGGTGGCATAATTATTCGCATACCGAACCCAGCAGATCGTTTTAGATCAAAAGGATTATAGTCACTGATATCACCCCAGACATTTCCGGCCTCTGCAAAGGTAAGAAGGAAAATGGGTATCGGGTTAAGGGCAAGAGGGAACCGCAATTCCGTAGAGGCTTTGAAATATAAAGTACCTGAAGGAAATCCATCCTCAACCGGTCCTATCGATCTGTCGTCATAGCCTCTCAACTGAACTGTATTGAAACCCGAAAGTACAGTCCCGCCCATTGTATAAAAGACATTTGGAGAGACTGTGGACCGCGGACTGATCTCCTTCAAATAACCGGTTTCCGAGTTCACATAGAGAACAAGTTTGTTGGATTCCGATGTCGATGCTATCGGTGAGAAGAACTCGAAGGACAACTCCGGACGGATATACTCTGCATTTCCACCAAACGCAAAGACAACCGGCAATCTAAAACGTGAACCGAGACTTGGGAATATTGCATTGTCAATACTCGAGCGTGATAATGTGGTTGATAGACTCAACTCAGTCCCTTTTCTAAAGGCAGTACCTTCACTTGAAGCGCCACCAAGCAGATTGTTCTTTGAGAATCGAAGAGCTCCATCGAGCCGGAAATAATCTCCCGGCCATCTCAAGATTGCGCTTGTGAGAGATACGCCAATCCGCTCGAGTTGTTGTTCGCTATCGTCGACGAGCGACAGATCCGACTTCTGATAGAAGATATTTCCGCCCAACGAAATTGGTATACCAAACAACCAGGGTTCAGTCAAGCCAAGTGAATAGGTCTGTACAAAGCTGCCGAACTCCGCATTCAAGTTTAGTATCTGTCCCGCGCCCCCTGAAAGTGGTTCGCTCAACGAGAAGTTCGTAAACGTGAGCCCGATTGAACCGGTAATACCCTGGGAACTCAATCCCATTGAGGCATTGAACGTATCGCTCGGGCGTTCTTCAACTTCATAAACTATGTCGACACTCGTAGCATCTGTGGACGGACGCACGTTAGGAAATAACGCTTCCGGATTGAAATAGTTCAGGTTAGCGAGATTACGAAGCGAGCGAATGATAGCGGCACGTGAAAAGCGATCCCCAGGAACCGTAAAGAACTCTCGGCGAATCACCTTGTCCTTTGTTTTGGTGTTCCCAGCGATATCGACAAAACGGATGTAGGCCGGTGCACCTTCTGAAATACGAGCTATCACATCTATTGAATCAGGACCAACCCGCTGTTCCGAAATGGAGGAACTGAACGTGAGAAAACCGCGATCAAGATACCAGGATTTGACCGACGCCTCACCATCGCCGTTAAGGTTCTCTTCAAGCGTATATTGATCGTAAGGCTTACCCTCCTCAAGGCCCATAAGTCTACGAATCAATATTGTATCGTATTCATCATTGCCGGTTATACGAAGAGAGCGCAGGTAGATAATCGAGCCTTCGATGACCTCTATAGTTATGTCTGATTTGCCAGACTCAGGATTGATAGCGATTGTGTCACCTACAACTTCAGCATCGATAAAGCCTTTTGACCGGTAGAGGTCCACAATCCTTCCCTCATCTTCGGCGAGCTTCTCTTTCTTGAGCTTGGATGATCGCCAGAACTGCCACCACGACTTCTCTTTGACATCTTTCATAGCCCCCTTCACCTCATCGTCGCCGAGCTGACTGTTTCCAATGATATTAACTGTACCGATGCTGACCTCAGGTCCTTCCGTGACAGTAATAACAACGTCAACCCTTCCATCTTCAGCCGATGGATGTCGTTCTATCTCAACTTCGCTGAAGAGATAGCCTTCCTCGGCGTACTTGGTTTCGATCTTTCGTTCGGATCGATTCAGGTCATAGGGATTGGCGATATCACCGGTTGAAACAATCATCTCGTCGAGAATATCACCCTCGTCCAATGCATCATTTCCTTCAACAGTGAGCGTTGAAACGCGAGGGAATTCCGTGACCTCAATAGTGATGATCACTGATGTGTCCTGAATATCGGAGACAAGAATGCGAACGTTGCTGAAGACCTTGCGTTGATATAGATTCTTCACGGCCTTAGCAAACAACTCTGAACCGGCATTAAAGTCATCACCTATACGAAGTCCGGAAAAAGCTATGACGGCTGACGAGGACGTATTGACAGCCCCCTTCACTCTGATATCCCTTATTGTGTAGGGCCTGATCTGTGGAGTTATAGGGGCAATAAGATCAGCTTCACCTTCCGGTACCTGTGCAACAATAGGGGAAAAGGCTGCAAGGCTAAGGATACCACATCCGATCAATACAATGATCGAGTGAATATGATTACGACTTCTTAGCCGAGAAAATATCAAGAACTTTACGTACATATGACCCCTTATCATTCGCTTCCTTCGCATCAAGCAACTGCTCACTAATCTTTCCAAATCGTCGTTCCCTTCGCAGATAATTTCTGATTGCTTCATACAGTTGATCCCGACGGAATTGAGGCCAGAAAACAGGTGCCACGTAGATTTCTGCATAGGCCATTTCCCACAGAAGGAAATTGCTCAACCGCATTTCGCCACTTGTGCGGATCATCAGATCGGGATCAGGTATGTCATTCGTGTTCAAGTATGGTCGAAACTTTTCTTCCGTAATATCCTCAGGTGACAATGTTCCTCCGCGCACATCGAGCGCCAAGGTTTGAACAGCTCGCAAAATATCCCATCGTCCGCTGTAGCTTAATGCCAGTGTCAACGTGAGACCGGTATTATCCGAAAGATTATCAATGCTCTCATGTAATTGTCGAGCAACGTTTTTCGGTAGTGCATTCAGCTGCCCGATTGCATTCAACCTGACATTATTCTCATCCAATTCCTTGAGTTCACTCTTAAGATAGTGCAGCAACAAACCCATTAGGAGCACAACCTCCGACTTAGGACGCTTCCAATTCTCTGTAGAGAAGGCGTACAACGTTAAATACGATATGCCAAGCTGACCACAGGCCTCTACAATATCTTTAACAGACCTGACGCCAGAGCGATGTCCTTCAATGCGAGGCATACGTCGCTCTTTAGCCCACCTACCATTACCATCCATTATAATGGCAATGTGCTGAGGCAGTTTACCTTCTTGCTGCAGCTCAGCCTGCAACTCCCTATCTTTGGAATCTTGTGTTTTAAGCCAATCCATTACTTTCGGTTCCAATAGCTGTAGGATGATAGTTTCAACTATAAAGTTATAAAGATACGAACCGCTTGTGACTCGTTATCACAACTGATAAGAAAAAAAGTATTCCCAAAAAATGGACAAGTCAAAAAATAATCCTGGCTCTTTTCAACCGGTGTATCCATTGTATCGCGGCCGAAGGTTGGTTGGTATATGCCACCAATACATCGTAGTTTTAAAACGTAACGAATCGCATCCGGTTCATTGCAAATCATGTTTTTAGTGCCGAATCAGAAGGCAATCAATGGATATTCCAACAGTCTCACAAAAAAACATCAGGAAAACACCTGTGGGACGCTCCGATGGCATCCCTGTAACGTTCCCACCCACATGGCTCTCAGCCGGTAGTGACGCCGATTTGACACCGTGGAGACCGACGCAGGATGATCCATAGGATGCAGCAAAGGCTGCTCATCTCTTGCGAAGAGTCGGTTTTGGCCTTTCATCATCTGCAATTGACCAGGCATTGGCATCTGATCCCACAACAGTAGTAATCACAATGCTGCTGTTGATACATCCCCTCCGGGAAATTGGACAAGTCAGCAACCTTTTCCAGTTGTAGGAAACGCTGAGCAGCAGCAATACCTTGCCTGGGCACTAGGACTGCAGGAATGGTAGTTTGATTCGATGCGTAAGCCTGAACATGCGTTTGGGGAAAAGATGACACTGTTCTGGCATAATCATTTTACCAGCGAGCTTCCTACTTGTCTACGTTGCCCAGTACTTCTACAAGCAAAATCAGCTCTTTCGTGACTATGCTTTTGGAAGCTTCAAGGAGCTTTCAAGCAAGATCACCATAGATCCATGTATGCTTGTCTATCTCGATCTGTGGCTGAGTGTGGCCGGTAATCTGAATGCTTGTTACAGACCGCGAGTATAGCTTGAGCAAGCGTATGGCGATAGTTAGGTAGTTTATGAACTTACTATTCGGATTAAAAAAGCAAAGGCCTTATCCATATATGAGCGATTATTCGCTTCTTCCTTCCACCCTCCTCCCTAACAGCTGTACCCGGGGAGGGACTCGAACCCCCACGCGCCTTACGGAACTTCAGATTTTAAGTCTGATGCGTCTGCCAATTCCGCCACCCGGGCAATTAACTCAATAAAATTATAGCAAAAAATTAATACGCGCTTCAGAATTCTATGGATCTGAAGCGCGTACACGTCGGGATTCTCCACTCTATTGTCTTACGCCTTCACCTCTTCAGGATTCTCATCCTGGTTCGAACCGATCTGTTCTTCAACGCTATTCTCTACGGTAGACTCAGGAGAACTCTCTTTGGTAGAGACAGGCTCGGCCGAAAAATTATCATCTGACGTATCAGCACCTGGCTCTTCGGGGGTACTCACCGAATTATTTTCTTCGACAACCTCAGATGAAGTCTTCTCGATCGAGCTGACTTCAGTATACGCCTCGTCCTGTTTCAAGGGTTCAGATGGGGGTGCAGACTCAACCCCACTCTTCTCTGCCTTCTCTGCCTTCTCTTCACTCTCGCCCTGCTTCAATTCGGTTTTGGCAACGGGAGCGGGAGTTTCCTCCTTTGCCGGCTCAACGCCCAACTTTTCCTTGGAAGCATCACCCAGCATATCACCGAGTGAGAAGTTACCAACGGTTTCAGAGGATTTTATTTCGTTGACTGGCTGCACCGGAGTTGTGGGTCGATCATTCCCATCACGGCCACGTCGTCCTTCCCCACCTCGATTTCCTCTACCCCTGCTTCCACCACCTTCTCGTGGAAGACTGAAAATGATCGACGGTCGTTTTGGATCAATTTCAACGACTCTCACGGTCAAGGTATCCCCAACCTTCATCCCGGTCAGCTTGTTTGCTTCGCGCCCCATACGTCCACGTGGCAGGAATCCTTCCACTCCTTCGACGTTGACAACAACACCTTTGTTCGAAAGCTCCCTAACAACACCCTGCCAGGTTTGATCACCGGAGAACTTGTCAACAATACCGGGCCATGGATTCTCTTCGGCCCGTTTCAGACTGAGACTTATCCGCTCCTTTGACTCATCCAGACTCAGCACAACAACAGTAACTTCCTGACCCACAGAGAGAACATCGGCAGCCGAATGAACCCGTTGTGTCCATGATATTTCGCGAGGACGAATCAGTCCAACAATGCCCGGCTCGAGCTGAACAAAGGCTCCTATCTCCGTAAGACTGACAACCCTACCATTCTGTGTTGACTCAAGAGGGAACTTCTCGCCAACTCCTGACCAGGGAGACTCAAGCAACTCTTTCCTGCTCAGAGAGATACGTTTGCCACCGTTCTCGATCTTCTTAACAAGTACCTCAATTTCTTGTCCTTTTTTCAACAAGTCATTCGGTATCTTGCTCCGTTCATAGCTGATCTCTGAGACGTGAAGAAGTCCATCAACTCCACCGAGATCTACGAAGGCACCAAAATCAGTTAAGGTCGATACTCGCCCCGTCACTTTATCTCCCTCTTTCAGATTCTCCAACAACTCCTTGCGCAGAATTGAACGTCGAGTACCAGTCACTCTTCGTGCATCAGTTTCGAATTGAGTGATCTCAAGGATTTGAACTGGGAAGCTCTGACCGACCAAAGCATCTGTTGAGCCCGATTGTCGCGATATGCTCCAGTGAGATTGAGGCACAAATATCTCCACACTGTTGTATTCACCAACAACACCTCCTCTATTCATACCGGTCACTTTCATTTCAACTATAGATCGATTCTCCTTTGCTGCCCCTAACTCAGACCAAACCCTCTTCATTTCTTCGAGCTGTACACCACCCTCCTCCTTGGTCTCTTCACCAGCTGGAGTATCTCCTTCAGGGCTATCTTCACTTGTGGATGGTGCAGAAGCTTCGGTTGATTCTGATTCGTTTGCAGTCGATGTTGGACCCTCTATACTTGTCGAAACCTCTTGACTTTGAGTCTCTGCTGGTTTGGTCGTTTCAGGAGTTGAGGCCGGAGGAGCAATTGCCAAAACGGATTGCTGATCCTCACGAACAGTCGCTGTAGAAGATGAAGCGTTATCTTCGTTAACAACGATGCTCGGTGCGCTTTCGATCATCTCTGAAGTGGAGGCCTGCTCTCCCTCGTCATTATTCTCTCTCCCTTCTTCAACTTCAGCAACGACTACATGAGCGATATCCTCTTGTTGATTACCGTTCCGCCCTTTCACCTCCTCTGATGTCGAGATCTCCGGTTGCTCTACATTAGGCTGTTTTTCAACTTCAGTAGCGACTGCTTGTTGGGTTTCGCTCTGTTGTTGATTACCGTTCTGTTCTTCCGATTGTTGTTGTAGGTTTTCCTGTGCCGTCATAGCGGTTGATGCGTTTGTTCCGGAAGTCGATCCACTTAATTCCGATGTTGAAAACTCCTTACATGCATTATGTAAAAGAGAGGCCTCAAATATACGACGGGACATTGGAAGCGCAAATCCTTACGAAGCTCTCGATAGACTTTCGTGAACGGGTTTCATATCTTACATGTCATTATGCTCAAGATCAGTGCGTTCTTCTTCTGTACTTCACTTGTGATCATAGCAGGATTATTGATCCATTTCAATAGTGCACCTGTTAAGGCAGATTACGTAGGAGTCCAGAGTTGTCAATCTTGCCACTCCTCTCTCGCATCAGGTTCGATCTTTCCAGTTTGGGAGAGTGGGCCACATAGATCGGCTTTGCAGATTCTCGACACGGACTCCGCGCAAGCCTACTTGCAATCAGAGAACATTTCTATTGATAACTGTCTTCAATGCCATTCGACTCTTGGGCGCAAAGGACAAGATGAGTTTGAAAAGCTCCTTCATCAACAAGGAATTGGATGCGAACGATGTCACGGCCCGGGTAGTCAGTATATCCAATCGACAATAATGAAGGACCAAGAGATGATGGAGCGATTTGGAGGATCAAGCGGGGATCTTGCCGATTGTTATTCATGTCATACAAAAGATCCGAGTGCAACCAATGATAACCACTGTCCGTTTCAGACTTCTCCATTTGATGCAGAATCAGCCTGGGCTACGATCAAACACTCACGTTCAGAAGAGAGTTTCCGATAAATTATGAACGAAAAGAGCAAACCGATAGGCTTGTTTGATTCGGGCATTGGCGGGTTGACTGTTGCCCGACGCGTTATGGAGATCATGCCGCAGGAGAACACGCTCTACTTCGGTGACTCTGCTCACGTCCCATACGGTTCGAAATCGACTGAGACGGTACGACACTACACCAAACAGGCTGTCGGATTTCTTGAGAAGAAGGACGTCAAGCTGATCATTATTGCATGCAATACTGCCAGTGCGGTTGCCCTTGAATACGCATCATCTATTGCATCAGTTCCGGTTATTGGAGTAATTGAGCCGGGTGCTTTAGGCGCCGTGGCAGCCACTACAAGTCAGCGTATTGGTGTAATTGGTACTGAAGGGACAGTAAGATCAGAGGCCTATAAAGATGCAATAACAGAAATGAATACTGGTGCAACAGTTACATCCATGGCATGTCCTCTTCTTGTCGGTTTTAGTGAAGAAGGATTAGTAGACCACCCAGCCACCGATCTTATCATACACGATTATCTTGACCCCCTCCTCGCTCAATCTATTGACACGATGATCATGGGCTGCACTCATTACCCAATTCTTGAACCGGCTTTAGCTCGCGTTACCGGTGATAGTGTTCAGCTTATCGATCCAGGGCGCGAAACAGCACAATTTGTCTTTGATACCCTCTGTTCACAAGACTTACTCAATGATAGTGAGACTCCACCCTTTCACCTATACTTCTTGAGCGACTTCCCCCACAAATTTGTTGAAGTAGGTGAAAGGTTTCTCGGAAGGAAGATGTCTCACGTCGAAAAGATATCGCTCGAAAGTCTCAGGGAGGTCAAATAAAAGTAGAAGAAAAAGTGCAGAACGTTGGACAACTTCACTCTTTCATTCTGCTTGACTCACTTCTCTACTTTCCCTTATGAACCTTTTCTTGTTCATAAGTTATATTTCTTTCTCTTCCTTCAAAGTGTTGCAGGATCGATATTCAGTTTGTGCGCCGCCTTCTCGTAGCTCTCTGATTCCGCAATTACTCTCTGAATGTGTTCTCTCTCCACATCTTCCAGTCGTTGAGAACTCCCCAACTCATTCGCGCGGAGAGCCTGAAAATCTTCTGGCAAATCATCCAGAGAGATTTCATTTCCTCGAGCAAGATAAGCTGCACGGCTGATCACATTTTCAAGTTCACGGACGTTACCTTGCCAGTTGTAGGCCTTGATCGCGCTCAATGCTTCCTCTGAAAGCTGCAACCCTTCATTGTTCTCAGGCTGATACTGTTGGACAAAGTATGAAGCAAGAAGTGGAATATCTTCGACACGCTCACCAATCCCTGAGAAATTATAGATTGTCCATAACATTACAACTATGTTTACGGTAATGATAGCTGCAAAGCCGGCAAATATCTTTGAACGAAGCGTTGTAAACATAATACCGTGCTATCAGGCAACTACATTTGATTATCGTAAACGATCAGCAAGCACAGTCTCTACTGCAGAGAGTACCTCTCCGTCGGCAATCAGTTTTCGGGCACTCGTAAAATCATCGTGAAGGACTCTGTCCTGTTTCAGATGTGGCACATGAGCCCTGAGAAGTTCGTACGGAGGAATCAGAGCAAGCCCTGGCTTGAGTGGATGACGGAAATCGATGCCCTGGCACGAACAGAGATACTCTATTGCAAGCACACTCTCCAGATTCTCAGCCACCCTCAAACTCTTTCGAGCAGCAATCGATCCCATGGAGTTATGATCTTCCTGGTTTGCAGAGGTGGGTATCGAATCAACAGAAGCCGGATGCGCAAGCACTTTATTCTCGCTCACTATCGAGGCAGCAGTATATTGAGCTATCATATATCCACTGTTCAATCCTCCCTGTGTTGTCAGAAAGTGGGGCAATCTGCTCAAAGCTCCATTCACCAATCGCTCTGTACGTCGTTCAGAGACGTTCGAGAGCTCGGATAAAGCAATAGTCAGGAAGTCCAGAGCAAGAGCTACGGGCTGACCATGGAAGTTCCCTCCTTCGATATATTCCTGATCATCAGGAAAGATCAAGGGATTGTCAGTAGCACTGTTAATCTCGATCTGGAGAACCGAATACACATAATCAATGGCATCACGACTCGCGCCATGAATCTGTGGAATGCAACGTAGCGAATAGGCATCCTGCACTCGATCATCACCATGGCGATGTGACTCACGAATCTCGGAGCCTTCCATCAACGCCCGAAGATTCGAGGCAACCGTTTGTTGTCCAGCATGTGGTCGAGCGTTATGAAGCCGTTCATCATATGCTCTATCAGTACCTTTCAATGCCTCAACCGACAACGCGCCAACGATATCGGCAGTTGTCACCAGCCTGCGTGCTTTATCAAGCGCAAGGATGCCATAGGCCGTCATCATTTGTGTTCCATTGATAAGAGCCAGTCCTTCCTTTGCGGTGAGGTTCAAGGGAGAAATTCCCTTCTCTTCAAGTTCAGGGCCTGCAGGCACTGCCTTGTCATCCTTCCACACATGTCCCTCACCCATTCCCGCAAGAACAAGGTGAGCAAGTTGAACAAGATCGCCTGACGAGCCGACCGAACCTTGTTTTGGAACAACGGGGATTACGTTCTTGTTGAGCATTTCAAGCAACGTCTTCACCGTCTCGATTCGAATACCACTGAAGCCTTTGGCCAGGGCGTTAACACGCAAGGCAATCATTGCTCTGACGAGAGGGACTTCCATCGGCTTACCTGCTCCAATAGCATGGCTTCGAATCAAATTCGCTTGAAGTATCTCCAGCTCATCCCGACTGATGACTATGTTTGCAAACTCACCGAAGCCGGTTGTAACCCCATAGATGATCTCCTCGCGATTTACCCAATCATCTATCAGGTCTCTTGAACGCCGGATACGAGAAAGGACTGAGTCTGCCAATTCTACAAAGACTGATGTATCGTATGCGATACGAGCTGCGTCACGAATTGTCAGATTTTCCCCGTCAAGTCGAATGGTCATGAGTTCTCGAGAAGTAACGTATCAGATAGTTGGCGCTTGAACAATTGCGAGAAAATCCTTTGGTATAAGGGATGCGCCTCCAATCAAACCTCCATCAATATCAGGCTGAACAAACAACTCGGCTGCATTGGATGGTTTGACACTTCCACCGTATAGAATCGGTATTTGTCCCGCAACCGAGCTACTGACCAGTTCCTGGAGAAGCCGACGAATGTACCGATGGGCTTCCTGAGCAATCTCAGGTGTTGCTGTCTTACCGGTCCCAATTGCCCAGATAGGCTCATAGGCCACAACGGTTTTCAGTCCATCTTCCGGCAACACCTCTTCAAAAGCCGCTTCGAGCTGACGCTTTAGCAGACTGAACGTCTCTCCGCTTTCACGTTCGCCTTCAGTTTCGCCAACACATACAATAGGAATCAACCCGTGACCGATAGCAGTGCGCATTTTAAGCTTAACATCATTATCCGTTTCGCCAAAGATCGTTCTTCGCTCCGAATGCCCCAGAATAACATACTGACAACCGACCGAAAGAAGCATCGAGGGAGATACTTCACCTGTGTATGCCCCTTCTTCTTTGTAGTACATATTCTGCGCACCGAGCCGAATTGAACTGTTGTCAACAACGTTGCGCACATCAAGTGCAAAAGGGACCGGAGGACAAAGAATCAAATGAAGGTTCTCCCTTTCCTGATATCCCTGGAGAATGGCCCGAGCAAGCTCGATTGAAGATTGCCGCTCAGTGTTCATCTTCCAGTTACCGGCTATGATAGATTGGCGGACTGACACTTTCAATCTTAATTCCGTGACACATCTGCTGAGACCTGATAGATCTCGTACTCTTTCAAACCCTCATCACTCTCAAACCCCTTTCCTCTGATCGATCTCCCCTTAAGGGTATCAACTAAATGTACAATCACATCAGAATGAAATCTTTCATTCACCCTATCATAACAGAGCTTGTCAGTATTCACAGACGTTTTGTTCTTTCTACTGTAGACGTTCACCCTTCCAAATGCACACATATCACCTGTGGTATCGTCGAGTCGCGCACTATCAGCCTTGAGTATAACGTTGATCCTGCCGTCTTTGCCCAGAAACTTGACGTGAAGTCCATGATCAATCAAGGTTTCCTGTCGCTTTCTATACTTTCGAGCATGACCGGCTTCGAGGATAGCTTTTGTCCACGCGGAATCACTGTGCAAAATTGTTGTGTGATTTGCTTCGTCCTCAGGGAGATCATCAGGCAACTCAATAATATTTGCTGGTCCGTCATCCCTGTCTTCGCATCCATGCAGAATTGGAATAATGAACAAGAGTCCGATCAGATATAGTCGCCCTGTCTTCATGCTTGAAGTCCAGCCTCGATTAAATCGTGCATGTGTACTATGCCGAGCAAGGCTCCCTGATCATCAACAACAGGCAGGTGTGTTCGTTTATGTTCTTCAAGCATCTGGAGTGCGTTTGATCCGGCCATAGAGGGATAAGCCGTCATCGGATCTGGGGTCATCATGTCTCGTGCAGTCATGGCATGAATATCAGGATCACGCTCAAGAATCCGTCGAAGATCCCCGTCAGTAATGATCCCGATCAACATCATATCCTCAACAACCAGGGCAGCGCCAAGACGTTTATGACTCATCTCAAGAATGACCGTTTTGAACGCCTGATCAGGACTTACTACCGGCAATGCATCGCCAGTCTTCATAATATCTTCGATGTGAAGTAACAGACGCCGACCTATAGTGCCCCCCGGATGTGTAGAGGCAAAGTCGTCGCGAGTAAATCCCTCACGTTCGTACAGAACAACTGACAGCGCATCGGCCATTGCAAGCATAGCCGTTGTCGAAGCAGTCGGAGCAAGATCGTAGGGGCATGCCTCCCGTTCAACAGTAATATCCAACACTATATCTGCTTTCCTTGCTAAATACCCCCTGGTATTTCCGGTAATAGCAATCATCGGAATATGCAGTGCACGAATCGCAGGATAGAGTCGATGAATTTCGTCGGACTCACCACTCTTTGAGAAGATAATCAGAACGTCTTGTTGCTGTATTACGCCGAGATCGCCATGAAGGGCATCGATTGGATGAAGGTAGAGAGCCGGCCGGCCGGTACTGTTCAGTGTTGCCGTCATCTTTTGCGCAATGATTCCTGACTTTCCAAGACCGGTCAGGACGATCTTACCCTTACATTCCTCAAGAAGCCTGATACAGCGGCCGAACTGTTGGTCAACATGATCAACGATCTTCCCGAGGGCATCACGCTCTATCTCGATAATCTCTCTTCCTCGAGCAATAATCTCAGCATCACTTGTTGAAGGATTATCAATAAGATATGTCTCTGCGCTATAAACTGATTGATTGTTCATTTGGTATGATTCCATCGAGCTTCACCTGCATTCGGTGGAACTGCAGCGTTTGATACATAAATTCTTCAGCCTGCTCTAACGGAAGCTGAGTAGCAGCGTCCGATAATGCCTCTTGAGGTTGTGGATGAATTTCAAAGAAGATTCCGTTGACACCAACACTTGCAGCTGCTCGAGCTAACGGCAGCGTATATAAGCGATCTCCACCGGATGAGTCACCAAGGCTTGGACGTTGCGTTGAGTGTGTTGCGTCGAAAACAACCCCTACTCCCAATTCACGCATCTGAACAAGTCCTCTCATATCAACCACAAGATCGTGATATCCAAAGCAAACTCCACGCTCACATACAAGGATATCACCACCCCCATCCGCTGATTGGACTTTCTCGACAGCATACCCCATATCTTCCGGAGCCATAAACTGGCCTTTTTTGATATGAACCGCTTTTCCGGTCTTCCCTGCAGCCCTTAACAAATCAGTCTGTCGGTTCAGGAAGGCCGGGATCTGCAGAACGTCAACATACTCCGAAGCAAAAACAGCATCCTCTACGGAATGGATGTCCGTTACCGTTGGCAGGTTATATGTCTTCCCAGCATTAGCAAGAATCTTCAATGCAAGATCTTCCCCAATAGTTGTGGGAGAAGAAAGGCTGGTTCTATTGGCTTTTTTGAACGAACCTTTCAACACCAATGGAACATCAAGTTGCGTGGCAATGGTAGATAAGCTCTCGGCTATCTGATCTACCATTTTTTCCCCTTCAATCAAGCACGGACCAGCAATAAAGAAAAAGTCCTTTTTTGGATCAAAGCTGCCGATCATCGTTTCTCTATCGACTTGAGTTTCTGGATAGGAATTGAATATACGCTGCCATCATTACGACTCACGTGTTGGCCTGAAAATCAAATCCCGACCGAGAATAATGCCTCGACCGGGAAGAAAATGCCTTGCAGAAAGATATTAATGTACTGTTTCAACAGATCGTAATGCAAGGTGTGCTCCCATCAGATTAGGTTCTGCTGAATCCATCAAGACATTGGCCGTCAATTGACGTATATCTCCAGCATCAAGCCGACCGGACACAATCATCGACGCATGATCGATAATATTTTCAATATTGTCGGCAGATACTATTGACAAACTCATCAGTTGCATCAGATATCCCCATGCCTCTGGGGTAAACAGGTGTTTTTCGCTATGGTGGAGAACTCTAAAGCCATTATGAGCGAGGCGTTTTGCACGTTCAACTTTTTCTTTACTTGCAATCCAACTGAAGGCAGCTCCGATTTCCGCGTCAGAGTATCCTCCGTCTGTCAGTTGAATGACGTCACTTTCATTGATGTCTTCATTTTCTTGCAAGCATGTTATAAGGTAGAGAATTATCTCTATAATGCGTTCGTTCATTAGTGATTTGGCTTGTAGGCAGTAACGTAATCTCGACTCTGTCTCCCTGTGTATTCTGCAATCACTATACTATCATTATTCAATGATACGGGTTTTCTCCCAACGATTCAACTCCCAAAATTTGTCCCCCTGTGCATGGATAATGAGAACTATGATATTGATATTTGAACGCAAGAGGGATTTTTGAAGGGTTTGCTACCCACCACTTTTTGCTGTTAGCCCACTTGTTTCAAAAACTTATTCTCAAGTTGAATCATTGCCTTCCGTTCCTGTTCAGTCTTGTCATCATATCCCAATAAATGTAGCGTACCATGGATAGCAAGGCGACTCACTTCTTCATATAACGGAATTGAGCGCTCGTCTGCCTGATCACGGGCCCGATCAACACTGATATAGATTTCTCCTTCTAAGGGTTCTACCTCGAGCGGAAACGTCATGACATCGGTAAAGTAGTTGTGGTTCAGATAATCCCGATTGAGTTTCAAAAGTGCAGAGTCGTCCAGGAGAATAACGGAAATTGTAGCATCACTGACTCCTCCCCAACGAAGTACCGACTCAACGCAGGAGCGGAATGATTGACGCTTCAATCGGGTAATTGGATGAGCATTGAGGACTTCGATTTTGTTCAAAAGAACGTCTCCAATACCAGAGAATCGATCTCGATCATAACGGAACTACTTCTGTCAAACCAAGCTGCATTGCTGAAAGGAGTAACGCGGGATCAAGAGTGCCAAGATCTGCTGAGAGATATGCCCGATCAACATTCGCAAAGAGCGAACATGCCCCATTGCGACTGACAACAAGTCCGGAAATTCGATCTTCCCCTTCAGAAGCAAAAATAACTTCATCAGGTTCAACCGAGATCATTTGATGAACGTTGTGAAGTTCAAAGTAACCATAGCTTGTCTGAGCAGAGATCACAACAGTGGAGTCCTGAAGAAATGAAATCGTCAGAACAATTGCAGGACCGGACTCCCCCCCTCCTATTCTGAGGACATCATCACTGTCGGTTAGCCCATGTTCAGCACTGAGGAGTGCCGCAAGTTCTTTTATCTGTTCCCTGCGTAGTTCCACCATGATTCTCCAAAGTACAAGCCTGCTAAATATACTTTGATCCGGGACTCTTCACAAACAAGTGTTACCACGTGTGGGTTGCTACCAAGTAACAACCCACACCCAATTCAACAGGCACTTTGAGAGAACACTACTCTATGACAATGGCCCTGCCAACAAATTCTCCACTTCTTTTTGTCCTTATCCTCATAAAATATTCACCCGGTAAAAGCTCTGTCGTCTCTATGTATAATTCAACTTCTCCCTCTGTGATTGAAAGGGGCATGTTCCTCTCTTCTAAAACAACACGACCTTCAGTGTTGTAGACAGTGTAGTCACAGGCGTTA
>JAGWAZ010000115.1 GCA_021296135.1 Chlorobiota bacterium | reverse complement strand
CTCCTCCAGCAACCGTTGCACTTCAGAGTTGAATTCGGGGGAGTAAAAGGGGTAGGCAGTTCAACTTTTCCAAAGTTTGGAACTTTCGAAAAGTTAGCTGATTCAGATAATTTACTCCATAGTTTTTTGCCTGTGCAATATGAACGTCCTCAAGGGCAGTTAAGGCTTTTAACTCTAACGACAACTTGATCGGCGACAATAAATTCAGCCTTTCTCTTTCCCACTTCAATACCCTCAAGTCATGTAAACTCCTCATCACAAAAATAAGTATTATGAATCCAGAGTTGACGTTGCTAAACCTGTTGAGTTTTCATTTCGAACTGTTTGTACGAGAAATCTTTGTGGGGAGTCGTTCAGAGGAAATTAAGAGGTATGACTTCTCCGCTTCGCTGCAAAATGACAGGTTGAGAATCGAGTGGGGCATGTCTGGGTGAAGATCTGCCTCCAGATCATTGATGAGGGCGCAACCTCCCTGGCTGAAAGCGAGAAGACCTTTCAACAAGTGAACGTGCGCAAAAAAGTCGGGGGTTCGTGGCAGCGTGTGCTGAAGACAGACGCCTACCAGACTTTTCATCGTATTCATAGTTGCCTGCAGAAGATATTACCCTTTCTGCATCCGCCGCGACGAAATAAATTTTGAATTTTGCACTTTGAATTGGAACTTTCCTTTATGAAGCTCGTCGGCACACAGCTCTCTTATTTCTTCAACGATAAGCAGGTGCAGCGCAACGTCCGCTCCCTTCTGAAGTATGTTACCTTCATCCTCCTGGTCATAATGGTCTTTGCGGAGGCCTTTCAACTGATCATGCTGCATGTGGAGGGGCAGGAACATTCGTGGATTACCGGTTTTTACTGGACGCTCACGGTAATGAGCACGCTCGGCTTCGGCGATATCACGTTCGAAACCGACACCGGGCGGATCTTCAGCGTCATCGTTCTCATCTCAGGCGTCGTTCTTTTGCTGATTGTTCTTCCCTTTGCCTTCATTCGTTTCTTCTACGCGCCCTGGATCGAAGCCCGTATCCGCTCGCGCGCTCCCCGCACCGCACCGAGCGGTATCAGGAATCACGTCGTCGTCTGCTCCTACGATACGCTCGCGCAGGGATTGATCGACCGGCTCAAGGAGGACGGTATTCCCTACGTCGTCCTCGAACCTGATCCGGCCGTCGCAGCCGACTATCATATAAGCAACGTTACTGTGGTTGCCGGAGCAGTGGACAACGTGGAGACGTATGCGGGACTGAATCTCGGTCAAGCGCGGCTGGTGCTGGCGAATCGTGAGGACACGGTCAACACGAATATTATTCTTACGGCACACGAGGTGGCGCCGGAAGTTGAGGTGGCTGCGATTGCCGGGAAGGAAGATTCGATCGATGTGCTCGAGCTGACCGGCGCTCGGCACGTGCTGCCGCTTAAGATGTGGTTGGGCGAGCAGCTTGCAAGTCGGGTGAACGCCGTACGCGCACAGGCCTCCAAGGTGGGTCACTACAAGGACCTGATGATCGCGGAATTCCCGGCCGACTACACACCGCTGGTTGGTAAGACGATCCGCGAGACTCGATTGCGTGAACGGAAGGGCTTGAGCATTATTGGCGTCTGGAAGCGTGGGCGACTCCATCCTGCACGACCGGATGAAGTCCTGAAAAAGGGCTGCGTACCGGTGGTTATTGGTAATGAACAAGCGATGGAGGAACTCAACAGGTTGTTCGTCTCCCACAATGTGAACACGAATCCTGTCGTTGTCATCGGTGGGGGGATTGTCGGAAGCGCCACGGCGCGTGCGCTTGCCAAGCGTGGCGTCGCCGTCAACCTTGTAGAACAAAATCCGGTTCTGAGCAATCGCCTGAAGGGCGTCTGTCAGAAGGTCTTCATCGGCGATGCTGCCGACTACGATCTCCTTATGGAAAGCGGCATCATGGGAGCCCCTGCAGCCATTCTCTCGACCAATGACGACGCTGTCAACATCTATCTGGCCTCCTATTGCCGTCACCTAAATCCGGAGCTGCGCATCGTGAGCAGGATCACGCACGCCAGAAACATCGAGTCAATCCACCGGGCCGGCGCAGACTTTGTGTTGAGCTACGACTCACTCGGCATTGCCGCTGTCCGTTCAATCCTGAAAGGCCGTGAACTCTTCGTGATGGGGGAGGGCCTCGATCTGTTCTCTACCACGCCGCCGAAATCCTTGAGCGGTCGTACTATTGCGGAGACGGGAATCGGAGCACGCACCGGTCTTATCATTATCGCAATTCAGAACGGAGATGAGACGGTGACCAATCCTACCGCATCGGTGCGTCTGGAGGAAGGAGCCGAGTTACTGATGCTGGGTGGCGCCGAGCAACGTCAGGAGCTACAGAATCTGTATGACCAAAGCAGTTAGAAGCTATTTTGGGGTCTTTGGTACATTAACAGAGATTCCTCTCAGCGGGTCAGCACAAGTTCACATCAACCTTATGCTTCCAGCCATCACCGTCTCCACTTCATCACTGCCGTTTTCGAGCAGTAGGTATCCCTTACGGTTGATACCGGCAACTCTGCCCGGAAGTGGCTCAACGATACGACGTCCACGAAGCCAGTCACGACAAGCATATTCCTCGATCTCTCGTGGCATCAGGTCTTCCGGTACCGTCCTGAGTTGTTCCCGTAGAGCGGTGATAAGTCGTTCCAGGACGCGGAGTCGATTCGCCTTGTTTGGAACATAGTCATCAAAGAAACGGAGGGAGAGGGAAGTCGCATTGGGAGGAACATCGGTAAAGCGGAAGACGTTCAGCCCTATGCCGACAATCACGTATTGCTGATCGCCACGGGTAATCCCTTCAACGAGGATGCCCCCAATTTTGCCGTTGTCGAGAATCAGATCGTTTGGCCACTTCAGTCGGACGAAAGGAACATCCTCAGGTGATGCTCCACGCGAGATAAGAAGGTCATCGAGTGTGCGGGCCAGAATCAAACCGATTCGCACAGGAAGCAACGGTAAGGCCTCCGGACGTTCCGGTCGGAGAAGAAGCGAGAACATAACCGATGAGCCAGGTTGCGAAATCCATGTGTTTCCATCCCGTCCCTTGCCGGCAGTCTGATGATCGGCTACAATCATCGTCCACCCCGATGCACCGGCGTCAGCAAAAGAACGTGCAATCGCTTGAGTTGATTCGGTCCGATTATAGAAACGGAGATCTGCCACTCCCCACGAGTCGGCCAGAACATCCCGCACAGTTGTATCACTTCCGATTTGGTTCAACAGATCGGGCATAACAATCAGCTCTGGGCTGTCAGCCCGCCATCGGCGGAAGCTGTCAACCAAAAGTTGCCAGTCAATTAGTAATTAGCCATCGGTTGCTATATCACAATAGGCTGATGCAGATGTCTACACCATGTACATGAATCATAGCAACAGAGTAGCGAAAGGAAACGTTTACGCTATGAAAGATACGGAATGGGGTAGAATGTGGGAGATAGATGACGGAACATAAAAAGCAACTGATAAAGATGATCCTTTTCCGAAGGAGAGATATGTCTGTCTTTCTCAAAAGCATAAATTTTTGAAGAGAGATAGACTTCTACGGGGACTAAAACAAGCTCCGAACGAAAAACCTGCTGATTCTCTGAAATTCTCGATTCCATCAGAAACTCCACAACACATCTTTGGTCAAGTAGAGTTTCCTGGGAAAGCTACGGCTGTGGTTGGTATGAGAAGGGCTGGCAAGCGTTGTCCAAAGGCTCGGAAAATTCTTTTTACCCTTACCTGTGATGAGATTCCTGCCCATCTTCCAGGTGATATCATTGCACAACCAACATATAAATGGTTGCCTGGAGCATCGGTTTGAGATAGGTCTGCTGCCTTCAAAATGAATGATCGATCTCACACAGAATTTGGAAGTTGCAGTTACGGTGCAAGAGGAGTTAGTGAATCCGAACGGCGCGGTCACAAGGCCGTCTACTACACGGTAGATGGTGGCGCAACAACCGGTGTTTCTCATGCAGTAGGGCTCTTCAAGATGTCTGACAATAGGGGGGTGATGGTCGAGAAGTAATCTGTTCAACTGATGGTTCAAAACCTTTTATGCGATGGTTGAATTCAGATACGTTGGAAATTACTGTATATACAAACAAGGGGATCGTTTCTAAGCTCAAATCGGAAGAAGTCGGAATTCATATCATCTATGTGGAGTATAGTGAAAAGAGGGATAGTCTTTTCAATAATGCGAACTACCGTGATTGAATTTGCAGAATCGTTTGTGATGATTCTTCGTTTCAACATCGAGGCTCATGAAGATTCTTCTCTTCGAAAGAAGTGGTGAAGATGTACAGGAGAGAATGCTTGTAAAAAAGCGGGTGTTGTGCGCACAACAGTACGCTTTCCTATAGGTCACAACTGCACGCCCGGCAGGATTCGAACCTGCGACCCACAGCTTAGAAGGCTGTTGCTCTGTCCAGCTGAGCTACGGGCGCTTGTTTGAGGATGCAAATATACGAAGGGGCGGGGTAAATGTCTGAATCAGAATTATCAAGATGGAAGGGTAAACTGAAGTGCTCCCCAAAAACTGGACAGGTATTTAAGGTGTGATTTTATAGCTCCCGAATTCAACTCTGAAGTGCAACGGTTGCTGGAGGAGTCATAAGGCAACGGAAAATCGGCCTGAAGGCGGAAGA
>JAGWAZ010000037.1:1107-22595 GCA_021296135.1 Chlorobiota bacterium | reverse complement strand
TTCTCTTCCGCCTTCAGGCCGATTTTCCGTTGCCTTATGACTCCTCCAGCAACCGTTGCACTTCAGAGTTGAATTCGGGATTTAACATCAGATACTGACATTTTGACATCATACGATCGTTAATCGAGGTTCTGAAATCGAAGAGTCGAGAGTCTGTTCCATCAGTGTTTATCAGTGTTCTGACATCATACATCGCACATTGTTAATCGTTATTCTGAAATCATAGAGTCGAAGGGTCGAGAGTCGTGGGTCGAGGGTCGAGAGAATCACAATCGTCCCAGCCGTAAACGGCTGGGCTAGCTTCGTCCTCATCGTCGGTGAACGGCGGGTTATGGGTAGCCCCGAGGTTTACGTCGGGGTTGAAGGGTCGATGCAATCACAATCCCCCCAGCCGTAAACGGCTGTGCAATCTTCCCACTTGCCAGTTTCTTCTTCGTCCCAGCCGTAAAGGGCTGTGCAATCTTCGCCCCCACTCTCCCTGTCTCCTTGTCTCCCTTCTGATTGTCTCTTTACGCCGGGGTCAGCAGAGTACTCTCGATGCAATCAGGCCATTTATGGCCTTACCCTCGAGGGTCGAGGGTCGAGAGAATCACAATCGTCCCAGCCGTAAACGGCTGGGCTATCTTCCCAACGGAACGTCGCTATGCGACCACCCGCTCACATCGACTGCGTAACAGTCCTCGATTCATAGCTTCGGGCCGAAGCCCGAGGGCATAGCAATGATGCCGGTAATCCAAATGACCGGAGTTCCGACGCTCAGATAAAGATTATAGAAAATCCACTGTCAGATTTCTGACAGTGGATATAGAACGTTAGGCTAATTCAAGACTTTAACGACGTATCGTTAGAGGTTCACGGGCGATTAACCTTCCCTTTTCATTCGTCATAACTATCAAGTGCCAACCGCTGAGGATGGAACGAACATCCAGTTGCCGAACATATTCACCCTGTTCAAAGTGTCCGAAATCATTTCTCTGTATATGTTTGCCATTCAAGTCATACAGATCCACCGTTACACCAGTTGGCTTCAATAGAGCGAACTTAAGTAAAAGGGCATCCTGATCGGGACCGTGTAGTACGTTGAACTCATGCACGATCTCTCTTTCCCAACTAACGCTGGACATAGGCTCAAACCTGGTCATTGGTTCCTGCTGCTTCTCATCACTATCTACAAGCAGATTGACCTCAAGTCCACCCGATTCGATATCCCCAAGCACAATCAGCGTTACCGATGCATTCGATGGAACTGTACCTTGAACAGAGAGGAACGGCTCACTCACTCCAAGCCTGGACAGCCGTACCGTTGTTATTCCGGCAGGACCAGACTGATACGAAGAAAAGCTGCCGAATCTTGTTGAAGCGACTGAACGCTTCGACCCATCTGAAAATTCAATTTCGATATCAATCAGGTTCGTATCGAGCGCGACGTTCAGCACACGCATTGACGACTGACCTGCGGGAGGAGAATCAGCCATATTGTCAGTGAGCGAGAGAAGATCGAACGTTCCATCCTCGACATCACCGATAGCATATGTCGCCCTGTAGAAATTACTAATCACATATATGTCTTTCATCACCAACGCAGCAGCAGGCCCATCGCCATCACGCGAGACTTTTACGTTATACGAACCAGCTATAAAGTCTTTCCTGATAGACGTCGTGTTCTTGTATTCCAGGAGATCAACTTCAAGTGTGTTATTAACTGTAAACTCAAGATCTCCACTTGTTGGCGAGACATGAACAAAGCGCCAAAGACCTTTATTATCGATTGGTTCGGCACGAAGTGTATCCATTGGCATCTTTGCCCGTTCACTATTGTCTGATAAAACAAAAAGCTTGAATGTTTTTGCTTTAGGATCGCCAGAGGCAATAATCGTTAACAGATTTCCCTGCGCGATAATTCCTGTACCTGCGTAGAGTAGATCACCTCCGGGAGCGGATACCTCAACACGAATATTGCCTTCTGGTATTGACTGATATGAAGTAGCCGACTGGAATGAAAAGTTGTTCACGGATGTTGTATTCGAGACGACATCGGTAATCTTGATATCGACGTTCCCGGCCGATCTCGACGCATGGAACAGGCGTACCAGAGTTGCCCCTGGCGCGGGGGTTCTATTGAGAGCACGGGTCAGAACTATCGGCTGGATGTCGAGAGCGCTCAACTCACCTGTCGCCAGGAACGTGTACGAAGTATCGTTGTTTGCTGTTACTTCCTGGTTAATGATCGCCGTCTCTTTCGGAATGCCAGCAGCAGTAATTGCTATGTTATGAAGTCCTGGCTGCGTCTGAAAACGTCGTGATGCGTCCCCGTAGCGGATGTTTTGAAAGATAGCCGGCGTAATCTCATCCAGATAGAGATCAAACGCCGGTCCATCAGATACAAGATGGACGACACGCACATCCGGTAAGGCATCCTGCTGGGCAACCGTAACCTGAGGGCCCCTCAACAAGATCAGCACGAAGAAAAAGATCCAAGGGAGAACGCAAGTAGTGGTTAGTCGAGTCATAGTATACCTAATGAATGACAATATGTTGTACTACGAAGTTGCAATCTGCACAGCAAAGGGTTAACAGCCACAAGAACATCGTTCAATTTTCCTGAAAGATAACGATTCGCAGGGGGTACCAGCATCGTATGCGATAACAGAATGCCCTGACCGAAATAACAGCCAGGCATCTATCGGAATTACACCATGTTTTCCGGCCTTACCCATTCATCAAACTCGTCTTCCTTCAATAACTCAAGCTCAAGCGCCGCTTGCCTCAAGGTTATGCCATCTGCATGGGCCTTTTTTGCAATTTTTGCTGCGCTGTCATATCCGATATAAGGATTTAGAGCTGTAACGAGCATTAAAGAATTCTCAAGATGCTTCTGGATACCTGAACGATGAGGCTCTATACCGACCGCGCAACGATCGTTAAAGCACTTGCAGGCATCACCAAGTAGCCGGATAGAGTTCAGGAGATTAAAGATCATGACCGGCTTGAAGACGTTTAGCTCGAAATTCCCTGACATCCCGCCGACTGCTATTGCAGCATCATTTCCTATCACCTGTGCACAGACCATTGTAAGCGCCTCTGATTGTGTCGGATTAACTTTTCCGGGCATTATGGAACTGCCAGGTTCATTTGCAGGGATTGTGATCTCACCAATGCCGCTACGAGGTCCGGAAGCCAACCAACGCACATCGTTCGCAATTTTCATCAGGGAACAGGCCAGGGTTTTCAAAACGCCCGATGTAAAAACAATTGCGTCATGGGCTGCAAGGGACTCAAACTTGTTTGGTGCTGACCGGAACGGCAAGCCACTGATTTCAGCAATGCGAGCAGCGGCTTTCTCAGCAAATTCCGGATGTGTATTCAATCCAGTGCCGACTGCTGTCCCTCCGAGGGCAAGATCATAAAGTCTATCCAAAGCAAGCCTGATTCGCTCTATCCCATTATCGAGTTGTTGAACCCATCCTGAAATTTCCTGCCCGAGAGTAAGTGGTGTTGCATCCATAAGATGCGTTCGCCCAATTTTGACCACATCCATAAAGGCTTCGCTCTTTTGCCTGAGGGTATCACGAAGTCCCTCAACACGGGGGAGGAGATGACGAACGATCTGCTCTGCGGCAGCTATGTGCATTGCGGTCGGAAACGTATCGTTCGATGATTGGCCTCGGTTCACATCATCGTTAGGATGAATCGGATCTTTCGATCCAAGTTCTCCCCCTGCAATCTCTATCGCCCGATTGGCAATCACCTCGTTGCTGTTCATATTCGTTTGTGTTCCACTTCCAGTCTGCCAGACAACCAGTGGGAAATGTTCGTCCAACTTTCCTTCTATTACCTCATCTGCAGCCTGCGCAATAAGTTCGGCCTTCTCTTTTTCAAGAGAATCAAGTTCAGCATTGGTCTCGGCAGCGGCCTTCTTCAGGATTCCAAAACCACGAATCAATTCACGCGGGAATCGATCTTCACCTATCTTGAAGTTCTGAAGCGAACGTGCTGTCTGAGCTCCATAGTACTTGTCTGCAGGGACCTGCATATCCCCCATCGTATCCTTTTCAAGGCGGTATTCCATGAACTGGCTCTAAAATTATATGTTCTTAAATTATGCATAAGTTGCGGAGAATTGAGCAATAATGCCTGTTCATTCTGTAAACACGAAACACAGATATGACAGATGCCAAGCACTGATGAACACTGATAAAACAAACAAGATCGTCCAGATAGTTCTTGGAAGACTCGTATTTTCTTTTCGTCAAATGAAGAATTATAACTGATATGAAAATCGTATCCTTTTCAATACTGATCAACACTGAATAGGACAAATCTCAAGTACTGATCAACACTGATAGGACAAACAACATAGTCCAGATAGTTCTTGGAAGACTCGTATTTTCTTTTCGTCAATGAAGAATTACAACTGATATGAAAAAGGAATCAAAGCTCGCAACATTTCTTAGTCGCTCCTGGTCACGTGACAGCGCTATTCTGCTCCTTAGGCTATGGCTTGGCAGCATGATGATGTATCATGGATGGGGAAAAGTCTTTGGAAACATTGAAGGGTTTGCAAAAGCGGTTGACGAACTGGGTTTTCCCATGCCTGAATTCTTTGCCTGGGCGGCAGCTCTGAGTGAATTTGGCGGCGGAATTCTTCTTGTCTTTGGACTCTTTACACGCCCTGCCGCCTTCCTGGTAGCCTTTACAATGTTCGTTGCAGCATTCGTACACCATTTGGATGATCCATTCGGTAAGAAAGAGATGGCTATTACCTACCTCGTTATTGCAATCGCGCTAATGATTGCAGGACCAGGAAAAACGGCCCTCGATAGAATACTTTTTGGCAGATCATCTTCACATTGATACTGTTCCGAATTTACCATACTCCATCTTTAGAAGATTTTCTCTTCTGTGGTGCAGTGCAGGATTTCCTCGTATGGCAGTTACGACAAGAATTTGTGTGACATCGTAAAGAACATAATAGTTCTGATATTTTTTTAGGCTACGGGCGTACAGCCCAGCCAAAGGAACCAACTAGAGAAAAGGCAGAAGCATACTGATTCTCTCATTTCATACTATTTACGCCTTACTTCTAACTTCAACCTTCTAACTTCTAATGCACAAGGTCCTGATCGTAGCATATTACTTTCCCCCTTCTGGTGGCCCTGGCGTGCAGCGGGTACTGAAGTTCGTGCAATATCTCCGCAACTTTGGTTGGGAACCACTCGTGCTGACCGTCAAGGATGGCATCTTTCCTGCACGAGATGAATCGTTGCTTGATGAGATTCCCGAAGGGATTAAGGTCTATAGAACCGACATCTTCGAACCCTACGACCTATACAGAAAGCTGACAGGTAGAGAGAAGAGCGATGGAATAGATGTCAACACACTGAGGAGCAAGGATACGCGGATGCCACTCAGCGAACGTCTGACAGAGTTCATCCGCGCTACGTTCTTCATTCCCGATGCTCGTATGCTATGGCGACGCTACGCTGTTCGTAAAGGGCTGGAACTGGTTGAGGATGAAAAGATAGAAGCAATTTACAGTTCATCTCCCCCTTACACCTGCTCTCTGATTGCCCGTGATCTAAAACGGAAGACAGGACTCCCCTGGATTGCCGGCTTTCGTGACCCATGGACAGGCTTTCTCACAACACCAGACCGCTGGATACTGCCCGCCAAAGTTGAGAGAAGAATGGAACGAACGGTCTTCGATGAAGCAGATGGTGTTGACGTGGCTTGGAAAGGCATTGCTGAAGATGCACTTAGCAAATATCCTGAACTGAATCCTGCCAAATTCCATCACCTGCCCAACGGCTTTGACAGCGAAGACTTTTCGGACATTGATCCTTCAGATCGGTCTGATACTCGATTCACTGTCACCTATACAGGCTCAATGTATGGGCTTCGTACACCAAAAGACTTCCTGGAGTCAGTAGAGGGATTAATAGAGCAGGGGAAGGTCAATCCAGAAAAGATCCGACTTCGTTTTATCGGTCGGTTTGGCGCCGAAGTCCACGAGATGTTTTCTCAATTCAGTGCACCGGCAGTTATCGAAGTTGAAGGCTATATGCCTCACTCAGAAAGTATCAAACGCCTCTTCGCCTCGGATGCACTCCTTCTTGTTGTCGACACAACATCGGACAGCGCTGAGATCGTTCCGGGAAAGATCTACGAATATATCGGCACACCGAAGCCTGTCATTGCAGTTGCGCCTGAAGAAGGAGCGATTGCTGATCTTATTACTGAGACTAAATCAGGATTCGTTGCTCATCAAACAAACAAGAGGGGAATTGCCCAGGCTTTTCTAACTCTTTATAATGACCATGTGAACGGAACTCATTCTGTTAATCCTGATAAGGCGGCAATCGCAAGGTACGAACGCAAAAACGTTACCGGTGAGCTGGCACAACTCCTCAACGAATTCGTAAATAAAAAAGAACTAATTGTAGAAGATCTACCTGATGTCTGATATCTAACATCTATTGACAATCGTAAACTCACACAAAGTAAACAACCCGACTATGCTTGAACGTTTTCAACACAAGGCGTACACCCTCCGACGCAACGTCCTGAAAGTTTTCGGTGGAGCGTTCCACATTTTTGGTCCTGACGGTGAGCTGGTCTTCTTTTCCAAGCAGAAGGCCTTCAAGATTCGAGAAGATATCCGGCTCTATTCGGACGAAAACGTGACCGAAGAGATACTTTGGATACAAGCGAGAAACATCGTGGACTTTGCAGCTGCCTATGATGTCATTGATTCGACGAACGATCAGAAGGTCGGTGGACTTACTCGAAAAGGTTGGGGTTCAATGTTTCGTGACCAATGGACTATCATGGATGCCGACGATGTCGAGGTTGGACAAACTTGTCGAGAATAGTGGGGTGGGATGTTGGCATTTGTTCGTCGTTTCTTGACAAATCTCATTCCTTAAGAATTCTATGCGAAGGTTGCCGGCGAACACATCTGTGATTACAAACAGCGCTTCGATCCCTTTGTCTTCAAACTCGACATTAATTCCCCGACCGATGCAAACGCATTCGACCGGATTATGTGGATAGCCGGAGGAATTCTCCTTGCAGCAATTGAAGGTCGGCAGAATTAGAAGGGATAGTATTTTTGCAGAGTGTGAGTCTTCGTTGAGTCAAATCTGACCACGTATCTCGACAATGATCTTATGGTTAATGCTCTCCTATAAAGAGATGAGGATTAGGAAACACAAGACCTCGAACTATTCATAAAACAATGGCAGAGAATCGCAAACCAGTCCGCTCACAACGGTCCAAAAAGCAAACCGGCAAACGATCAGCGCAAAGGAAGCCCGAGAAGGAACTGCTCAGTTTTGTTCCGGAGAAGCATCGCTCATTGACCTGGTGTCTCCTCCTTCTTCTCTCTCTTGTCATCTTTTTTGCCGGACCGATTTTCAACGATGAGTACTTTAACTCCAACGATAACATCTCCGCGGAGAGTTACCTGACATACCTGAATGACATGTCAACCCAGGGAGAATCTCCTCAATGGATCCCCTACATATTCAGCGGCATGCCGGGTGTTGCTTCCTACATGGTGACAGGCGATCGGAACTGGGACCTGACAATGAAAGCGTTGTACTTTGCCCAAGATGTTTTCAATTTTCTCAACCATGACGTTATACGTGTCCTCTTCGCTTATTTCATCCTCGGCCTCGGTCTTTTTTTCTTGTTGCGATGGAAAGAGCTATCGAGGCCAATCTCCTTCTTCTCAGCCTTCGCTGTGATGTTCAGCACCTGGATCATTGTCTGGATCATGATCGGGCATAACACCAAGCCGATGGTTCTTGCCTTTCTGCCCTGGATTATTCTCTTTGCCGACCGACTTATTGACCGATGGAGCTACCTCTATGCCGGACTCCTGATCCTTGTGGTCCACTATCTGGTTGCATCGGCTCATCCGCAAACGGCGTTCTATGGAGCCTGTTTGATCAGTATATGGCTGCTGACCGAACTCATCGCCTCCATCGTTCAGAAGAATGGGAAGACAGCCGGAATTATACGCGCAGTTATGGTAGGACTTGCTGCGGGAATATTTGCTATTGGCATGAGCTGGGATCGTTTTGCAGTCACCCTCGAATACAATGAGTACTCTACGCGCGGAGCAGATCCGATTCTTGAGGAAACCCGACAGGATCCGTACCAATACGCCACAAGTTGGTCGTATGACGTTGACGAAACGTTCACGTATCTGGTTCCGGGTTATTTCGGTTTTGGTAAACTTGAGCTTGATATTCCAGGAATACCACCGCAACCATTACCAACCTATTGGGGGAACGAGAAGACCCCCTTTACCGACGCCGGGCACTACATAGGCATACTGGTTCTCATCCTTGGCCTGTATGGGTTCTGGCGTTACCGATCCAATCCGTTTGTTCTTGGAATGGGGTTGGCCGGAATTTTTGGTCTCCTTATATCGTATGGAGCGAACATGCCTCTCTTGTATGACCTGCTCTACAACCTAGTCCCGAAGTTCAATCAATTCCGTGCTCCAAGTCAGTCCCTGGCAATCTTTGAGTTTGCCTTTGGCCTACTTTCCGGATTTGGATTGTCTGGTCTTCTCAAAAAGCGATCTGAAAGCGGGAACTCAAACGGGACAGCAAAACCATTTCTGTATGGAGCTATTGGATCAGGCATCTTCTTTCTGCTCCTTTTTGCAATCAAGTCTTCCTACATCTCAGCGCTTTCATCCGATTCCGGTCTGAAGCGAGTCTTTGGCGGTCAAGTTCCACCTCAAGTTGCTGAAGGGATATACGGCGTTATGCAGCTTGACTGGATACTCTCCGCACTTTTTGCCGGAGTTTTCTTCCTTCTTGCATGGTCATATCTGAGAGGCAAAGTATCTGGTACTGTTCTGGTAACCCTGACAATTCTTATGTCAATCGTTGATCTTTGGCATGTAGGATATCGCCCAATGCTTGAGAATACACCTCGCGAGCAGGCCTTTAGTGTTTTCCAAACAACTCAAGCCGACCAGTTTTTGATCCAGCAGCAGGATTCAGGTCTCTTCCGCATAGTTGACCTGACACGGCACCCAAGTTATCCGGCTCATTTCAGACATCAACATATTGGCGGATACAGTGCAACAAAAGTTCGTCGCTACCAGGACCTGATGGACTTTACTAATGATGGAAGTACCGGGATGCCAGGGCCAGGTCTTGCATGGGATTTGCTAAACACTCGATATGTCATCTCTACTCAACCAGCAGAACCAACAAATCGTGAAGTGCTTCAATCACCAACCGGGAATGTTTACGAACGACCTACAGCCTTACCAAGAGCCTGGTTTGTTGATCGCGTTGAAGTTGCCGAGGACAGGAAGGTCTTGGAAATGATTCGTGATAACGGATTCAATCCACGAGAGATTGCTTTCGTAGCAGGACCACTGGATGTGGAAATAGAAGCACTCCCTTCTGATGCGCCAACCTCTTCTGATAAAGATGAAGAGACCCCGACCGACACGATGAGAACACCAGCACCTGTTGACAACACAGAGCAGGACAACCATGTGAAGGTGACGAAATGGGACGCACATGAAATGGAGATGGAGGTTGATGCTCCGGGAACAAACTTTCTGGTTGTCAGCGAGGTTTTCTATCCAGTAGGATGGCACGCCACGATAGATGGAGAATCAGTTGAGACCATTCGGGCAAATTATCTGCTCCGTGGACTTGTCGTTCCACCCGGCAAGCATACCATTCGATATGAATATCGAAGCGAGGGCCATGAAACCGGGGTTATCTTATCATTAGCCCTCAACATCCTGACACTTGGGTTGATCGGTTTCGGAGTTTACGTGGAGCGGAAACCTCGGAATGGAGCGAGTGCTGATGAGACACCTGGGGATGACGTTGATAGTTGATAGTTGATCGTAGCGGACCGTTTAAGCAGGGTTTTGGTTACAGGGTACACACACCTATCCGATAATGTTTGATTATACACGGGCGAGCTTGTCTCGCCCATTTTCTTTTGAGCAATGGAGAACCATAACGAACAGACAATTTCGCTGAAGAAAGGCCAGGAGGTTATTCTGACTGTTGAGTCGGCTGCCTTTAATGGTCAATCGGTTGCGCGACATGACGGCATGGCAATATTCCTGAAGGATTGCGTTCCAGGCGACAAGGTGCGTGCAATGATTACTCGGAAGAAGCAATCGTTTGCCGAGGGGAAGACGTTAGAAGTCCTCTCTCCCGGAAAGGACCGTATTGAACCTCGCTGCCGTTACTTCGGAGATTGCGGAGGATGCAAGTGGCAGAATCTCGACTATCAGGCACAACTTTGCTGGAAACGTCAGCATGTGATAGATGCTTTCGAGAGAATCGGGAAATTCGAGCAGGTTGATGTTTGGGAAACGCTTGGTTGTGAAGAACCATTCTGGTACCGAAACAAGATGGAGTTTTCGTTTAACTCCAGTCGTTGGTTAACCTCTTCAGAGATTGCATCGGGCGAAAAGTATATAAAGGACTTTGCCCTCGGTCTCCACGCATCGGGACGGTACGACAAAGTGATCGATATCCAGGAGTGTTTTCTGCAATCTCCCCTTAGCAATGATATTTTAAACAGAACACGGCAGTTTGCACTTGAACAGATGCTTCCCCCCTATTCAACTTCCAATCACCAGGGATTTCTCCGCAACCTTGTGATTCGTACATCCGATGCCACTGAAGAGATAATGGTTGTTCTGATAACTGCCGATACGAACCACCACGTCATGGAACGATATGCCGAAATGTTCAGGCAAGAACTACCCGAAGTAACTACTCTCATCAACGGAATCAATCGGAAGAAGGCTCGAGTAGCCTACAGCGAAGAACTCCGTGTGTTATATGGACCAGGAACTATTACCGAGGAGATTGCCGGTAACTCATTCACTATCTCTCCCTTCTCTTTCTTCCAGACGAATACAAAACAGGGAAATCTTCTCTATGAAAAGGCGCTTGAAGGAGCGCAGTTGACCAAGGATGATATCGTATGGGACCTATACTGCGGAGCCGGAACTATTACACTTGCTGCAGCAAGAGAGGCTGGATCAGTCCTTGGAGTTGAGATCAATGAAGGAGCCATTAAAGATGCAAACCAAAACGCGCTACGCAATGGTATTACAAACGTCTTTTTTATTGCAGATGATATGAAGGACGTGATCACCAAACTTGAAGATGAAATTGATTCATCAATTGTACAACCGAACGCAGTCTTCCTTGATCCACCCCGCGCAGGCCTGCATCCAAACGTCGTTGAAGTTCTCCTTCGACTTGCTCCTGACCGTATCTGTTACGTTAGTTGCAATCCAACAACTCAGGCGCGGGATTGTGAATTGCTATCGGACGCATATCAAGTGGAGTACGTGCTGCCTGTAGACATGTTCCCACAGACCTATCATATCGAGACTGTAGCGAGGCTGACGAAGAAATAGGGCAAAAAAAACCGGCGAAGCCCCCCCATAAAACTTCGCCGGACCCTTTTTGTGTTAACGCCCCGTGGCTGTATGTGGCTGTGGCTGGTCTACGCCAGGTAGCACTAACGGGCATTGCAATGATAACAAAGATTTAATGAATATCCAATAGGAAATAACGCCCGTTATATCTCATAGAATTATCCCCATCCTTGTGGCAATCTCGTAATGGCAACAGCGATTAACAGGAGGGCAAGGAGAAAGAGAAAAAACGTATTTCTTGCTCTTATCGGACCAGGCTTATTCCTTCCCTTTCCAGCAATATGAGCAACAAAAATTGCGATCAGATTTGTTCCGGCATGTTCGTAATAAAACGAAGCAAGCGGCAGCGAATTCAGGATATAATACAAGAGTAGCGACAGACCTAACAGAAATTGTACATCGAGTAAGCCAATTGTTGCTCTGGTCAGCTTACTATCTCCTTTACTAAACTTCTTCTGTCCAAGCCATGTTATCAAGAGCTTGACAAGAGTTAGCACTACAACTAACAAAACAAGCCATCGTATTCCCGAGTGTGCCTCGCGTATGATATTGTATACGTCCATGAGTTTGTTTGATGATGGTTTTCTGTTTTAGTCTTTCAAGATCAAATAAAGTCTTAATGATCGTGTTTGTACGTTTGTCCCTTCTTAGTTCTTATTCATTATTGTCATGCTAATCAATCATTCCCCACGTAATACCAAAGCGAAGTGAACGCCCCCATGTTGGATATCTGCTCAACGTTCGGTATTCAGCGTTAAGTAGGTTATAGAACGACAAATTCAGATATGCAGAACCGATGCGGGCAGATACAAAAAGATCAATGAGCATCCAGTGCTCTCTCTCTGCGTTACGCCTTTCAGTTGGGTAGAGCCAATGGCCTGATATGGGATCATACTCTACTCCAGAGAAATCGCTTTGCCAGGCCACATCAACTCCAAAGTCAAGATCGAGAGCACCATTGAAAAGCATAAGTGGTGCAAAGAGCTCTCCAGAGGTTGCCAGAACCGGATATCGCTTGTCCTCCTCAGGAAGAAGCGTTCCGTTTATTGTAGCCTTCAACCGTGCAAAGCCAATTGGGACCTGACCCTTCACTATAAGACCGGAAACCGAATACATATCCAAGGAGTTTACTTTGATACCCTGCCGAAGCCAGGCATTGAATCGCCCATTAAATACTCCATCTCTGAAGCCCCATTCAAGATCAGCTATCCAAAGAGTTTGTTCACCGCTCAATCTTTGAAGAGTATCACCCGTCATAGCAACTTTTTCACCAAGGGAATATCGGTAGGTTGCTCGAAGGACTGATGAATCGGTCAAGGTGGCATGCAGCTCGCCGACAACCGAAAATCTGTTCAAATCTTCCCTACTGGTAACGGCCCCTCCTCCTACAAAGTCAAGTCTATCCGTGAGAGGAGTAGTGAGTACGAGACCTCCGTGCAGCGTTGCTAACGAAGCATTCTCTACCTCAGCATTCATAAGAGATCGCAATTTAGAAGGACCGAACCACGTGATCCCGCTCCCGCGCATTCCAAACAGATCTCCTCTTACGAGAGAAGGTCTGGTCGAAAGTTCGGCCAACTCCTCGCCAACCAACTGTTTATCTTCGGCGTGAGTAACGTAGAACGAACCATCGAATCGGGTCATTCCCGATGCTGTGATAGTATCGTCAGAGGTTCGCTCGCCACCTTCAATACTGGGAATCCATTGCACGGCAAGCGTGAGATCATGACGCAACACACGGTTATCCAACGTATCGTTAATAACGTCGTCTGCTCCAGTCGATGTAGGATCCGATGGGCTTTTCAGTCCACCACTTGCTCCACGATCAAACTCCGTTAACATCCCCGTCACCGAGAACGCTAAGCCTGGATTTGAGCGGTGGTAAAGGCTACTGTAGAGATTAACTCCATCAACTTCCTGATTGGCATAGACTCCATCAGATACCAACCTGCGAAAACCAATTGCAAGATTGGACTTCCGCGACAGATTTCGGGCAAAGATACCCTCTGCACGAGATGTTGCGCCAGCTCCCTGGGAGAAGGCAAGTCTGAGATAGCTCCCTTCTACATCAAATCGTGGTTGAAGGATATTCACTCCGGAGAGGGCATCGGCATGACCGTAGAGCACGGCTCTGCTTCCCTGAAGAAACTCAACCGACTCGACAAACTCTAAGGGATACAACGCAAGATCATAGGCTCTCCCCTTTGCTCCCCGCAACGGACGTCCGTTAAAGAGGACCTCATGAGCAGCAGGATCGGCCCCGGCAGTCGAGAAACCGCTCGGAAAACCCAACTCTCCGCCACGCAGTTGGTAAGAAGGGAATCCGGTAGATAAAGGATCCAGAAGCGTGAATTGAACCCTGTCGGGAACATCATATTTTGCTACCTCCTCATCAAGAAGCGATTGTTCTATCTTAAGAGAGCCTGGAGGAGAAATATGAGGTAGAAAGAGCGGGATTGAATCAGAAGTTTGTTTCCCTTCGCCAATCTCAGGTTGCGAAATGAGGGTTGAATCAGAGGCATCGGGACCAGGCTCATCAAGTTGTGCCCGTGCCGGAAGCATACTGAGGCAAATCAAGGAGAGAATTGTAAAGGGCCATAGATGTTGCCTGGAACTGAACATCAATGTTAGCCCTGCTGTTCTATTACATTCCTGGACGATTGATCCCGAAACCGCGCAATTGATTCCATTAGCATTTCACTTGCATAGTCGATACCGCCCCATCCGGCAAACTCTGTCTCAAATCCTTCAAGATTCTTGTAATGTGAGTAGAAATATTTAATCTCTTCACGCGTATGTGGCTTCATGTTATCGAGCGTCACATAGTGGGAGAAGTGTTGATCGGCAATCGGGACGGCAATGATCTTATCATCCTGTTTTCCAGCATCTATCATCCGCATCACACCAATTGGACGAACTTCTATCACACAGCCAACAAAGGTCGGCTCCTCAATCAAAACCATGATATCGACAGGATCGCCATCACTGAAGAAAGTACTCGGAACAAAACCATAAGCAGTGGGATAATGCATAGGTGAAGCCAGAACACGGTCGAGGCGGAAGACATTATACTCCTCATCATACTCGTACTTGTTACGTGAACCTCTGGGAATCTCAATAACAGCGTTGATGACATCGGGGAGATTACGTCCTGCCGGGATATTAATGTAGCCTATTGTTCGGTTTATCATCCTAATGTTTCTATGGTTTTTTGCACGGACTGACATCTTCAATCCTCGCTCCTTGACTCGTGTTTCAGCAGTCCACGCACATCCGCCCCACCTTGCAATATCCCCAATGGTGCCTTGGCTCTCGCTCATTTATGCAAACAAATGCAGACAAAGATATGACGCTTGTATCTCATCCTTCATCCTTTCTTATGACAGGCTGCTCCATCTGCCATCATAATAAGATCACCATGTTCGGTGCGAGTATCAGAAAACCTTTCCCCCGACTTATACTCAAAGTCATGTGTAAGGTTATAGAGGCCTATCTTCTCCCAATCAGGCGAGAAGTATCCTATCTGGTCTGCAATTGTCGGGATAGCCTCTTCAAGCGTCAGCTCCGATGAAACAAAAGCCCTGACTATTTCACCGGAAAAACCCTTGCATATATATAGCTCAAACTCCTCGCTCCTTCTCACATTTCTGTTTTTAAGCCCTATATCAGTCAGCTTTCCTGTCATTGACTTCTTCAATAGTTAATGCGTACTCAGTTGCCAGTCGACGAACATGACGGGAAAGAACTTCCTCCGCAACTTCAAGAAGCAGGCCTATTGCATCCTTAGCGGTTGTTCCGGATTCAAAGAGCTTCTGCTCGATCGATGTGTGTTCAGCATCGACCAACGTATCAGCTTCGGGACTGACAACTGAACGCAATTCAACACTGAACCCGACAGAGTCTCCTGAAACCGGATTGATAGCAGCAACCAGATAGTATGGTATATCAAGACTGAAAAGAGCCCTTCTCTCCAGATTCCCAACCGCAGCATGATCTTCTACAGCAGCAAGTCCTACGGTCTCATACAATCGTGAACGTGACTCATAATCAAAGATGACCAGTTCAGGGAACTTGAACCGAGCAAAATCACCGAGCGCTCGCACACCATCCTTGCTTATCTGGACTCGATCATCCGCAATTTTTCCCAACCCCGGATCACGAGAAATCATCAGGCTTGTGATAACCAGAGGTGCTGCGGAAACAGTAAACTCTTCGCTATCAGGTTGCCTGGCAAGACGATTTACAAGACGATTCAGGGCTTCGTAAAGGGCCGGACCAAGAAGAAGACTGTTCTCTTCATCCCGGTAGCGGACAAAGCTAAAGGCTCGGGTATGAAAGAGCAGCTTATTTGTAGCCGGTTCATGCAATCGAAGATCGATGCCGACAACCGAGCCGAACCGCGCAATGCGAAGCGAGAGCACCCCGTCAAGGTTTAGCCTATCAGCAAGATCGGCTACCGTGGTTGTTGTGTCAACCTCGGAGAACTCTGCATCGCGCTCATCAAAGGTGACATAGGTGATTCCAGGTATTGAATCGAAAGCTTGTCGCAGCATCTGGTCAACAATTGCCGGAATCGCAGCCTTTGCACTATCATGCGTTACTACATCAACCAATGCTACACGACCGGGCAACAATCCCACATTACCTTTCTCGCTTCCATTCTCACCTGCTGCACAACTATCTGAGAAGAGAAGGAGAACAAAAAGTGCCAGAACTCCGAATATATTGTACACTATTCGCTTCATATTGAATTACCAGTATCGTGCGGTTACTCGAACATTCCCGAGAACTTCTGTCTGACACGATGTGCGCTCGGTCTCGGCAAGTTTTTCCCAATCAATCAGCCGTCTCTCTCCATCGCTTAGTTCTGACAGATTGGATTCCCCTTCAAGGACTTCCATGCTACACCAGGAACAGATTGCCATTCTTCCACATTGCTGTGGGACCTCGAGCCCGGCCTCTCGAGCAGCATCGATCAAATATGTTCCGTAAGGAACAACTATTGACTTTCCAGTTCCACTGAACGATACGCGACATGTTCCGGACGAAGATAGATCAACATCGAGAAACAATGAATCCATAGGCTATCTTTTCATCTATCATCAAGCTCACAAAAATCAACCTCATATGCAGGTACGAGACCTAATCTCCAGTAAAGAGTGCCTTGAATACATACCCTGCAATTGCAGGATTCTCTTTCAATCGTCGGATCGAATATCCATACCAATCTTGGCCGAAAGGGACGTAGACTCGCATTCGATGGCCTTCATCAATCAGCTCACGTCGTTTCTGTTCACGCACTCCAAGTAACATTTGAAATTCATAATCATCACGATCAAGTCCTCTTTCAGCAATCATTCTTCGAGCACCGTCAATCAAAACATCATCGTGGGTTGCAATGCCGACAAAGGAGCCGCGATCAAGAATTGCAGCGAGACATCTCAGGTAGTTCTGCCGAACTTCCTCTCGATCTGTATAAGCTATTTCCTCAGGCTCAACGTAGATGCCTTTGCACAAGCGAAAACTAATACCACTTGGGGCAAGCGCTTCGATATCACTTAATGTTCGTCTGAGATAGGCTTGCAACACAAGACCAACCGTGCCCTGAAACTCATTCCACATCTCCAAACCGATCTGAAACGTTTCATCGGTGTACGGCGAGTTCTCCATATCAATGCGAACGAAGATGCCCAATTGGCACGCCTTTTCAAGAATACGTCTGAGATTCTCACGACAGAACTCGGGACTGACATCCAGTCCGAGAAAAGTAAGTTTAACGGAGAGGCCTGATTTCACTTGTCGTTGGGCTATCTTATCAAGGATGCTAAGGATCTGCCTTGTTTCCTTTGCTGCCACTTCCCGACTTTTTACAAACTCACCCAAAAGGTCGACTGTCGCCAGAGAACCTCCTCGGTTCAGCTCCTCTATTGTCTTCATTGCCTCCTCCACCGTCACTCCAGCGATATACCTCATAGCCACTACTTTCACCAAAGGCTTTGGAGTATATGGCAATGTCTTGGCAATCAGCCTGTTGAAGAATCCCATTTACTCCTTCTCGCCCTTCATACTCTCTTCATCGTGATCCTTAACAGATGTTCCCTTCTTCTTTTTGCAGATCAAGAAGAGAATAACTGCAACGGCCCCGATAAGGGTAATAAGAGTGATCCAGCTTCCGGTAGCAAACGCCTCCGACTCAAAACGCATCTCAACTCTATGTTCACCGGATGGAACAGGGATAGCACGCAATGACCAGTTAGCCCGGTATAGAGGAGCAGGCTCTCCATCAACGTATGCCTTCCACGCAGGATAATAGATTTCACTTAGCACCAATACTGCAGCCCCATCTGACTTCGTTGTCAGCTCAATATGGTTCATCTCGTATTTTGTAATCTGTGCTTCACCCCCAGCACCATCAGGTTTGATTAGCGGCTCCTCTTCAAGAAGCACTGTGGATGAGAGATCAACAGTTCCTGACTTCATTGTATTCTCCAGCTCTTTCTCATCCGATACGACCTGATAGTCATGAACAAGCCAAGCATGAGGGTAGGGAGTTGGAATCTCTGCCATCCCTTTGTGCTCTCCTGTAGTCGAGTCGATAACGATCCGGTACTTTACGTTAAGAAGCGCCATCGTCTCTTCGATGGTTGGAGCAGGTGGGATTGCGCGCTGGAGAGCCAGAGTATTAAAGCCTGCAACTGACATTATACGGCTGTAGGGACCTTGATTTCTCATCATCACATTGTTCGGAAAATCCCCGTACGATCGAGGCCACACTCTGAATAACTGCGCAGGCGGAGCCGGCTTTGCGAAACTGTACTGCTTATCAAAGGCCTTAAGCGTTGTCTCGGGATTCATGGGAGAAGTATTTTGGTCAATCCCGAACGTCATCAAGTCTATGATACAAAGAAAAAGAAGCGCAGTTGCCGTCCCTATTGCCGGTAGTTTTTCCCTGAGCCTGCACCAGATAATGCCGACGGCGAGAAGACCGATGAGCAAGGGAGGAACGGCCGTTAAAGAGAGAGCGTTAACAACCTGTGAAGGGAGCTGAATTTTGGTCCGATCTTCGAGCATTGGAAACAGGGCAGATGTGGCGCCAAGCAACGCAATCAGAAGGATCAGGCCCCCACCGATCAACAGTGTTGACCTCAGACGTACACTCTTCTTAGATGTTTGAATGACACGATCAAGTCCAACACCCGCGAGAAGAGAGGCTCCGAGTGTAAAGTAGATAGCCATGCGAGCTGGAGCCCTGAAGGTACTGAAGAAGGGAAGTTTACCAACGATTGGGTGAATGAAGAAATTATCTCCCATGCCGTAGGCAAGTCCGACAAGAGCCATTCCAACAATGAACCATCCCGTACTACGAAGCCTTCCGGACGCAAGCCCCAGAAGGGCAAGTAGCAATGTGACCACACCAACAAAGATGACCGTCTCCCAGAAATAGTGGCCGTCATGTCCCCCTCTTAACCAGAAGGGAATATCCTGTAGCATATCAGCTGAAACAACACCGAAGATTTTTGGGGTCACAAGCGTGACAAGCTGTTTGATTTCCAACGATCCATCGACTGACTCTTCATACGTCATCTCAGCACGTAGCGATCTCTCTGCCAGTTCCTGGGTCGGTAGATATTGTACGGCAGAAATCCCGACTCCAATCAGGACTGTTACAAGGGCACTACCCAGACCTATCGGAAGACTCCGTTTTTTCTCCTGATCTTCCGAACGTATATCTCTAACTGCAACGAACAGGGTTGCACAGAAAAGGAAGAATATGATATAGAGCGCTATCTGTGGATGTCCGCTTAACATGGCCAGTCCCAGGGTCAAGCCAGCAAAAAGGGCGTGCAAAAGGCTTCGGTCGTTTACGCCTCTCCAGAAGAAGGCGAAGATCAAGGGAAAGAGTGCAAAGTGATAGAGCATGTTCGCGTGAATCATGTGGGCAACCAACATACCGCTCAAGCCATACGAGATCCCAGCATAAAGCCTTCCCCAACCGCTCACCTTCATCTCACCGGCAAGCTTCCACATACCAAACATTGCTAGGAAGTAGTGGAGAATAATGAAGAACTGTGCAAGCCAGACGTTGAGTTTGCCATTGGAGAAGAGATACATCAGAATGTGCCCAGGATAGAAATATCCGTTTTGCAACTCGGCAAAGAAAGGCATCCCGGAGAAAGTGTAAGGATTCCAAAATGGAATTGTTCCGCTGGAAAAGCTGTGCGCTGCATAGGCCTGGAAGGGACAGAACTGTTCGGCAAAATCTTCCCACAGGAAAGCCGAACCTGTCAGGTGACTGAAAAAGAAAATGGCGGTGACAACGACAAAGAGACCTATTGCGAAGCTCGTTTTCGTCTCAGTTGGTGGCTTGCCTACTTTTGACGAACGGGGTGAACGGACAGATATGAACTCAACTTCTTCCTTTCGGGACGGTCTTTTTTGTCCCTTTGATCGAGTCGCCATCGAGTGCCTCTTCTGAATCTACGATAGTCTTTATGCAAAGTATCCAAATCCGTAAAGGCAAATATACGCTTTGCACTTCGTACCCATCTTCACGAGGCGTGACGAATCTCAAAGATTTCATCCCCTAAGTAGTCACCTGAACATATCCCTTGTATCTTTGTTGTTCTCTACAGCTCTGAAAGCAACTATGAAACTACGCAAAGTCACACAGGAGGAGACCGCTGATGGATCCCAATTCCCCTCTTTTCGCTCATCCACACAAACAGTAAGCGAGTTAACTGCCGAAATCAGAGCAAGTCTTGAAACTGAATTTCAGGAAGTAATGGTTCGTGGCGAGATATCAGACTGGACCGTTGCTGCAAGCGGTCACCGCTATTTTACGTTGAAGGATGAAAAGGCTGCTCTTTCGTCTGTTTGTTGGAGGAATCGCCAAATCGGAAGTACAATTGGAAATGGTGTTAAAGTGATTGCTGTTGGGGGAATCACAGTCTATCCTCCTCGGGGATCATACCAGCTTGACTGTCGTAGGGTCACGCCTCTCGGCCAGGGAGAGCTGCAACTTGCTTTTGAACAACTGAAGAGAAAGTTGCAGGGAGAAGGATTATTCGACGTAGAGCGGAAACAATTGCTTCCTCCTTTCCCGGAAACAATTGGTGTGGTCACTTCTCCAACTGGTGCTGCAATCCGGGATATTCTCACAACCCTGTCACGAAGGATGCCAACAGTTCATGTTGTTCTGTATCCGGCGAAGGTGCAGGGCGTCGGATCGGCAACAGAGATAGCCAGAGGAATCGAATACCTTAACATGCGAAATGATATCGATCTCATCATAGCTGGTCGTGGCGGTGGTTCAATTGAAGACTTGTGGGCATTTAACGAAGAAGTCGTTGCGCGAGCTATAGCTGACTCCCGGATACCGATTATCAGTGCTGTAGGGCACGAGATCGACTTTACGATCGCAGATTTTGTTGCCGACATCAGAGCTGCCACCCCGACCGCTGCAGCAGAGATTGCCGTTCGAGATCGCTCCGAGCTGTTCGACTATCTTGCAGGAGTTCGGGAAGGTCTTGACAGAGAAATATTCCGGAGACTTGATCTCCTCGGCAACAGACTTACCTATTTGGTGCGAAGTAGAGGGATGAACCGTCTCCAGGAAATTATTCGAGAACATCAGCAACGAACCGATGAGCTTTCCAGACGAGGTAGAAGAGCCATAGAGAGCCTTCTGCAACGACATAAAGATAGACAACACCGACTTGAAGCTTCCCTACGAGCCCTCGATCCTGATGCGGTATTAGGCCGAGGATATGCGGTGATCGAGAAGGATGGTTCATTAATTTCCAGTTCAAAAACCTTGAAAAGGAAGGATAACGTAACCATTCGTTGGAAGGATGGAAAGCGTAGCGCAACAATTACCAACTAAACGACCCTCGCCTATAAGGCGAGGGGTTTCAATCAGAAGGCGATTTGTAATCGACTCTCCTCTTGAAACGACTCCCCTTCTTCGACCTCGATATACTCCTGAATCATCTCGTCGGTCAGGTTGCCCGAGCTGATCGCCAAATACCCTCTC
>JAGWAZ010000037.1:0-973 GCA_021296135.1 Chlorobiota bacterium | reverse complement strand
GCCAACTCATGCTCCACCGCGATCTGCCGCAAGATATCCCGAGCTCGAATCGCTACCTGTGCAGTCAGCACCCGCTTGCAGTACTTGGGAATCCAGATCAGATAAACCTTCAGATCGCTCTTGATATGGGCTCCTAATGTGTAAGATCGCATAGCGACAAATATAAACCTTGCTTCGCCTAAAGGCGAGAGATTTCAACCATCCCCGAAAGAGACATTAATCTCTATGGTGAAACAACAATGCCCACCTGCCTGGCGTCGGACAGGTCGATCACTGAATCAAATCCCCACTTTTTGACCTTTCCACACTCTACTACACACAATCTGTGTGTATGCACACTACACCCCTTCGTCCCCTCAGATAGATTGTTCTATATGGGCAATAAACAGAACAACGTCTCGCCTGAAGTCCTCTTCGGTAACATCATTCGACAACACAGAATCCAACAAGGACTTACACAATCTGATCTTGAAGGCGAAGATCGGTTAGAACGGTCCTACATCAGCAGACTCGAAGCGGGACAATATCAAGTCTGTCTTAGGGGGATTCTCCACCTCGCTTTTATAGTGATGAGCACATCACAAGGCTGCGACTTTGTATCGAGAATCAGGCTCGCACCGATGGTGCTTTGACTGATGGGATAATCTTCTACCCCACGCTTCCCTATGGCTATCAACCGAGCGTCGCTATGCGACTATCCCGAACGTTCGTTGCCCCAGCCGTAAACGACTGGGCTAGCTTTGCCCTCAGCGTCCCAGCCGTAAACGACTGGGCTATGATACATCGAAGAGTCGAGAGTCAAAGAGTCGAGGGCATATTATGGATTCAAGCCCTTCTCAATTTCACACAATATAATTTATACTATACCAATTACTTAGAACGTCTCGTATGTAAAGTTGATTCTGAAGCAATGTGAAGAGTGGAACATATCTACTGAGGGCAGAGTCAAGCAATGAGGTTGCTGAAGATTTGG
>JAGWAZ010000036.1 GCA_021296135.1 Chlorobiota bacterium | reverse complement strand
TCTGGGGTGGAAGAGACCCTGGGAAGTATATTGTGGTAAAGCTCCTCCACCTGTTGCACTTCAGACTTGAATGTGGGTTCTCAAGGGGAAGACGTTGGGGGTCGATACCACGAGGCTGGAGGCGAACGCCGCCCTGCGCAGCATCGTTCGTCGGGATACCGGTGAAGGCTACAACGATTACCTGCAGGGGTTGGCCGGGGCCGAAGAGATCGAAACGCCCTCGAGCCGGTGATGCGCAAGATCACCGGCGCGGGGACTCCGAGGGTTCTCGATGGCCTGCTATCGTCCTTTTGCGCCTTTACTAAGGGGCTGAAATCGGTTTTGGATTTCTTTATCAAAGGTCAGGGTGCTTTCTGGACGTTTCCTTGCAAATGGAGGTTGAAGATCGGTGCCGTCCTATCGGGCAAACTACATGATACATTTTGCACAACACCGCGTTTTTCAACGGGCTGTTGGAGGTAGAGGACACACTATCGGCCGCAGTGGAATAGGTAGAGCGCAAATAGAGTACAAACAGTGGTTATAGCAGTCGAATCATTTTCTCATAGAATACATCATCATCGACTCTCAAGCGGTAATAATATGCGCCGGAAGGAAGATTGTTTGGAAGCAGTAGTTCAGAGTAGAAGCCGGGAGAGCGCATATCATCGCGAACCAGTGTCAGGACGTGTTCGCCGAGGACTGAGAAAATATCAAGCGAGATGAGCGCCTCACGATCGAGAGCAAACTCTATGCGCGTGGCATCATAGAAAGGGTTGGGGCGCGCTGTTACCAGTGAGGTAGCCGGAATGGGGACGTCTTGGCAAAGGGTAGACACAGGTAGCACCAGGGCATCAGTAGCTATGAGAATGGTCTTCCGCACAGGTTTGGAGTTCTCTGATTCAACGATTTCAACGGCAAGACTATCTCCCGGAAGAATTCCAAGCTCCACGGCCCCATCCGGAATCAACCAGCGAGCAAGACCAAGTTCCGGCTGAGGGGCTTCAGAACTGGTCGAGATTCCCGTTCTACTGTTCGTTACTCTCACCGTCAGGCTATGAGTTGTGATATGTTGATTCCAGACGTTGACCTGGTCTGGTTCGTCGGAGATAATCCAAACAACTACGGAGATAGAGCCGTTATGTGTGAGGAGTTTTGGTTCGCCGGTAATTGTTCTAAGCCCAGAGAGTCCTGAAAGCGCTCTATCGGTATTAACCATGCCATATCCGACAGCCGTATCGGGATGTTCTGCTGAACCTGAAGACTCGTAGAGAATCTGGCGAACTTCCCATGGTCGCAAATCAGGATTCGACGAGATAAGAAGAGCTACAAGTGAGGTTACTATCGGTGCCGCTGAAGATGTTCCCCGACTTGGTGCAATTGCATTTGGTGCTGAAGACTGGGCGCCGTATATGATTGTGCCGGGTGCCGCTATATCCGGCTTCAGCCTTGTGCTCATACTTGAACCTCTGCTGCTGAAAGGAGCAATCTGACCGGCAGTATCGAGAGCAGCTACTGCAATGGCTGAATCGGCTTCTCCGGGGACGCCGACATATCTAAACGTGGTGAAATCATTGCCGGCCGAAACGACACAGACCATTCCGAGCCTGGTAACGTAGTTTACACCGCGTGAACCGAAAGCGGTCTTACCATCGAGATCGCTTTCGAGAGAATGGGATGTTTCAGGAGGATCGAACGTTGTATAGCCGAGTGAAGTGTTCGTAACATCGACTCCGAGCGATTCGAGCCATTCAAGCCCTGCCACGAAGTTATCCTCTTCAATGTGTCGCTCACTACTTACATCTTCCGTCTTTGCCAGCGCAAACGAAGAGCGCGGTGCGCCACCGATGAAATCGCCCGGTAAATATCCGGCTATGAGACTCATCACATAAGTTCCATGAGCTTCTGATGTGGCCTGATCTGGTTCATCGAATGTGTTGCTATCGTTGTTCACAAAGTCATATTCGGCAACGACGTGGGCGTTCTTCAGGACTTCGTGAGATCGCCAGTCGAACCCGGCATCAAGTATACCAATCAGCACACCCTCACCAGCGATCCCAACGCTGTGAGCCGCATCGAATCGCACCTCACGATTGTGGCGATCTGCAAATCCATATTGTGCTGTGATACACCCCCCGGCCTGAAAGTCAATTGCTGTGGTCTCCGATCTACCAACTACCCGGGGAAGAGTCCTTTTCTCGAAGGGCGCTTCGATCTTCTTCGATGACCCCATTGATGAAACAGAATCGACAAATGGCAACGACTTCAGTGTTTCGTGTGTTAGAGAATCGGTGTAGACCATCAAGGTATTGAACCATCGCGATGACTGGCGAATTTCAGCACCCAGATCAAGTATAGCCTGACGATATTCAGAAAAGATTGGCAGATCACGCGTAGAGATCAGACTATCCTGCGGTAACACTTTAGCTCTACGCCTTAAGGCTCGCTCGCTCAGATGTTCCGTTGCGAGGTCATACCATGGATCAGATGGCAGAAGAGTACGTTCAGGCGTTCCTTTGTCAGTCAACCACAACCTGTAGAACTGTTGTTCTTGAGCAGATACCGAACTTGATAACAGCAACAAAGTTGTTGCCAGGGATGCGAGTGAGAAAAGAAATCGTCTATATCCGATACATGAGATCAATGGCTTTGTCCTTGAGAATGTGTAGCTTGGTTATGCGACGTTAGTAGAGCCACCGGCTGCCATAAATCTACAGAATTATCTGATCGCCTCCCTGCTTAAATGCAGTGGTTGAGCTATCACTTCTTTCCATGAAGGCACAAGTGTCACCAGATATTGTTCAACTCGGTATAGTTATGAGTGAAAAGAAACCTGTGACAGAAAGCACAAGAAAACGGGCTTCATCAACAAAAAAGATCGATACTAATAGAGCCACGGCTACCAAAAGAGCATCAACTCCAAGGGGGAAGAGTGCGACATCACAATCGAAGAACCGACCTGATAATGGAACGTTACTTGAATGGTATACGCAAATACACTTAGGGCGTTTGCTCGATGTAAAGGCTGCAAACTATCTGAAGCAGGCAAAGGGATGGAGTTATCACGCCCCATGTGCCGGCCATGAGGGGATCCAATTTGCTCTTGGCCATTCCTTCAGGCAAGGTCAGGATTATCTCTTCCCGTATTACAGAGACCTGATGACATCTCTTGCTGCCGGTATCTCTCCTTATGAGATCATTCTTAACGGCCTGTCTAAAGATGCCGATGTTGCCGGTGGTGGCAGGCATATGTCGCATCACTTTGCTAAACCGGAAATCAACATCCAGAACGTTTCGAGCTGTACAGGTAACCAGGCTCCTCAAGCTGTCGGGCTTGCAAAGGCAGTGAAGTATTATGACGCCGATGCAGTTGTTTTTTGCTCATACGGGGAGTCGGCAACGGCTGAAGGATATTTCTACGAGGCTGTTAACGGAGCCACTACCGGAAAGTACCCGGTCATTTTTGTGCTTCAGAATAACAAGTATGGTATATCAGTACCAATCGAAGAGGTCAATGCTAACCCGCGCGTCAGCGACAACTTCCGAGGTTTCAGTAACCTGAAGATTATCAACTGTGATGGGACTGACGTTATAGATTCGTGGAATGCAATGCAGGAGGCAATTGCATACGTAAAGTCGGGTGAGGGGGCTGCAATGGTTCATGCCGACTGTGTACGAATCGGATCTCACTCAAACTCCGATCGCCACGAACTCTATCGTTCGGAAGAAGAGCTTGAAGCGGTTAAGGCTGAGGACCCGGTCGAGAAGTTGCGTGCTCTGTTAATCAGTGAGAAGATTGCCACGGATGAGGATCTGAAGGCTATTGAGGAGAAGAATCGCGAAGAGATGCTGAATGCTGCCGATCAGGCTGAAGCAATGCCTGATCCATTGCCCGAGAGCTATACCGATTACCTGATAGCTGAACCATATCAGGCGATTGAGAATCCCTCAAACGAGGGTGAGGTGATGTCCATGCTCCAGGCAATCAACACAACGTTGAAGGAGGAGTTCAGGGCGAATCCTGACACGTTCATGTGGGGACAGGATATGGCGACCAAAGAGAAGGGCGGCATATTCAATGTCTCCAAGGGGATGCAGCCGGAGTTCGGATGGGATCGTGTTCATAACTCACCGATTGCTGAAGACTATATTGTTGGATCGGCCAACGGAATGAGCCGGTTCGATGAAAAGATTCGTGTTGTGATTGAGGGGGCGGAGTTTGCCGACTACTTCTGGCCTGCGATGGAGCAGACCGTTGAGATGGGACACGAGTATTGGCGGACAAAAGGCCAGTTCTCGCCAAATGTGACGATCCGCCTCGCTTCCGGAGGCTATATCACTGGTGGCCTCTATCACTCACAGACAATCGAGGCAACGCTGCAGACCCTTCCTGGAATGCGAATCGTTTATCCGTCATTTGCAGACGATGCCGCAGGCCTGTTGCGAACCTGTATCCGATCGCGTGGTATGGCAATGTTCCTTGAGCCAAAGTTTCTCTATAATCATCCGTGGGCAAAGATCAACGTCCCAGGGGAGTATGAAATACCGTTTGGCAAGGCCAGGTATCGTCGTGAAGGAAACGATATGACAATTATTACGTATGGCAATGCCACACACTTTGCGTTGCAAGCTGCCAAACGACTTGCAGAGCAGAAGGGGTTGGATGCAGCGGTACTCGATTTGAGATCGATCAAACCGATTGACGAAGAGGCTATTTGTGAAGCTGCTAAAAAGACCAATCGTGTTCTTGTCGCCCACGAAGATCATCTGCTTGGTGGCATCGGCGGTGAAGTTGCATCAATTATCACCGAAGAATGTTTCCAATGGCTTGATGCCCCTGTGATGCGTATTGGCAGCAAGAACACACCGATTGGATTCTCGCCAGTACTTGAGAAGGCCATCCTTATTAATGCTGACCAAATCTTTGAAAAAGCGTTTGCCTTGAGTCAGTACTGATTATTCCGTATACTGAATATAGAGTTTGATCAAGAGACCCGAATGAGTGATATCCTTCGGGTCTTTTTGTACATAGTAAGTTGAGAGTCGAAGAGTTGAGAGTCATGAGTTGAGCTGAAAGACTCATAGGCTTCAGACTTTTGATTTGAAAACTGTAACCTGAATCAATGACTACCGTAGTGCTTCAACCATGAAATTGATCCATGCTTCCATATCTGCTTTGGTTCTCTTCTTCATAATAGCGCCGGAAGGCTTTGCGCAGAGAACTGATGTTAAACCCCCGGTGGTACTAAAGATTCATGATGCTGTGGAACTTGCACTTGAGCGTAACACAAGCATTACACAAGCCGTTCTTTCCGTAAGCTCTTCTGAAGCTCGTGTGACATCCGCTTTCGGCACGTTTCTTCCGACAATTAATCTTTCTGGTGGCTATACACGATACATTGCGCAGGGGAGTGTTGTTATTGAAGGGACGCCTATAGAAGCAAATCGACCTGATGATTTCTACCGTGCAGGAGCTAACGCTTCAATACTTCTCTTTGACGGCTTTGGAAGAACTGCTACGTATAATGCTGCTCAATATAGTTATGCTGCTGCTGAGTTGGGGGTAACCTTTGCAAAACGACAGGTCGTATGGCAGGTACGACACAGGTTCCTGAACGCCTTGCGTGCCAGACAGATAGTCGATCTCCGCGAAGTCGAGTTACAGACCGCACAGGAGCAGCTTCTGAGAATTGAAGGTCTTGTAGAGGGAGCGGTTGCGGTAATCGCGACACAATATGCTCAAGAGGTCGAAGTGGCTAATGCCGAGCTTATGTTAGAGCAGGCTCGAACTGACTATCTGGTAGCACGAACCTCTTTGAGCAATCTGATGAACGTCGATCCAGTCCATGTCTTTGAAGTATCTCCTGACGGCCTGTTGGAAACAATAGATTCAACCGAAATGGTGCGTCGAAAGATAGCTCTCGGTTCTTTTGAGGACCTTTTTGAAAGACAATTGCAAAGCAGGAGCGATATCGTGGCTTCCAGAGCTACTGTTGAAGCTGCCGAAGCCAGCCTTAAGGCTGCTAAAGCAGGATACTATCCAACAGTTTCAGCAACACTTGGCTGGGGATGGAACAGATCAGGCGGGATCAATAGTTCGGATGGAACGCTTAGCCTGAATCTGCAGTATCCACTCTTTGAAGGTTTCAGGACTGATGAACGCGTTCAACTTGCCGAGAACGAGTATGCCAATGCCCAGATTGAGCTTCGTCGTCTTGAATTGCAAGCCCGTTCAGAACTTCAACAGGCTTTTGCTCGACTCGAGGGTGCTGAGCGAGCACTTAGCGCGGCCGAAAAAGTCGTTAAGTCGGCACGACAGAGTCGGTTGGTAAGTGATGAGAGATTCAAGGTAGGCCTGGAAAATTATTCGGACTATCTGACCGCCAACACCCAGTTTTTCAAGGCAAGAATAAACCAGATCGATACGCTCTTTAACTATCGCATGGCCCTGTATGAAATAGAATATCTCTCTGGTCAGTAACACTCACGTTTTGCTGACACTATTATATCGTTGAATTGCACATTTTAACTATTGATGCTTTCATGGCAACAAAAGAACGATCCAGACCTGCAAAACGGAAGAGACGTAGCGGTTTGATCCTGATGTTGATTCTTCTTGGGCTTGTGGTCATTGTTGGGTTGATAATGGCTCTTGGAGGAGGAGAGGAAGAAGGTTTCCCTGTTGAAGTAGCAGAGGCAAGTCTTAGAACGATTACGGAGACAGTGATTGCTCCCGGAGTCGTTGAGCCGGAAACACAGATTGTAATCTCTTCAGAAGTGAGTGGTGAGATCGTCTACCTTGCAGTGGAAGAAGGAGATCGGGTCAGCAAGGGGAAAGTCCTGGTGCGCATCAATCCTGAGTCAATCGTTGCCCAGAGGGAACAGGTGAACGCTCAGATACTCTCGGCAAAATCGCAGGTCTCCTCTGCCAGTGCAAGTCTGTTGAAAGCGCAAAGCGAATACGAGCGACTGAAGAAATTGCATGAGAAGAAACTCATCACCGATCAGGAAATAGAGACCGCAGAGTTGCAGGTGAAGATTAACGAAGCTCAGTTGGAAGCGGCTGAGTATCAAGTAAGACAATCTCAGGCCAATTATCGACAGGTCCAGGAATCAGTAAAGAAGACGACGATTATCGCTCCCATTTCCGGTGTTGTCACTCGATTGAACGTGAAGGAAGGTGAAAAGGTTGTTGGCGCTATCCAAATGACGGGTACTGAGATAATGACCATTGCCGATCTGTCAGTGATCGAGGCCGTTGTAGATGTTGTTGAGACTGATGTCGTTGGCATCGATATCGGAGATGAGGCTGAGGTAGAAGTCGATGCTCTGCCAAACGAAACCTTTCGTGCCCTGGTCAGCCGGATAGCCAACTCACCGAAACAGTCGGGAATGGGAACGCAGGATCAATTGATCAATTTTGAAGTAAGGTTACGTTTCCTCGATCCCGATACTCGCTTCCGACCAGGCATGAGTGCAACGGGCATTATCACTACCCAGAGCAAGACAAATGTTATCTCTGTACCGATCCAGGCAGTGACGATACGAGAAGAGAAGTTGGATGAAGAAGTTAAAGATGAGGAGGTGCAAGATCTTCGACTTGAGCGGGAGAAGAGCGCTCTGAAACCAAAAACGGTTCTCTTCCTTGTAGATGGGGATAGTGTTTTGCAGCAAGAGATTACAACCGGTTTGAGAGATGATCAATACATAGAGATCACCAGTGGTCTGGCAGAAAGAGATATTGTGGTGAGCGGAAGCTACAAGGCTATCAGTAAGGAGTTGGAGGATGGAATGCAGATCAAGATCAAGAATGAAATAGAGTTAACAGACGACGAGCAGGACTGAGGATGCCCTATAACGATGAACATCGCTTGGCCGAGTCTGAAGGATCAATTCTTGATCTGAAGGGAATTACCCGACTCTACAGAATGGGAGAGGAGACGATCTATGCATTACGTGAGGTCTCTCTATCTCTCAGTCAAAACGAATATGTTGCGATCATGGGCCCCTCGGGTTCCGGGAAGTCAACGTTGATGAATATTATAGGATGTCTCGACACGCCGACCCATGGATCATATTCGTTTGAGGGTGAAAAGGTCTCCCGAATGAACGACCGTGAACTTGCCGGGATCAGAAATCGCAAAATCGGATTTGTTTTTCAAACCTTTAATCTCCTGCCAAGAAGCACTGCTCTTCAGAATGTTGAGCTGCCTCTTATTTATTCCGGAGAAAGCAGAAGGAAACGCGAAGACCGCGCTATTGAAGCTTTGACCGATGTGAGCATGGCTGATCGGATAACCCATAAACCGAATGAACTCTCAGGCGGGCAACGTCAGCGCGTCGCAATTGCTCGTGCTCTTGTTACAAAACCGTCAATTATTCTCGCTGATGAACCGACTGGCAATCTCGATACCAAGACGGGCAATGAAATTATAGGACTCTTCGAGTCGCTATGGGAAGAAGGGAACACCATCATTATCGTAACACACGAAGAAGATATCGCAACCCATGCTGCACGGATTATTCGGCTTCGGGATGGAGAGGTAGAGGAAGATGTTGTTAATCCGAATCGACAGGTTTCAAGATTTGCGGTTCAGGAAAGATAAAGCAGCCCGATGGTTCAACTCAGAGAAAACATCCGACCGGCATTCAGGGCACTGGCTGCTAATAAAATGCGTGCAACGCTAACTACGCTCGGCGTTGTCATTGGCATTTTTTTTGTGCTGTTGATGGGATGGGTATTGAACGGACTTGACCAGGCCTTCACTCAATCGTTTGCTTTCTTCGGTGATGATATTCTCTATATCGATAAGTATGACTGGAGTGGTCAAACTGACTGGATGTCGCAGCGGAACCGACCGAAGATTGATATGCTGCAGTATGATCGTTTTAAGGAGCGAATGCTTGGTGCTGAGTACGTAGTTCCGACCGCCGATAGATTCTCCTCAGATGTTCGTTATGGTGATCTTCAACTCCAGGGAACGATGGTTTACGGGACAACATCAGAATACAGAGATATGTATTCCGGCGTGATGGCTGAAGGGAGATTTTTCACCGAAGCTGAAAATGATCTTGGCACTAACGTTGTTGTTCTTGGACATAATGTACATGAGAATCTTTTTCCAAAAGGGGATGCCCTTGGACGCACGATCCGTATTAAAGGGCAGCCTTTTACTGTGATCGGCGTTATGCCCAAGAGGGGAACGATGTTGGTCGATTTCATAGACAACATGTCGTTGATTCCGATCAAACGGTTTTTCAACATCTACGGGCCACGTCCGGGCGTGACTATCAATGTAAAAGCGAAGAGTCCTGAAGAATTGGAAAATATGAAGTATGAGGCTATCGGCGTTATGCGAGCTGTTCGTTCTCTTGCTCCGGAAGACGATGATAACTTTGGTGTCAATTCTCAGGAAATGTTCAGTCAGTTTATCGACATCACCAGAGGTGTCGTCTGGGGAATCGGTCTCTTCATGACAGGTCTTGCATTCCTTGTTGGCTCGATCGGTATCATGAATATCATGTTTGTATCTGTTGCCGAACGGACAAAGGAGATCGGTCTTAGGAAGGCTGTTGGTGCAACCCGAAGTCGCATCCTTCTCCAATTTCTGGTTGAGTCTATTCTTCTCTGCCTGTTTGGTGCGATGATTGGTCTGGTCCTGACCTCCTTGATAGCTGGCTTTAAGGATCAGGTTGTGAGTGGCCTGATCAGTTTGCTCAGCCTTGTTGGTCTTGCAGAAGCGGATACTACCGTGAACCTTTCGTTTCTTTCATCAACAATCCCGGCAACACAGATTCTTATTGCTGTTGTTGTTGCAGTGGTTGTCGGAGTAATGGCCGGTATTATACCGGCGTTTCGTGCTTCAAGACTTGATCCGGTTGAAGCATTACGAGCAGAATAGGAAGTTAGAAGTAGGAAGTTAGAAATCAGAAGTCATGGATCCGATTTAGTAACCAATCAACTATGCAACTCTATAGAACTATCAACCAACCTCATGAACTGGTCTGAGTCGATACGGATGGCGTTCAACTCGCTACGCAGTAATAAGTTGCGGGCCGGCTTGACCCTTCTTTCGATGGCAATCGGCGTATTCGCTATTGTGGGCGTTGCTGCGGCTGTTGGAGCTCTTGACAATACTGTAAACGAGCAACTTGTTGCGTTGGGAAGCAATGATTTTGTAGTTCAGAAAAACCCGGCCATTAAAGTGGGACATGGCTCACGCAGATCAGCACGATCCAATATTACGGTGAGGCAGGCTTTGAAGTTCAAGGAACGTCTGACAATGGCTGAGCGAATCGGTGTTTTTATAGAGACCCCCGGGAAAGTCGTCAAGTTCGGTGATGAGGCGACCGACCCGAATATCGTCCTGTACGGAGCAGACGAATCCTTTACTTTGCTGGTTGGCTACAGAGTCAACTCCGGAAGAGCGCTCGATCCTGAAGAAGTGCGGCTTGGAAGGGATGTCGTTGTGTTGGGAGCCGACGTTGCTGGCAGTCTCGGTATAGAAGAGAAAGATCTTGGCTCCACAGTTAAGATTGATGGACATCGTTATGTCGTTGTTGGGATTCTTGGCTCAAAGGGGGCGATTTTGGGACAGAGTCAGGACAATCTCGTCATCGTGCCAATCTCGAGCGCTCCCAAATACTTTTTCGATGAGTGGCGATCATCTGTCGATATTGTTGTACGTGCGCGGAGTAGCCAGCTTCTGGACGAAACGATGGGCGAAGCAGTTGCAGATATGCGGGCAATCCGACGGCTTCAGGCCAATCAGAAGAATGATTTTGAAGTAATCTCGCAATCCGAGGTTGTAGAGACAGTAAGTGGTTTTACGAAATATCTCACCTTCTTTGGATTGTTCTGCGGGATTATCGCCTTGATAGCTGCCGGTGTTGGCATCATGAACATCATGCTTGTCTCTGTGAAAGAGCGGACTAAGGAAATAGGGATTCGCAAGGCGGTCGGAGCCAAACGGAGCGATATCATTTCCCAATTTATCATCGAGGCGATAACTATTTGCCAGTTTGGTGCCCTTATCGGGATTGTAACAGGAGGCCTTGTTGGTCTTCTGCTTGGTCTACTACTGAATGTTACACCTGCCTTTCCCTGGTCAAGCATCCTGATTTCATCCGGTATCTGTCTTTTAATCGGCGTTGGATTTGGCGCCTATCCTGCCTGGCAGGCCGCTCGCCTTGACCCGATTGATGCTCTACGGTATGAATAGAGACTCCTTGATTGGCCCAAATACCTGTTGCTAACACTTTTATCCGTGAACTCGTTCTCCTGATGTCTGGAGAAATATTTTCGCTTGGTATTCTAAGCAGGTATTGTCTTTCCCGGCATAATAGTTACTTTAAGAGGGTTTTCAACGAACTCGCACGGCTTCTTTGCCGTCTGGAGTTCTTTGAACGATAGGTTCGTTGAAATAAATAAAGACACAACTTTCCCAGTTTCACAGTCATTAGAACCCTAAACAGGAGGTTGCACGTATGAACGCAAAAATTAGAATTGGAATGCTGGCCCTTACGGTTGCAGGGTTATCATTCCTGGCGAGCTGCTCGTCGAAGATTACCACAGAGCAGTTAGCAACACTGCGTCAGCTACGCACTCAGGAGGCGCAGTTGAAGCAGGACATCGAGGCAAAGAAGAACGAGTTGAATCGACTGAAGAACGAAGTCAGTGCGCACCAAAGAGAGGTGGATAACTGTAATTCACGCAAGCAGTTTGTCCAGAGCAAGCTCGCACAGTGGCCAAATGCCTGGCCTGCAGGTCTGTTCCCGGAAGATTGACAGTATCGGACTGACTTCAAATTTTAAACTGCAATAACAATCATTCAGGAGATATAACACCATGAGAACTTTGCTGGCAGTACTAGCATGTGGTTTTCTAGCGATTCCGGCCTTCGCTCAGGTGATGGTCGATCCAAACAAGCCGGACAGTCTGCTCAAGAAGGATGAGGCAGAAATTCGTATCGGGGAATTCCGCAATCGTGTCGCTAACCTTCAGTCTCAATACGATGCGCTGGTAACGCAGGTCAATAGCGAAAATGCAAAGCTTACTGCGTTGACAAACGAGCTGGCCGCCTGTAATAAGGCGATTTATGACTTAATCGGAGCGACCGAGCAGGATGTGAACGCATTCCGCGAGCAGTTAGGCCGCATTGAGGCACGAGTCCGTGAAATGCAGCAGATGAGTGACGAACAACTTTCCAAACGGATCAGCGAGATTGATAAACTCTGGGCCGATCTGAACGAGCTGCGCAAGAACAAAATTGTAGCCCTGCCCGAATTCTACGACAAGATGGTCGGGCTTGCACGCAACATCAAGACACTGTACGACCGCGCTCAGAACTATCGCGGAGACACCTATACTGTCGGTACATGGCAGAAAGATCGTGACTGTCTCTGGAACATAGCTGCAAAGGATGATATCTATAGCGACGCCTTTATGTGGCCAAAGATCTGGCAGGAAAACACCGATCAGATTCGAAATCCTGATTTGATCTTCCCTGGACAAGTACTTCGCATTCCTCCTCCAGGACCAAAATCTGATGAAGAGTTGAAAGCCGAGCGTCTCTACTACCGTCAGAAGCGTGAAGCTGCTCGTCGTGCCGCAGCCGCTCGTCGTACACGTCAGGTTGAGACCGATGATGCTGCAAGTGGCAACTGATGCTTTCTATGGACAGATCAGGGAAACGTGAAATTCCTATGAAACTCTCCGCAGATGTTTTTCTGCGGAGAGTTTTTTCTTTTGACAGACTTTTTGACTTGATTCAACTTTCAACGATTTGAACATTTGCTATTTTCGGGCGAATGGGTAGCACTGAACAAATAATCTCGCTCACAGGTGTCGATCAATTAGCTTTTCTCGGCTTCAACGATGCTAATCTCACAATACTTGAATCCCGATTCGACGCTGTCCCGATTGTCAGAGGAGATTCTGTCGTTATCCATGGAGGGCAAGCTGATGTGGAGCTGTTAAGCCGTGTGATCAACGAAATGATCTACATGGTCAGACGTAACGGTGCATTGATGCAGACAGATGTTGAAACTATAATCGATGTTGTGGCAGGTGGCAGATCTTCACTCGGTACACAACTGAAAGGGGGGGAACTTGAGGATGTCATTTTCTTTGCTCACAAGAGTGTGATAAAGGCTAAAGGCCCACGACAGCTTGAGTATACACAGAAGGTTCGCGAGAACGATATTGTCTTCGCAATTGGCCCGGCTGGAACAGGCAAGACATACCTGGCTGTAGCGATGGCTGTGAATGCCTACCGAAACAGGGAAGTGACAAAAATCATTCTTACACGGCCGGCTGTTGAAGCAGGAGAGAGTCTTGGGTTCCTGCCAGGTGATCTTCAGGAGAAGGTCGATCCCTATCTCCGTCCGTTATATGATGCTCTTGATGACATGATCCCGCCTGAAAAGCTGAAGTCGATGGGGGAGCGTCGTTCAATCGAAGTTGTCCCTCTTGCATTCATGCGTGGTCGAACCCTGAACAATGCTTTTGTTATTCTTGACGAAGCCCAGAATACAACCACGTTGCAGATGAAAATGTTCCTCACTCGTCTGGGGGTCAATAGCAGAGCTATCATCACCGGTGATCTTACCCAGACGGATCTCCCGAAAAATGTTGAGAGTGGATTGATTCAGGCAACGTCAATTCTACAAGGAATTGAAGGGATTGAGTTCATCCATTTTGAGAAGTCGGACGTTGTTCGACACAAACTTGTGAAGGAGATCATCCGGGCCTATGAGGAACATGGGGTATCGGGTGGGCTGTAGCTTGAAGCTCTTTACTCAGTTGACGTTGAAATATGATCTATACAATTGAACTGAGGCTTAACTCTGGGTGGTACCACGTTGGAACTCTTTCGCATTGATTTCCTTGTTATACGGGTTGTTGACCTGATAGACATCGGTATTGTTGCTTTTGTCCTCTATCGTCTTTATGTGGCGATGAGGGGGACAATTGCAGCCCAGATCTTTGTCGGCCTTATCCTGATTATCGGGGCGGGTATTCTCAGCCAATTCCTGGAGATGAAGCTTTTGAGTTGGATGCTTCAAACTGTCAGTGCTATCTGGGTTATTGCACTTATCATTCTTTTCCAACCTGAGCTTCGTCGCATACTTCTTATCCTTGGACGCCAAGGTCTGGCGACTTCAATACGTGAATACGATATTGAGCATGTCGTTTCCGAGATCGTCGGAGCCGCCAAGGAGTTATCAAAGCACCGTTTTGGAGGTCTCATTGTTGTTTCCTGCGCAACTGATATTACCTTTACCGTAGATACCGGAGTTTCAATTGGGGCTGCTCTCACCAAAGAGATGCTCCTGACGATCTTTAATCCCAAATCTCCATTACATGACGGAGCTGTTATTGTTGAAGGTGAACGAATTGAATCAGCCCGTGTTATTCTCCCGTTCAGTTCGGTCATGAAGACTCCTGATAAACAGCTTGGTACACGCCACCGTGCGGGGCTTGGTATCAGTGAACATGCCGATGTATTTGTGGTGATTGTCAGTGAGGAGACGGGGTATATAAGTTATGCCATGGAAGGGAATCTCTACTATAACAAGTCTGCTGATGAACTGAAGAGCTTACTGCGTCGTACCTTGACAAGGGATAGGGAGAAAGCAGAGCAACCTTTGTGGAAGCGGATCGGTTCTCTCTTTCGGGGAATTAAACGACAGAGTTGAGGGGGTGACCAGTTACATCAATGGGAAAGCCGATGCAAGCAAGACATCGAACGTGCAACGGATTATCTTCGCAGCATCTTGCAGAAGAACTTCGACTCAAGGGAATTGATAACGAAATGGTCCTGAAGGCAATAGCCAGCCTTCGACGAGAATGGTTTGTTCCGGAAGGATTCAAGACACGAGCCTATGATAACGAGGCTCTGCCAATAGCCTGCGGACAGACGATCTCTCAACCCTATACGGTTGCAAGAATGACCCAACTTTTAAACCCCTTTGAAGGAATGAAGGTCCTTGAAGTTGGAACTGGGAGTGGCTATCAGGCCGCTCTTCTCTCTCTACTTGGGGCACAAGTCTGGTCAATTGAACGAATGCCGGAACTGTTGGAAACAGCAAGAAATCGGTTTGAGGAGCACGGATTCAAGATTGCCACTCGTCTTGGAGATGGTTCAGTGGGCTGGAACGAGTTTGCACCATATGACGGAGTTATTGTCACTGCTGGTGCTCCAAAGATATCGTCATCATTGATGGATCAACTCTCTGTCGGAGGGCAATTGGTGATTCCGGTCGGTGAAAAGAAACGACAACAACTCTTTGTTGTGAGAAGGCTTTCAGATGATGAGTTCGACGTTACCGAGCATGGAGAATTCCGATTTGTTCCTCTGATTGGAAAGAGGGGATGGGATGAGACAGCGAGATGATACGAGGGTGGCTTGATGGAGGTTGAGGCGAAGTCCCGGGAGAGAACGCTCTTTGTTCCTGGTATCGTTGGCCCGACGGCCTCAGGGAAGACAAAGCTTGCCACGTTACTTGCCGATCGTTATTCACAGATAGAGGTGATCTCTGCAGATTCGCGCCAGATCTATGTCGGCATGGATATTGGTACGGCAAAGCCTTCGAAAGAGATCCGCGAGCGTATTCCTCATCATTTGATCGACATTCACGCCCCTGACCATCGATATTCTGCCGGCCAGTTTGCTCGCAATGCTTCACAGGCAATCGAGTCGATAATTTCTCGTGGCAATATTCCGTTAGTGGTAGGTGGAACCGGTTTCTACGTACATGCCTTGTTTAAGGGATTGTCGGCGCCGGCTGCCGACAGCAAAATCTATGCAGAACTTGAGAAACGATTGGCGACTGAAGGATACGAGAGTCTCTTCAACGAGCTTTTGAGAGTTGATCCTGAGGCAGCGAGGCTTTTTCCAAAGGAGAGTCGCGTGAAGACTCTACGAGCATTGACGTGCTGGCATCAGACAGGGGTTTGCTACAGCACGTTTTATGATCGGGATCGATACTCCAGCAATCTTTCCCCTTCCTATTGCCTGATGCTACCGGAACGAAAGCAGCTTTATCACCGTATCAATAAACGTGTTATCGAGATGTTTGATGAAGGATTAGTTGATGAAACAAAAGCCCTTATTGGGGCCGGTTATTCTGCAAACGCTCCGGGACTCAGAACCGTTGGGTACAAAGAGGTCATCGAAATGTTTGGAGGGAAGATAGATTCAAGCGAAGTGATTCCGGCTGTTCAGCAATCTACTCGAAGATACGCCAAACGGCAGTATACATGGTTCAGGAATAAACTCGATAGCGAAGTTGTCACTGTTGAGACGGTATCCGAGGGAGTGGAGTGGTTCACTCACTGGATTGAAAGGAGAAGGGAACCAAGAGAGTGAGAAGGATCGAAATCCGTGAAAGACAGATGCCTAAGAACCACTTGATTCTCAGGCATCTGTTCAATACAATGGTTGTTCTAAAGGTCAGACTTTGCTCTCATTCGATGATTCTTCAAGCGATCTGTCTTCACTGAAGATCTGTTTCAAAGCCGTCTCGATCCGCTCACGAATAACCTTCTCGGTAATCTCCTCGCTTCGTTCCTTTGTAATGTATTCGGCAACTGCACGTTGTGCAACCTGCACGATATACTCTTTGTTTGCTCCTGTTAACGCATCAGCCATCCGCTTCAGATCCACAGTCTGGCGCTGAATGTAGTCAACCATCGACGCAAGATCGCGCTGCTGTTGCTGTGAAGTGCGGACAAGGTTGATAAGCTCGAACTTCTGACCTTCAGAGCTCTCCTCGAGATCACGAATCAGTTTGTCTATGCGCTGCTCTTCTTCAGTGTAGAAGAGAGTGATGGCAAGGAGCATGAGCATTGTGAACTCCAGCGTGATGGCTGCAAGAAGAACCGATGGCTGAGTTGGTGGAATAAACTTCAGACCACGAATACCGATAACAACGATTAGGATAGCAGCACCTGCATAGGCGAAGCCCTGAACATTGTTGGAGTACTTCTCTGCAAAGTGACGGGTCATATAGAGACGTAGGCCTTTGAACACAAGAAAACGTGATTGTTTCCACTCGTTTGCTGCTCGGACTTCCGTGATCTCATCAACAATGACCGGCCCAAATTCCTTCTCAATTGCAGTGAGGTCATCCTTTGAATCAGCCGCCGTAATACGCTCGATCTCATCACGAGAAATTTTGTCTCCGGTTTGCTCATCGATACGGTCGATGGTATGCCTAATCTCCCGTTCGATCTTTTGGGCAATGTAACCATATGAGCGAGGAAACATAGAAGTGATGAAGATTGCCACAACAAAGCCAAAGAAAAGAGAAAAGACACCAAACGTGATGACCGGCTGAATCAGAATCGGATCTTCTCCAAGCTTCTCAGCCTGAACGACCCACATACCGAGGAGACTGCCACCCGGTTTGTTATAGGTTATCTCCGCCCCATGAACCTCATCACCAACGCTCCGACTCTCTGAGGTCATATCAAGAATGAATTCGTTCTCGATAATAAGGCTCGGGTTTTCGTGGGTCTGTGCCTTGATATCGTCGGGCGCAAAGAAGCTGGTGATTGTACTACGGAAAATCGGAGTGATAATGAATAACTGGAAAAAGAGTACGCCCACGAACATTATCACAAGAAAGATGATGCGAGAGGTCCAGTTGGACTTGAACTGATCGGCTTTTAAACTCATAAAACGATGATCTAATGTGGATACTAGATTGAATAGATATTCTTTTGTAGCATGAATTTCCCGAGCATGTTCTGAAAATTCCGCCAATGCCCTACCAAACTACACAAATTTTAGTGGTTGAATCTCACACTTGTTCAAGAAACAGCAAAAAATACGGCTCGTTGGCCTACGAGACAACTTATTTTTGCGTTGTACCCAGTCAAGAGAGAGAAAAATGGTAAAAAAAGAGGGACAATCGAAATAGAATCAACGCTGTTGGTTTAAACTTCTGTATATTACGTAAAGTTCGTGCACATGCACGTCATCATTAAATATCATTTTTAACCCTTATCAAATTCATTTAGGAGGAAGAATGGCACGTTCATTGAACAAAGTAATGATCATCGGCAGAATTCAGCCAAATGATCCGGAATTACGGTACACCCAAAACGGTCAGGCAGTCTGCACGTTCAAGATTGTTACCGACGAAAGCTATCGCAACAAGGAAGGAGAGACTGTTGAGCGGTCGGAGTGGCACCGCATTGTCTTCTGGGCAAAGGCCGGTGAGGTGATAGCCCAGTACATGAAGAAGGGAAGGCGTATCTACGTTGAAGGGAGGATTCAGACACGACAGTGGGAGCAGGATGGACAGACAAGGTATACAACAGAAATTGTTGGCACTGATTTTCTTTTCCTTGATGGTGGTAGTAGCGAAGAGGGTGGTGGAAGTTCCCTGCGCACTGAGCTCCCATCAAGTTCAAATCCTGCGTCGGGTCCGTCCGATGGAACGTCGCCTCAAGGCGAAAGTGAAGATGATGATCTTCCGTTCTAATTAATCCGTTATTGACAGGGCTTGTCCTTGAGATTATGTTAATCGATAGTAGATTGACAGGGGCAAGCCCTTATGTTATGATCTGCGATCGCAACCTCAATTCATGACATTTCTACCTCACGAACTTCTGGCCATTTTGTTGTTGACCTTCATCCCAAGTCAACCTTCTCTATGCAGATCGTGCTACGTTCAGCTATCAACTTCTTAAGATATACCTCGATTCCGTTGTTGAGGAGTTGCCAGAACATGTGCAGCAGACCTTGGATCGAATTCCGGACTTTTCACGGAAAATCTTAGCTGCCAATGTGTACTTCAGAAGGGCGGATGAGTTGGGGAAGGCGTGGTCCCGGACTTCAAAAGAGGTTACTGGATACAAAAAAACAGATGAATATGCCCGTATGTTCGTTGAGATCGAGAAAGTGAAGCAGGAGTTTGCGGAAAGAAATTCTGGTTACTACCTGAAAGTAAACATTGGCACTCGCAGCCTTGAGACCCGGATTCAAAAGTGGAATAGTCTCCGATCTGTTGGTAGAACTGCTCGTGAGTTCATCGATAGCTGCCGGCAAGAGTTCTCCGATTCAGTCTATAAAGTTATGCCCGACTCGATAGAGGTTGAACGCTTCAGGGCATTTCTGCGACGCTATGAGTTTGATAAAGATCGGGTACCGACCGTGGCTACTCCGGGACTTTCCAAGCATGGTCAGTTACGTGCTTTCGACTTCAAGGTGATGAAAGGGAGACGTATGATTGCCGGGGCAAACTCTGCTTCCATCCCGACAAAGTGGGATTAGAGCCGGATGGACGAAGAAGCTAAAGGAGGCGGTCTTTGCCGTTAGTAACCGGTTTGAAGGACCTCTCTCTGCGCCGAACGAGCCCTGGCACTATAATTATCTGCCGGGTGATATTTCGTCTGAACTGGATTCATCTGCGGAGAACTATGAGATGAAACAGGTTGAAGAAAGGGATAGGGAGTAACCGTTGTGTTTATGGCAGACTCATCAAGAAAATTTGAAATCCGCGTTGGGCTGATCTCTCTTTGTGCTCTGGGATTGTTGATTGCCGGAATTATGTGGGGGAGGGGAGAAGGCATTGGCGTCGATCGTAAGGAGATCGTGATCGAATTTGATAATGCTTCAGGTATTTCAACCAGAACCCCGGTCTATCTCTATGGCGTAAAGGTCGGAAATGTTCAGAAGGTTGCAGTTCTGGAGCATGGTGCTCGTGTTGTGGCTCATGTGAATCGAGACGTGAAACTGTATAATAATGCTTCGGCTGCAATTCAGGTGATGGAATTGACCGGAGGAAAAAAGGTTGAGCTATTCCCGGGAAGTGAAGGAAAAGAGATGGTGGATGATATCGTACTGCCTGGTAAGAATCAAGCCGATATCGGCGCGATGATGGCCCTTGCACAGGACCTTGTAACCGAGCTTAGTCCTGTATTAAGACGAGCAGTTACTGCTCTTGCAGGCTTGGCAGCTCTCGTAGGTGATGAAGGGTTACAGCAAAACATTGCTACTGCTGCAGATCAGTTTGCGGCCTCTTCGATTCAGCTGAATGCTTTGCTTCGTGAGAATCGCGGACGTGTGTCGGAGACGCTTGCTTCGGTTGAACGACTCTCAAATGATCTGCAGGCTTTCGTCGGCAACAATGCCGATGATCTCAAAAAGATTATTGAATCAGCACATACGGTCGCTGAAGATGCATCGAGAACACTTCGAGAATCGGAGGATGTGCTGCAGCGGATTGATCGACTTGTTGTGAGTATAGACTCCATTGCAGGCGACGTTCGCGATGGGCATGGCCCGCTCTCACGATTACTCTACGACAAATCGTTGGCTCTACAGCTTGACAGCGCTCTCTCAACACTTCGGATGGTACTGAAAGATATCGATCGACGGGGTATCGATGTCAATGTAGAGCTGGGACAATGGTAGGTAATTGCAGCCCGTCGCGACTCTTCGACTCATGACTCTTCGACTCGCGACTCTTCGACTCATGACTCTTCGACTCCTCAACTCTACGAAACTTTATTCAGCTTGACTATCGCAAGTTTGCCAGTCCTTGTGCAATTCGTTCAACTCCTTTCCGAATATCATCATCGGAGCAGGCATAGGAGATTCTGAACCCACGATCATCACCAAAGGCTACTCCCGGCACAACCGCAACATGATGTTCCACCAACAAGTACTCGGCCAGAGCAATGCTATCCGGAGTTCTGTCCGTGCGATAGGAAGAAGCATCGATGAAGTAGTAGAATGCCCCATCCGGAGCCGGATATTTGATATCGGGTATATCGGCAAGAAGTGAACCCATAAATTCTCGACGTTTGGTAAATGCTTCTCGCAATCGTGTGGCCTCATCCGCACTGTTAAAGATGGCCTCCAGCGCTGCCTTCTGGCTTATTGAACAAGGGTTTGACGTTGTCTGACTCTGGATTGCGGAGGCTGCTTTGACCACATCCTCAGGCCCTGTCATGAATCCGATCCGCCAACCGGTCATTGCCCACGCTTTTGATACTCCGTTGACTGTTATAGCCAGGGTAGCCAACTCAGGCATGGAGCCGATGGAGAAATGATTGATATCTACATGAATGATCTTCTCGTAAAGTTCATCGGAAATAACATAAAAGCCTACATCCGCAACCAGCTTTCCGATCTCGCGCAATTGATCAGGGGTATACATGCTTCCAGTAGGATTTGAGGGGGAGTTAATGATAAGGGCTTTTGTGTTTGGCGTGATTGCCGCAAGCAATTGATCAATCGTGATCTTGTATCGCTCTTCAGCAGAAGTCTCAAGAATAACCGGCACCCCGCCCAGGAGTCTCACCATCTCTGGATAGCTGACCCAATAAGGAGCAGGGATAATTACTTCATCTCCAGGGTTCAGAATGGCCATCATTGTGTTGAAAAGGGAGTGCTTCCCACCAGATGATACAAGGACAGTTGATGGAGTTGAGGGAAGTCCGTTCTCTCGAACAAACTTATTGGCTACTGCTTTGCGCAATTCGGGAGTTCCCTTGGCATCTGTGTAATGAGTAAATCCCGATCGTATTGCTTCAACTCCGACTTCACTGATCGGTTCAGGTGTGTCAAAATCAGGCTCACCGGTTGAAAACGAAACGACATCTATCCCCTCTTTCTTCATCTGCTTGGCGCGAGCGGCAATAGCAAGAGTCTGTGCCGGTTGAATGTGAGATGCCCGCTCGGAGAGTCGATCGCTTAATACAATGCTTATATCCATGAAAGTTTAAACTATTTCGTTTGTCAACCAGCGATGAGAACATTCTGGCGACCATAAATTGTGTAGAGTTCACGGAGTAACTCACGGGAGGGAGATAGGGTTGCATTTCGGGCAGTCCACCTACCAACTAGGGTTCCCTGATTATCGTAAGCCCTGAAGATACATTGAACGTCCCCTTCAAACCTCTTCACTAACTGCACGGTCTGCTCAGCTGCTTCTCTTCCTATGTTATCGAGAACAACGTTAACAGCTATGCCTTTAGTATACTTCTGCAGGGCTTCGCTCATGGGTATTACGTCATCGCAGACTATCCGAAGCATGTCAGCACCTTCAATCTCAGGTCTTCCTGTGACAAAGACCATCGCGCCTTCGGTTACCATTGAAGCATTTCGAAGCCAGGAATCATTCCAGAAAATACATTCGGCCTTGCCGGTAAAATCCTCAATACCGACAATTGCGAATTGGTTTTCGCGGCGGTCCAGTTTTGTGCGGACATATGAGACTACTCCACAAACTCTCGATGGCCGAGTTGTGTCGAGTTCTTCAGGCAACTCGCCAAACTTGATTTCGGCAAAGGATTCAGCCTCAAGAGCATAGTCTTCAAGTGGGTGGCCCGATACATAAAAATCAAGAATTTTCTTCTCTCGCTTCAATTTCTCGAGGCGATTCCATTCGTTTACATCGGGGAGTGTCGGTTCAGGTATCATAGCCTCCTCGCCTACAGCCCCTTCGAGAGCAAAGAGCGAATCCATGCCAGACGCTTTCTGTTCCGCCCATGCTCCACCATAACCTATGGCCGAATCTATCGCTTCAAAACATTGGTGTCTGTTCGGGTGAATGGAATCGAACGCTCCTGCAAGAACCAGGTGTTCAAGAAGCCGTTTGTTCATTAGGGAGTTGCCAGCCATCCGCTTTGTAAAGTCGAAGATCGATACAAATGGACCACCTTTTTGTCGTTCATCCAGAATAGCTTGAACCGTTGAGTGACCAACGTTTTTGATTGCTGCCATACCGAAGATGATCTGGCCCTCTTTATCGACCGAGAAGTTGACAGTTGATTGGTTGATCTCAGGCGAGAGAACCTTCACGTTGAATGAACTACACTCATCGATCAGCTTCACGACCTTGCTCTGGTCGTTTGCTTCGTGTGTCATGTTTGCCGCAAGAAACTCCGCTGGGTAACGGGCTTTCAGATAAGCGGTCTGATAGGCGATGTAAGCGTAAGGAGCAGAGTGGCATTTGTTGAAGCCGTAGTCTGCGAACTTTACCATCATGTCCCAGATTTCGCTTGCGGTTTTCTTGTCGATTCCCTGGGTACTACATCCTTCGAAGTAGTCTCCCTTCATCTCCTCCATGTATTGTATCTGCTTCTTTCCCATAGCGCGACGGAGTGTATCAGCCTGGGCAATAGTGAAGCTTCCAAGTTGCTGGGCAATCTGCATAATCTGTTCTTGATATACACAGATCCCATATGTCGTTCCCAGGATCGGTTCTAACTTTTCATGGAGATATTCAATCTCCTTTCTCCCGTGGCGTCGTTCGATAAAGTCCGGGATGTTCTCCATGGGTCCGGGACGATAGAGGGCATTCATGGCAATCAGGTCGTCAAGGCGTTCCGGCTTCAATTGCTTTAGATACTTCTGCATAGGGGGGGACTCGAACTGGAATACCGCAGTTGTCAGACCCTTGCTGATCATCTTGTAGGTGGCAGTATCATCGATTGGAACTGCATCAATATCGATGTCGATGCCATGTCGCCCGCGTATGAGTTCGAGGGTATCTTCGATGATTGAGAGGGTGCGCAGGCCGAGGAAGTCCATTTTCAGCAGGCCTGCGTCTTCCAGATACTTCATTGTGTACTGGCTTGCAAGGCCGGTTGTGGGAGTTTTGTAGAGTGGAATGTAATCTTCGAGCGGTCCCGGTGCAATCACAACTCCGGCAGCGTGAGTCGATGCGGCACGGCTAAAACCTTCGAGAACAAGGGAGTATTCAATGAGCTTCTCGATTGTTGTGTCGGCCGACTCCTTGACCCACCGCAACTCGGGGTTCTCTAAGGCATCTTTCAACTTCTGCACACGGCCGAACTTGACCTGGATATGTTTTGTGATGTTGTTTATCGTAGTGTGAGGGATGCCGAGCACTCTTCCAACATCTTTCAGAACCGCCCTCGAGGAGAGAGTAGAGAAGGTAATAATCTGCGAGACCGCATCCTGGCCATACTTCTGCTTGACATACTCGATAACTTCTTCCCGTTTGTCGTCAGCAAAGTCAACATCGATATCGGGCATTGAAACCCGGTCGGGGTTCAGGAAACGTTCAAAGAGAAGGTCATACTTGAGCGGGTCTATATCAGTGATGCGCAGACTGTACGCAACAATACTACCGGCAGCTGAACCACGACCCGGACCAACACGGACTCCGAGGTCGCGTGCAGCGCGAATGAAGTCTTGAACAATCAGGAAGTAGCTGGCATACCCTATCCGCGTGATTACGTCCAGTTCAAATTCGGCTCGTTCCTTGATCTGATTATCGAGAGTATCATATCGCTTCTCAAGTCCAGCCCATGTCAGCTCGCGCAGATAGTCATCCAGATTGTCGGCTTTGGCTGATGTCGGGATAGGAAACTCAGGCATATGGAGTTCCTGAGGAATCTCCAGACTACATTTTTCCACAACCTCGATCGATCGCTCGATAGCCTCCGGATACTCTCGAAACAGCTCAACCATCTCATCGGCCGACTTGAAATAGAAGTTGTCGGTGCCGTACCGCAACTCTTCTTCGATGTTTACGGCAACTCCTGTCTTCGATGCATCCCGAATGTGAAGCAGTGCATTATGGGCAGTCGCGTGTTCCTTGCGGATATAATGACAATCGTTTGTTGCAATCAGTGGGATGCCAAGCTCTTTAGAGAGAAGGGGCATCCCTTCCAGCACTGGGCCGTCGACCGGGATACTATGATTCTGAATCTCAAGATAGAAGTCTTCACCGAAGAGTTCGCGATACCAGATGGCTGCTTCACGTGCCCGCTCAAAATCGTTGTTGACCAGGTGTGCTGAGACAACGCCTCCGGCACATGCTGAAAGACATACGAGGCCTTCGTGGTTCTCCTGGAGTAGCGTACGGTCAATACGAGGTTTGTAGTAAAAGCCCTCTGTGTGGGCACGGCTGGTCAGCTTATTGAGCGTTTTATATCCTTGGGAGTTCTTTGCAAGAAGTATGAGGTGGAAGTAGTTTCGACGACGTCGGTTCCCTTCCTGTTTCAGTGCAGATTTGTCGAACCTGTCACTATCTGCTACGTAGACCTCGCATCCGAGTATGGGCTTGATACCAGCCTTCCGAGCCTTCTGATAGAATTCAAGCAAACCGAAATTGACGCCGTGGTCGGTAAGACCGACAGCCGGCATCTTGTTCTCAACAGCGGCTTCAATCAGTCCATCGACGGAGCATGCGCCGTCCAGCAGGGAGTAGTGAGTATGATTGTGAAGATGGACAAATTCTGGCATAGATGATGAGCAGAAACTACTGTTTGACTTAAAAATTAGTTCGGAAGGAAGGTAAGAAAGAGGAGTGGAATGCAGAACGGTATTGCGAGGTGAAATGATGTGTCGTAGTATTAGTTTATGTTGAAAGAGAGCAGTATAAGACCGTTATTGCAATCAAACCCACAACATACCAAACAATCAAACGATATAGATGTGTAGATACAAAACAGCTGTTTGCTCCTCCACATACCAAAGACCATGAACCATAAAACGAATATCGTCGGATTGTTTCTTCTCCCATTTATTCTCCTTTCCTGTTCGCTCGGGACCGATCCAGGTGATTGCGAGACTATCGAGTGTTTGCCGGTTGACTATAGTCTGCAGCTTGTTGAGAGGACAAGACACAACAGAGATTCAACTCACACAAACTATTCGGCAGACGTTACGATCCGGGAACGCTCCAAGCTGGTGATGAGAAATAGAAATAGGGTGCCGTATGTAGTAACTGTTAATGAGACCCGGCTTGTCAATACAATAAGAGATAATCGTACTCATATCTCTCGATTTGTTCAAGAGCTTTCGGAGCTTCCCCCAGCCGGTCAACCGAACGCGTGGCAGATTGCACTTAATGGTGAAATTCTTCTAAAGGAGGAGCTTCAAACTCCCTCTTCCTTTCTTATACCTCTTTCTCTACAACCTGACGATACCGTGCAATCAGGAGAGGATATTCGTTTAACCTTCAACGATGCACCGGAAGGTCTTTCAAGTTTTGAAATTATTGCTCGGACAGAAAAGAACGGGGAATTCTGGGTATATACGATAACTCGCGAAGCCGAAAATGAAGTGATTATTCCTGCTGCGTTGCTTGCTGAACATGAGGTTCACTCAACTAACCTTGCACTCTCAATTTATCAATCTTATATATCGAACTTCTTGTCGAATGGATATCACATCATGGCCGACTATACGAGGCAGGATCGATACCAAGTTTACATCGACTAAGATGACATTACAGGCGATTCTCTTCATAGCTGTAGGGCTACTCTTCACTACATCGCTGATCCTGAAAGCACAGGAAAGGGATGAAGGAACTACAGACGATGATCGAGACTCAACGAACAACGTTGTTGATTGGACTCCGACCATAGATGTTCGCACAGCCTTCTTCCTGGGTACCCCGGGAGGACCCGATCTTCATGCTGATGAGCCTGAGGCCACACGTAACCTTCTTCTTGAAAACAAGACCCGTGTTCTGAACTGGTTTCTTGACTCGCACACGATTCTCGATAACCCACAATATCATGGCGCTGCATATATAGATATCGATGCTCTCTTCAAACCGATTCCTGGAATATCAATTCTTGCAGGTTTGACCATGGAGAACAGAGGAATCTCGTATGGTCTCAGAGACACACGGAACAATATCGTTCTGCCTCGCTACCAACTTGGAATAGATACAACCCTGAAGTTTGGCGATGAGTCGTTGAACGTGAAAATATATGCCGGTGATTTCAGGGATACGACAATTGATGAAGGCCTGTTCTTTGCCAATGCCGATATACAGGGAGCAATGGTTCGATTCGAGTGGAATAATCTTGCCTATCGACACTGGAAAGTAGGCGATGCGTTTGCAGGACTTGGACTGAACATCAACGATGCAGATTTTCAGGCGATTACTTTGTCTGACTTCAACCTACCGTTTGATTCGCGAGGAACCCTTGGGCTCAATTGGTTTGTCTTTACTGATATAGATAGCAGAGGGGAAATATATCAACTTGAATCACCTCGACAACAATTGCTTAGTGAAGCCGATCTACAGGATTATGGAGTCGGTATGTCGGGGAGAGTCGACTCGATAGATAATCGTGGTGCGCTTTATGCACAATATGGATTGCGAGGAGGCTCAGGATTTCTTATGAACAGATCAGCCCTTCTCGCTGGTGGGAGTTTTGCAATCGACGATACGCGGTTTCAACTTCATGGTCAAGGGGAATATCGCTATTTCGGAGGCCTGTTCAACCACGGCTATCGCAATGTCGATGTCTATTACCGTGACCCAGAGGAAACGGAGGACTGGGGAAATACAGTTGGACCCCATCTCTATCCACTCTCGCTGTTTGATCGTCGGTTTATGCAGTGGCCGGTAATGACTGAATACCAAGACCTAAAGGATGTGACTGCCTGGACGCTCTACGCTAAAGGAAAGTGGTTCTTTTATGGCCGATTTATTCTGTACGCTCTGCTCGATCTCAACTACATCGTTCCCGAGCATGAGGAATCATTTCTCTATCCGTTTTATGAGGCTGGTGTCGGGTGGGAGCCAGTCAGGAACTTCTCTCTTCTTTTCTCTGCTTCAAACAAAGGAATGAATCTGGACAAACATTATCCGACGTTCTACCTCTATGAACGTCCTATTCCAACGGTTGCATTTCGATGGAATGTGAAGTAAGGTATAAGAGTAAGGACTGCCTCACAGATCGGCAATTCGGAGCCTGCTCTTGACATTGCTATCTCCTGCATTGTATTTTGATTTTAGTTCATTATTAGCCGAAGGCCTTTCCACTCCGTGGGAATCGCACCCGGCGCCGCCATTGATATTTTTACAACAAGCCGTCCGTTCCATATCGGCGGAAACTTTATAGGAGTGCAATATGGACCACACTCACATCGTTCAGGCCGGCGAGCTTGAACGATATGCAAATACCAGAGATAGCCAAGCCGTAATTCCAGAGTTGCTCTACTTGCTTGTAAAGCAATCTGTCTCCAACGCTTCTGAGTTCCGCATTCCCTATGGAGACGCTGTAAATCAATCGGGTTGGGATGGGATCGTTGAAGCTGAAACAGCGTTTCCTGAGTTCGTTCCGGAGGGCAGATCGTACTGGGAAATCGGCACTGGGGCAAAACCGCAGACCAAAGCTGATACAGACTTCGACAAAAGGACGGACGCTCTCCCCGAAACCGATCGGGCCGAGGCTTCGTTTGTTTTCGTGACTCCCCGTTACGCCGGTGCCGGTGGATGGAGTCAGCCGGATCAGGAAAAGTGGCGGAAAAGCAAAAAAGATAAGGGTTGGAAAGATATCCGAATTATCGACGGCGTTAAACTCGCCGATTGGTTGCGAGAGTTTCCAGCTGTGGGCCGGTGGATGGCACAAAAGACAGGATCGTCAAAAAGCTTAGGAGGGATTTCTACTCCAAGGGAGCATTGGGAAATCATCAGCGCACCGGCCGCATCAGACGACCCTCGTCTTCCTCCAAGGCTATTCACTGAGGGGCGCAGCAATGCCTGCAATGCTTTACAGGAGCTGTTCGAAGGCACATCACAAAAGTTGCAGCTGTTTGCAGAAAGCTCGATTGATGTCGCCGACTTCGTTTCAGCTTATATCGAGACACTTGATGAGGAGACCGCGCGGAACTACGCCTCCCGATGCCTGTACGTTTCCGAAGAGGATGCTTGGCGTTCGGTCGTGGCGATGCGGAGACCACATGTTTTAGTAGATGTTTTAGTAGCCGATCCCCGGCTCGGTTTGGAGACGCAGGAACGAGCTGACCTCCGAACAAGGGCCACGCAAAAAGGACATGCGGTGGTCGTTCCGCTTTGCGGTGCAGGGGCAGGGGGAAGTCATGAAATCATCGAACTACGAAGTCCGTCCCAATCCCAGATAGAGACGGTCCTTAAAGAGACAGGTTACTCAGACGTCCGTTCCCGAGAGCTAGCGAGGATTGGAGGTGATCGAATTTCCGCGTTACGCAGGCATTTGCAGGGTCTGCTGCCTCCTTACGCAAAATGGGATAATGCGAGGCTCATTGCGCAAGCCATGCTTGCAGGAAAATGGGACGGCAAGAACCCGGCAGACCGGGCTGCTTTGGAGAGGTTGTCGGGAAAAGGATATGGGGAGTGGATCGAGACACTGAGACCTGACGCGCTTAGCTGTGACTCTCCCCTAACTCAACTCGATGAAAAATGGCGATTTGTCCCACGAGATGAAGGGTGGAACGCGTTGGGTAACAGCATAACGGATGAGGATCTCGATCGGCTCCAAGAGACAGCGGCAAGTATTCACGATAAACCACTGAAACATTCCTGTTTTCTTCGTGAAGGTCTGGCAGAAACACTCGCACTCGTTGGAAGTCGCTCGAAAGCACTTTCCTCGTGTTCGCATGGCAAACCCGAAAATACGGCAATTCTCACAGTCCGAGGACTTTTGGAAAATGCGAACTGGGACCGCCGGGCGAGTTTGGATTCGCTGTTGCCGCTCCTGGCTGAAGCGGCTCCTGAGGCGTTCCTCGACGCCGTCGAGTTAGCGTTAGAAGACTTGGACCGATCTCCGTTTCGCGAGCTTTTTAGTGGAGGCGTGGGAGGGCGAAACTACATGAGCGGCCTATTGTGGGCACTGGAAACACTTGCATGGCATCCAGATTTCCTTTCTCGGGTAGCCGTGATTCTATCCGACCTTGCCTCGATCGATCCTCCTGGAGGAAACTGGGCAAACCGCCCGTCAAACTCCCTCGTAGCTATCTTTTTACCTTGGCGTGTGCAGACATGCGCCTCACTCGAGAAGCGGAAGGCGGCTGTCGAAACCGTTCTCCGCGAGCAGCCGAAAGTAGGTTGGGAGTTAATTCTAAGTCTATTGCCGCGCTATCACAATTCCACCATTGAGCGCCGTCGACCGACTTGGCGGAACTACATTCCGAGAGATTGGAAGGACAGTGTCCCGAGGTCAGAGTATTGGAAACAAATAACGATTTATACAGAGTTGGCAGTTGGACTCGCAAAGACAAGCACTGAGAAACTCGAGGAGTTGATTAATCGTCTACCCGATTTGCCCGAGCGAGCACGCGAGAATCTTCTGGAACATTTAGCTTCGGAAGAGGTCGTAGCTTTGCCTGAGGCTGAGCGCCTGGTGATCTGGGAAAGGTTGGATAGTCTAGTACGCAAACACCGGAGATTTTCGTATACTAAGGGGGCAATGCCGGAAGAGACAGTCAGAGAGATTAAGGGTGTGGCAAAAACCTTGGCTCCCGAGACCCCACATCTGAAATATCGTTACCTCTTCAGTGGTCAGCGAAAGCGCCGTGATAAGGATCGTCAGGATGCTGTGCAAACGATTCTTGACACAGAAGGTGTGCGTGCTGCTTTGACTTTCGCTCAGAGTGTTGCTGCACCTTATGAAGTTGGACGTGCTCTGGGTAGTATCGAAAGTGAAGAGGTCGAGGTGGAAATTCTTCCGTCCCTGCTTAATACTGAAGACGAAACTGAGAATCGAGTTGTATCCGGGTTCGTTTGGGAACGATTTATAAAATTGAATTGGGCTTGGGTTGATCAGGTTCTCGGGAATGATTGGAATGACATTCATAAAAGCGCATTCCTGATCCTGCTTCCATTCAATGAGGGCGTTCGGAGTCGAGTAAAGGACCATCTCGGCGAAGCGAATGAGAGGCTCTATTGGATGAAGGCCGACGTAGATCGGTTTGAGCAAGATCAAGACCTGACTTTAGCAATCGAGAAATTCATCGAATTCGGGCGGGCTCCCGAAGCTGTCTCTTGTGTCTATCTCACGATCCAAGACGAAAAGAGATTTAATGAAGACCTTGCAATTCGAGCACTTCTTGCCGTGCTGGAGACGCCCGACACGGGTAATCGACTGGACCACGATCTGACCGTCGAGGTAATAAAGCGCCTGCAGGAATCGCCTACCGCTGAATCAGACGCTCTTTTCAAGATTGAATGGAACTTTCTTTGGTTGCTCGATCCGTTGCTCGATCCGTTGCTCGATCCTGATGAGGGATCAGGATCACCAGTGACACTTGAAAAACGTCTAGCCTCGGACCCCGCCTTCTTCGCTGAGGTCGTAGCCCTCGTTTTTCCTTCAAAGAACGAGGACGAAAGCGGCGACGAACCGAGTGAACAAAGAAGGAATCTGGACCGGAATCCCTACTGGATCCCAACCTACAGACTCCTAAGCAAATGGAGAATCTGTCCCGGTAAACTTCCTGATGGCTCCTTTGATTCAGATGCTTTCAGGAAATGGCTGGAGGAGGAGAAGCGGATTACGAAAGAGACTGGGCACAGTGAAGCTGCCCAGACACAGGTCGGCCATGTATTGACACATGCGCCACCAGACCCCGATGGCCTGTGGATTCATCAGGAGGTCGCGTCTGCGTTGAACGCAAGAGACGCGGGAGCAATGCGCTCCGGATTTATAGTGAAGCTTCTCGAGCAACGAGGAGCCTACTACCACACTGCTGGGAAAGAAGAGCGAGAATTGGCACAACTGAATCGCGAAAAGGCAGAGGCCCTTGAGAAGAAATGTTATTCGAGATTTGCAACCGAAATGCGCAAGCTTGCGGAGGACTATGAGCAACAGGCGGAACGTGATTCAAGCGGAATCGATTTTGAAGATTGATATTGAAATCATCCCCATCCCCAAAATCGCCGTCGCGAAGCAGCGTCCGTTCATCCACCTAGTCGATAGCATCCTGACGGGCAAAGCTCCCGAACAAAGGAGGAAGTTGCGGCAGTGGAAGATGTCTGAATTGCATACAGAGAGAGTGGATGCGGTTTTACAGAGAGTCGGAACGCTCTTAGCCAGGGAAGAAAGGATTCGATAAATACCACTGATAACATACAATCAAAATCAATGGGAATCGCGATGCCAGATTTTACAGACGAAGAGTTGCTACAGATCATCCAAGAAGGCGAATCCGACTGCGTCGAGTTCAAGGAGTCTTTGTCCAACAGCACCGCCGAAAAAATCAGGGAAGCCATCTGCGCCTTTGCCAACGATCTGCCCGACCACAGAAAACCGGGTCTCGTTATCGTGGGAGTGAGGGATGACAGAACTATCGGGGATCTATCGGTCACAGACGAATTGCTCCGAAAGTTAGCTGATATGAAAACCGACGGCAATACCGTGCCGCCGCCATCGCTGACGGTGGAAAAGCGTGTCCTGCAAGGCAAGGAGGTTGCGGTTGTCACGGTGCAACCCTCCGACTCGCCACCGGTTCGCTGCAAAGGTGTCATCTATGTCCGCAATGGCCCGCGCCGCGGCACCGCCACGGCACAAGATGAAAGGATGCTCAATGAAAAGCGACGGCACGGCGACTCCCCCTTCGACATCCAGCCGGTTCCCACGGCCGGCTTGCCGGACCTTAACCTGACCCGGTTTGAGAACGAATACTTGCGCCGAGCATTTTCCGACGAGATATTGGCTGCGAATGACCGCAGCCTGAATGAGCGACTGGCCGCGACAAAAATGATCGTTGTTGCCGACGACCAACCTACGGCGACTGTGTCGGGGATCCTCACTATCGGGAAGAACCCTCAGGATTTCCTGCCCGGCGCTTATGTGCAATTCCTCAAAATTGGCGGCCGCGAGCTAACGGATGATATTCTTGACAGCGAGGAAATCGGCGGCGCAGTTCCGGACCTGCTTCGCCGTCTGGACGATAAGCTGAAAGCCCATAATCGCATAGCGGTAGAATTCACAAAAAGCGACATCGAACAACGAACTGAACTTTACCCCATAGTAGCGATGCAGCAGATTACCCGGAATGCGGTTATGCACAGGACTTATGAAGGAACCAATGCTCCCGTCCGTATTACTTGGTTCAATGACCGCATTGAGGTCCTGAGTCCCGGTGGCGCGTTCGGGACAGTAACCGCCCAGAATTTCGGCGAGGACAGATTTACCGATTATCGTAACCCCAATCTGGCGGAAGCTATGAAAACTCTGGGCTATGTTCAGCGTTTTGGCGTAGGGATATCGACAGCGAGAAAGCTGCTGAAAAAAGCGGGGCATCCGGAACCGAAATTTGAGGTTAACAGCAGTTATGTGCTGGCCACGATAAAAACGGTGCTCGATTCTGAGAGGATATAACAATGTCTGTTCCCGTTTTGACTTTCTTTAATAACAAGGGCGGTGTCGGCAAAACTTCCTTGGTCTATCATCTGGCGTGGATGCTCTCCGAGATCGGTTATCGGGTGCTGGCCTGCGACCTCGATCCGCAGGCGAATCTTACCGCCGCATTTCTCGATGAAGAGCAGTTGGAAAAGCGGTGGAACCAAGGCAATGACGCATCCGGGCAGACTATCCTGCAATGCGTCCGACCTCTGGCGAAAGTGGGGGACATCAAAGACCCGACGCTCGCGAAAATTACATCTACGCTGAACCTGATACCGGGAGACTTGGCCCTGGCCGGATTTGAAGATACCCTGTCATCAGAATGGCCTAAAGCATTGGGTGGTTCTACTAGCGAGTTGTACCGCCCCTTCCGCATTTTGACTGCCTTCTCGACCGTGATGCAGTCCGGGGCAACGCAAATGGAGGCCTCGGTCATTCTGGCCGATGTCGGCCCCAATCTCGGTGCGATTAATCGCTCCGCGCTGATTGCCACCGATCACATCGTCGTTCCGTTAGGCGCCGATCTGTTCTCGCTCCAGGGCCTGCGGAACCTCGGCCCGACGCTGAATCTGTGGCGGAAAGACTGGCGGCAACGAAGAGACAACTGGGCGAAACCTGACTTTCCACTGCCGAATGGAGACATGCAACCCATCGGCTATGTGGTGCAACAGTACGGCGTCCGCCTGGATCGCCCCGTCAAGGCGTACGACAAGTGGGTCAATCGAATACCGGAAGAATACGCCCGCAACCTGCACGACGATAACGAAGGACCGTACCCGGCGATGCCGGCGCAAGATGAAGAACACGCCCTCGCCACTGTTAAGCACTATCGGAGCCTGGTGCCCATGGCGCAGGAAGCGCGCAAGCCCATTTTCTACCTCACGACGGCCGACGGTGCTATCGGTGGCCACGCCACCGCAGCCACCGCAGCGTACCAAGATTTTAAGGTTTTGGCTGAGAAGATAGTGGCACGGATCGAGCTCGGGGAAGCGTGACATGGTATCCTACTGGCGGAAATACAAGGAGGCCTAAATACAGAAAAGGAATTACGGTATTGGAACTGACGAACCTTATCCCTGACGAAGCCACTGCCCAAAAGTGGTTCGAGACCGTTCACTGGCCCGATGACGTTAAGGCATGTCTCCGGTGCGGAAGTTCGAATGTTTATGCTTCAGCGTATCGGAGAGGGGTCGGTTTCTTCTATTCCGAAGAGGTTCGCAGGGCCGGTCGAAGTGGACGAAACCTATATCGGCGGCAAAGAGGGCGACAAGCATTCTAACAAGAAGCAAAATGCCGGACGTGGAACCGTGGGCAAGGCCGCAGTAGTCGGCGCAAAGGACAGAACTACGGGAAAGATCGAGGCGAAGGTCGTAAAAAACACGACAGGACCTGTTCATTCACCTAATCGTAAAAGTACAATGCTGACTGTATCGAACCTATCGGCGGTGCGTGCGACCGGAACAGCACAAACACCATGTTTTTTTCCACAAGGAAGCCTTGTAGCAAGACTCTTTCGTATCGTTTTGCTCTCTACAGGCGTTATCCTTGCTGGTAGCACTCTCCATGCTCAGCCGAAGGGTCGCTCTCAGCAGCTTTACACACGCTCTTGAGATGAGCGAAAACCGATAGGAGTCAATCATGCCAAGTAACAACCTACTGCTTCCGTCTGGAATCCGCGACAACCGCGACCGGGGAACGGTTGGCGATTTCCTGAAGTCCAAAATCGAAGAAGGTTCAGCCCTCTCGATCGTGTCGGCCTATTTTACGATTCACGCTTTTGACGCCCTGAAAGCGTCTCTGAACGGGATCGAGGGACTTCGGTTTCTTTTCGGTGAACCCAACTTTATCAAAGGCCTCGACCCGGATGGCACCGGGAAGAAAGCCTTCAAGATTGTGGACGAGGGCTTGCAGCTTCGTGAGCAACTTCGGCAGAAGCCGGTTGCTAGAGAATGCGCCGATTGGATCAGAGAAAAAGTGCAGGTTCGCTCGATTCGGGAATCGAACCTACTTCACGGGAAAATGTATCACATCGCCACTAACGGCGTGGAGAAGGCAATTATCGGCAGCTCCAATTTTACCGTGCGCGGACTGGGCCTGAGTCCGACGGACAATAACATTGAACTCAATTTGGTGGTTGACAGCAATCGAGATCTCCAGGACCTAAAAGCGTGGTTTGATGAAATATGGGATGACGAAGACCGGGTCGAAGATGTAAAAGCGGAAGTGCTTGCCACGCTCGACCGGCTAGGGAAAGACCACGCGCCAGAGTTCATTTATTACAAGACACTCTACGAGCTGTTCCGTGACGACATCGAAGCCAGAAGGGACAGCGACCAGAAACTGGCAGACACGCACCTGTACGACACCAAAATCTGGAATACGTTGTACGACTTCCAGAAAGAGGGCGTAAAAAGCGTCATCGCCCGCCTGTTGCGGCACAACGGCTGCATCCTCGCCGACAGCGTGGGATTGGGGAAAACCTACACGACGCTGGCGGTTATCAAGTTCTTTGAATCGAGAAACGAGCGTGTGCTGGTGTTGTGTCCCAAAAAACTGCGCGAAAACTGGGCACTGTATCCGGCCTATAATGCCCATCGCAACAATCTTTTCCTCGATGACCGCTTCGGGTACACACTCCTGTCCCATACCGACCTGTCCCGCGACAGCGGCAAGTCCGGGGACATTGATTTGGAGAGTTTCAATTGGCGCAATTTCGACGTAGTGGTGATCGATGAATCGCACAACTTCCGCAACGACACCAAACCCCGCATAGACGACGACGGCAAGATCCGCCACAGTCGCTACACACGCCTGTTGGAGGAGGTTATCAAGGAAGGTGCCAAAACGAAGGTGCTGATGCTTTCGGCGACGCCGGTGAACACCTCGCTCATCGACTTGCGGAATCAGATTTACCTGATGACCGAAAAGCGCACGGATGTCTTCCAGAAAAGTTTGGGAATCAGCAATATCGACGCTTTGCTGAGGCGGGCGCAAAAGGCGTTTAAGGCGTGGGAGGAGAGCCCGGACGACGGCGGCAGAAGAGACAAGTCAAAGTTGCTGGCGACATTGGGTGCCGATTTTTTCCAGTTGCTGGGCGGCGTTTCTATCGCCCGTTCCCGGCGTCAGATTGAGAAATTCTACGCCGACGAAATGAGTCGAATCGGCGAGTTTCCCAAACAACTGAAACCGGAAAACTTTCACCCGCCGACCGACTCGACCGGCACACTCTCCTATAAAGATCTGTCCGAGCAGATAGAGAAATTCGCCCTGTCCATCTATAAGCCGTCCAGCTACGTTATCGACGCGGAGGCAAGGCGGCGGTTGGCACAAGAGAAACAAGAACTGCGGTTCAATCAGGAGGACCGCGAGCGTTTCCTGATCGGGATGATGCGGACAAACTTCCTGAAGCGTTTGGAGAGTTCGGCGTACTCCCTTGCAGAAACGCTCGGACGCACCATCGGCAAGATTGACGAATTGCTGGAAAAGATCGACCGCTTTCAACAAAACCGACACATGCCGGAAGCGGAAGCCGACATCCTGCCGGACGACGACGAGGATGATGAAGAGTTTCTGGTGAATCGGGGGCGCAACCCTTATCACCTGCGGGAATTGGATTGCCCCCGCTGGAAGGACGAGCTCATAAAGGACAAACTGACCTTGACCGCGGCTCGGGACAAGGTCAAAGCAATCACGCCGGAACGGGACGGCAAGCTCGAAGCGATCAAGACGCATATTCGGAACAAGGCACAAAACCCGACGACCGACAAGGACGGCAAAACCAACCGCAAGCTACTGGTGTTCACCACCTTCAAGGACACGGCAGTGTACCTTTATCGAAACTTGTCGGAGCTGGCGGGCGGTCTAGGCCTGAACATGGGCCTGGTCTCCGGCGACGCGACACAAACCGAATTCGGCGACAACAATTTCAACGCCATCCTGACCAATTTCGCGCCACTGGCGCGGAAACGCGACGACGACACCCGCGACGAAATCGATCTGCTGATTGCGACCGACTGCATCTCGGAGGGGCAGAACCTACAGGACTGCGACACGGTGTTGAATTACGACATCCACTGGAATCCAGTGCGTATCATCCAACGCTTCGGGCGCATTGACCGCATCGGTAGCCACAACCTGTCGGTGCGGATGATTAACTACTGGCCGACCGAAGACATGGATGTCTATTTGCGCTTGCGAAGTCGTGTCGAGTCTCGCATGGCACTCGCGGACGCGGCGGCAAGCGGCGACGACGACCCGTTGAACGAATTTACCCCTGAACAGGCCCAGATGGAGCTAAATTTCCGTGACCAGCAATTGAAGCAACTGCGCGAAGATATGCTGGACCTAGATGAACTGTCCGATGGCGTCGTCCTGAGTGATTTTACGCTCGATTACTTCTTCGACCAGTTGTTGCGGTATCTCGAAAGAAACAGGGCGGAATTGGATGCGACTCCCGACGGGGCGTATGCGGTCACCGACACCAGAAACAATCCCGCTGAAACCGGCGTCATCTTTTTTCTGCGCCAGCGGAACGCCAGCACGGATAAAGGCGGAAAAGCCGCCAGCCCGATTCATCCCTGTTACGCGGTCTATATCCGCAATAACGGCGACATTCGCTACGGTTGCACGAACACCAGACAGGTGCTAGATCTGTTTGAAGCGGCGGCTGTCGGAAAGACCGAACCGTTGCAAAAACTGTGCATCCAGTTTGACCGAGAAACCCAAAACGGCGCGGACATGGCGCGTTATGATAAATTGTTGCAGGCGGTCATCGCCCACGTCAGCAGGGCACATACAAGGACACAGATCAAAAATCTGGGAATTGGCGGCACACGCGACTTCAAACTGCCTCTCGAATCCGAAGCCCCCAGAGACGCCAGCGATTTCGAGTTGGTCACTTGGCTGATCATCGCAAACCCGCAGTCATGAATAACGAGCAGGAGCAAAGCCCGTAGGTCGGGTTGAACGGTGTGGCACAAAAGCCATTGACTCTCACGTTGGGTTTCGGTTCAAAAATAACGTCAAGGGCTTCATTGACAGTGAAACGCAACAAATGCAAGAGGAACTACCGCGCTCGGCATGCGCCTCACTTGCCGGTGCAGTCGATTGACCGCCCTCAACCCAACCTACACCGTTAAATTAAGAAACCACAAGCACCGTTCGGAGAATAAAAGATGAACGATATACAACACAAAGAAGCAATCACCCAAGCCCTAAAACGCTTCGGAAATACCAACCTCGCCGAAAACGCCCGAAACCTGCTCAACACACTCGACTACCGGAGCACACGAACGATAGCCCTTGAACCGAACACCGCCGACGGCTTTGTCGGGGCGTTCGATCCAAATGGCAAGATGAACCCGGAGCGGGCGCAGGTCGATGAATGGGAATCGATCGATTTCCTGTTTCAACTGACCGAAGAAGAGATCACCGGCAACGGTTCGGTCACGATGGACTTCGGCAACAGCGAAGTCGATCAGCAACTTTATCAATCCTACCTCTTTTTCGTCCTGAAGCTACGGCGTAGCGATTACGCCCGCACCCAACTCTCCACCATCACCCGCGAACTCAACAAGCTGACGGCGATGCCCGCGCTGGTCATTTTCCAGCACGGGTCGACCTTGACCTTCGCCATTATTGACCGCCGTTTGCACAAACGCGACGAATCCCGCGATGTCCTCGAAAAGGTGACGCTGATTAAGGACATCAATTTCAGCGAACCCCACCGGGCGCACATCGAAATCCTGTTCGACCTGTCGCTCAGCGAACTGTCTCGTCAGCACCGCTTCACGAATTTCCCTGAGCTTCATCAGGTGTGGAAGGAGACGCTCGACACCGAAGCACTCAATAAGGAATTTTATCGGAAGTTGTTCGACTGGTTTGAATGGGCGGTGTCTCAGGCAAGATTCCCGACAAAGGAAAAAAGGACGTTAAGTCCGCAAGAACACGTTATCCGGTTAATCACACGCCTGCTGTTCATCTGGTTTATCAAAGAGAAAAAGCTGGTTGCCGCCGACCTGTTCGACGACAAGCAGATCGAGGGCCTGTTGAAAAACTTCGACCGCGGCAGCGGCGATTCCTATTACCGCGCCGTGCTACAAAACCTGTTTTTCACCACGCTGAACACCGAGATAAACGAGCGTCGGTTTAGCACCCGAACAAACGCCAAACACCGCGATTTCTCATGTTACCGCTACAAAGACGAGATGCGCGATCCGGACACGCTGCTGGCTCTGTTTGCCCAAACGCCCTTCATCAACGGTGGCTTGTTCGATTGCTTGGACAGCGTGGAGGCAAACGGATCTGGAGGCTACCGTATTGACTGCTTTTCCGATGTCGATTACAAGAAGTCGAGCGTTCCCGACCGTCTCTTTTTTGACGAAGCCCGCGGTCTGTTTCCCCTGCTCGACCACTACAAATTCACAGTCGAAGAGAACACGCCGATCGAGCAGGAGGTCGCGCTCGACCCGGAACTGCTCGGCAAAGTCTTTGAAAACCTGCTGGCGGCATACAACCCCGAAACCGGCGCGACTGCCCGTAAGCAGACCGGGTCATATTACACCCCGCGTGTTATCGTGGACTACATGGTGGAGGAAGGGTTGGTGGCGACGCTGGCAGGACAGGTGCAACCAACGGACGGCGACGCAAAATTTTGGGACGAGCGGCTACATTATCTGCTCGACTATGCGAAGGTTTTCGACGACGCCAGCGTCTGGTTCGATGACGATGAGCTCGACGGGATTGTGCGGGCGATTTCCGAACTCAAGATACTCGATCCGGCGGTCGGTTCCGGTGCATTTCCGATGGGTGTGCTACACAAGCTGGCCCTCGCACTGCGCCGGCTTGACCCGGACAACAGCCGTTGGGAACAGTTGCAAAAGGAACGTGCGATACAACGGACGGAAGCCGCGTTCGATACGAAAGATGACGAAACACGGCGCGAAGAACTCCTCGAAATCGACGCAACTTTCAAGCGGTATCGGGATTCAGACTTCGGGCGGAAGTTGTACCTGATCCAAAACAGCATCTTCGGTGTAGACATTCAGTCCATCGCCTGCCAGATTGCCAAACTCCGCTTCTTCATCTCACTGACAATCGAGCAGGAACCGGACACGACAGCCGAGAACTTGGGGGTCAAGCCACTTCCGAATCTGGAGACGCGCTTTATCGCGGCGAACACGCTACTCGGTCTCGAAGGCGAGCGAATGCTGACAAGCCCAAAAGCACGAGATTTAGAGCGCGAACTGAGCGACAACCGCGAGCGATATTTTCACGCGACCACCCGCCGCCAAAAACTGGAGTGCAAGAAAAAGGACCAAGTATTGCGGGAGGAGTTGGCAGCGGAATTAAAAAGTGTCGGCATGCCCGCCGATGATGCGGAAAAAATCGCCCATTGGGACCTTTACGACCAGAGCGCAAGTGCGGATTGGTTCGACCCGGAGTGGATGTTTGGGGTTGGGGAGGGGTTTGATGTGGTGATTGGGAATCCGCCGTATGTTCGCCAAGAGAAAATCAAAACGCTCAAGCCAACGCTGAAGAAGCAATACGCCTGTTACACCGGCACAGCCGATCTCTACGTCTATTTCTATGAGCGCGGTTTTCAGATGCTACGGAACGATGGCGTCTTGACCTATATCTCTTCAAACAAGTATTTCCGGTCAGCCTACGGAAAGAAACTTCGCGATTTCCTCGCCCGTCAGTCCACCGTGTCTCAACTCATTGATTTTGGCGACGCGCCTGTTTTCACGTCAATTGCGTATCCGAGCATTATCACAGTGTCCAAAACCCACACTGAAGGGAACCACCTTCGCGCCCTGAATTGGGAGCCAGGCCCGTCAATTGACGAATTCGGGACGATTTTTCGGACGAACAGTTTCACCATGCCGCAAAATGCCTTAACCGCTGACGGTTGGCGGCTCACATCTCCCGCTATGTTGAATCTGCTGGAGAAACTCCGCAACGCCGGCAAACCGCTGGGCGAATACGTCAAGGGACGGTTTTATTCCGGTATCAAAACAGGTTTGAACGAAGCATTTGTCGTGGACAGAGAGACGCGGGATACACTCATTGCGGAACACCCATCGTCCGCTGAAGTATTAAAGCCGTTTCTGCGTGGGCGCGATGTGAAGCGTTGGCAGGTGAATTTCGCCGAGCAGTACCTGATCACAATTGAATCGTCGGAAAATCGGGCGCATCCGTGGTCGGGGCAATCTGCGGGAGAAGCGGAGCAGATCTTCGCCAATACTTATCCTGCAATTCACGCGCACTTTGAACCCTTTCGGGAGCGACTGATTAAACGATACGATCAGGGGAAATACTTCTGGGAGTTGCGGGCATGTGCGTATTGGCAAGAGTTTGAGCAACCGAAGATTGTTTATCCTGATATAGTGCAAGGAACGGAGTTTTCCTTTGATGATGACGGTTATTTTTTGGGAAATACTTTGTATCTCTTACCAACGAAGGAAATGTGGCTTCTCGGTTTGCTCAACAGCAAAGCCGTTTTCTGGTTTTACACAAAGACAAGCACACAGATTCGGGGTGGGTTTGTAAGATTTATTGCCCAGTATGTGTCTCAAATCCCTATTCCCAATATCAAGCCAGTGCAGAAGGCACTTATCAGCAAAATCGTCGATCAAATCCTTGACGCCAAACGCGCTGACCCGGACGCGGACGTATCCACCCTTGAAGATGAGATTGACCAACAGGTATACTCGTTATACAACTTAACCGCTGAAGAAGTTGCGATTGTGGAGGAATAAATCGTCTGAATCAGGATTATCAAGATGAAAGGATTATCAGGATGCAGGGATGAT
>JAGWAZ010000114.1:4769-6886 GCA_021296135.1 Chlorobiota bacterium | reverse complement strand
TCTGGGGTGGAAGACACCCTGGGAAGTATATTGTGGTAAAGCTCCTCCACCTGTTGCACTTCAGACTTGAATGTGGGACCTTTGATGCTATGCGTAGCTTTCTCCAACAGATCATTGAATACTCAGGTGTTTTACAGGCATCCGCCTCAGGCGGATCAGATATGCTGTTCGTATTCCCGAATCGCAGGGCATGTCTTCACTTTAAGCATGAACTCGCTTCTCAACTGAACCGACCACTTTGGTCGCCTGGCACCATTAACCTGGCCGATCTGGTTCGGCAACAGTATCCCGGTCAGATAGCCGATCCGCTCACCCCGACCTTTGAGTTGTTCCGTGTTTATCGCAACACGGTGGAAGGAGGAGCCAATGAAACCCTGGATAGCTTCTACCCTTGGGGAAATATGATGCTCCGCGATTTTAACGAGGCGGATCGTTACTTGTTCCGTGCTGGGCAACTCTTTCGGGAGATCAGGGACTTGCGCGAGCTGGAGGTCCGTTTCTAACTTCCAATACAGTTATTCCTCCTTTTCTGCACTTCTTTCCCCCATCTTGTCATTCAGATAAAGAAGACCGCTTGCATCATCACCGATCTTTTCAAGAAGGGCTACCACATCTTCAATGCTCTTCTCTTCCTCTACCTGCTCATCAAGAAACCATTGCAGGTGGCTTTTCGTGGCATAGTCATTCAAACTTCCTGCAAGCTCATAAAGCTTGTTGATCGACTTCGTGTTCTCCCGCTCCTGTTCCAGAGCCGATTGAAAAACGTCCATCACCGAGCTATATTCAGTGCGTGGCTTGCTAATACCATCCAGCTCAAGATTGCCTCCTCGATCGAGCAAATACTGGAAGAGTCTCATACCATGCATATTCTCTTCCTGGTTCTGCATCTGCATCCAGTGCGCAAAACCATCAAGACTCTCTTGATCAAACCAGGCAGCCATTGCCAGGTAGTTATAGGCTGCTGTGAACTCTTGATTTATCTGTGCTGCTAACGCCTTTTCTACTTCTGCTGATATCATAATCACCTGATTAATAAATGTGCTAATAAGGCTTTCTTCTCTCAGCCACTTCCCTTGAAATGGCCATCGTACGAATATACCGAGTCAGAACCTTAGCCCCAAAGACCGTCACGAAGCCTCGATGTTCTCTACATGCAAGCTTTGTATTGGTCGGCAGTGACATGATCCTTCAAGAGTTGCCAAGAGATCATCATGAGAAGGCAATTTAAACGCATAGAAAAGATGAGCCAGGCATTTGCAATCAGATGCACCAAAGCGGGAGATTAGCACCTCGGTTCCCAACATCTTCAGTGACTTTCCCCATTGGCATTCACACCGATCATGACTATGTGTCCACCAGACTTCCTCCACATGAAGTGCTTCGGAGGCAAGAAGAAAGTCGATATGCCAATGCAACTTCTTTGAGCCTCGCAAATGTCGAAGCACGCGAGCTTGAACACCACCTGGACCAAGGGCACTCCCTACATAGAGATACCAACCTGGGTTAACCGAAAGCAGACCACGCTTGCCAATTCGGATCTGGTCACAGCCTGTTGAACGGATTATCAACAGATATGTGCCCGGAACAGATCTCATGCATCACAAACCCAAAAGATTCAAATGTTGCACAAAATCAAAAGCTTCAATAGATTTAGAGTTCGTCAAACTCTAACATCCCTGATATTGAAAAAATCTCATAAAATTATAAAATAATCGGGAGAAAATCATGGCAAAAGCGCAAGCACGTGAGATTATCAAGCTCCGGAGCACAGAAAGCCCGTACGTCTATACGACAACAAAAAACAAGCGCAATACAACGGAGCGACTTCAGATCAAGAAGTATGATCCGGTTATGAAGAAGCATGTGGTCTTTAAGGAGCAGAAGTAGGCTGATAGCAGAACAACGGAATCGGATCGAAGACGTTCGAATCAGCGCCGGGATAGAGATCGACCAAGGACAGATACGGAACCTTCAGGAGACACAACTGCAATTGCGCATTGAGTTGGGCTTGCAGGATGAGAGCACTTTTGCCGAATTCCTCATATCCGATATCCAGCGTCTGGAAACTGAACTGAAGTCGATAACCGAAAGCGAGATCGGACGCGTTACCGAGCTAA
>JAGWAZ010000114.1:0-4761 GCA_021296135.1 Chlorobiota bacterium | reverse complement strand
ACCAAAACGAGCGTATGGATTCACCAGATCGGACCGAATGTTACCGCCGTCGGCCAAGTACGCTTAATGGACTCGGTGAGTTTCTGGTTTTTCAACCGTGATCTAATGGGTTCAGATGTTCACATTAAAGGTTCCGAAATGAACCATGAAGAAGCACGAAAATAATTTGAAAACATGCAATAGTAGTGTACAGTTACAGTAGAAGACGTTCTTGAAGAAAGTTTCCCAGGAATGTAAGTCGATGCAGAGTGCAAGGACCATACTCCAGAACTGCTTCCCGGTGCTTGACGGTACCATATCCCTTGTTCTGTCTGAAACCGTAGTAGGGGAACTCCTCGTGCTTGCTTCGCATAATGCGATCACGAGTCACCTTGGCAATGATGCTTGCCGCAGCAATCGAAAGGCTGACTGAATCCCCCTTGATTACTCCTTCCGATGTAATCTCAAGCTTTGGGATATCTCGTCCGTCAATCAGGACATAATCAGGCCTCTGCGCCAGAGAGGTAACTGCCTGCTTCATTGCACGAAAAGTCGCCTGAAGGATGCTCATCTTATCGATTCTACGGTTATCGACTATTCCAACTCCCCAAGCCTTGGTAGATTCAACTATCTGACTGTAGAGTCGCTCTCGCTCTACTTCAGGAACAGTTTTTGAATCACGAACACCCTCCACATCAAAATGACCTGGTAGGACCACAACAGCAGCCACAACCGGTCCGGCAATCGCTCCACGTCCGGCTTCATCAACACCGGCAACACGTTTATAACCTGATTCAGCGAACTTCTGCTCAAGAATGTTGGTAGGTAATACAGACACTACAGATCGTTCCCTCCTCTCAACGTAATACTCCTGTTATCAGCGTCATGAATTCGTTACGTGTCTCCACCTGATCCTTGAAGACACCAAACATTGCACTGGCTGTTGTTGCACTATTCTGTTTTTGCACACCTCGCATCATCATGCACATATGGCTCGCTTCGGTAACAACGGCAACTCCCTGGGGTTGTAAATGTTCTTGAATCGTCCGGGCGATCTGCTGTGTCATCCTTTCCTGTACCTGTAAACGCCGAGCAAAGACATCAACAATACGGGGCAACTTTGAGAGCCCGACAATCTTACCATTTGGGATATAAGCCACATGCGCTTTGCCAAAGAAAGGCAGGCAATGATGTTCACAAAGACTATAGAAATCGATGTCTTTTACAACAACCATTTCGTCGTACTGTTCTTCAAAGACTGCTCCGTTCAACACTTCGGCAATATCCATCGTGTAGCCATGTGTCAGAAACTCCCATGCGATTGCAACACGACGGGGTGTATGAAGCAACCCTTCTCGTCCGGGATCCTCTCCGACAATGCTTAGCGTCTCACGAACGAGGTCTTCAAGGCGTGAAGTATTGATGTTAGGCTCCGTTATCTCATCGATAACATGATCGTTATCCTGCTCTCCGTTCTGTGCCAACAAGAGTTCATTCATACGGCAACCCCTTTATTGTTTAGAAGACCATGTCGAATCAGCGAAACCGGTTCACCCAAATACTCAACGAAGTTGTTCTCCGACTCATAGACTTTGATGCTATGGAGTTCACCCGATGAGATATGAGGTTGAAGCAGACCCCAGAATGCTATAGCCAAGTTTTCAGCGGTCGGAATTATACCCTGAAGGAAATCGACATCGAGATTCAGATGTTTGTGATCCACCTTATCAATCACTTCCCGATCCAGGAGCCGAGCTAACTCTTTCAGGTCTATGACATATCCGGTCTGCCGATCAGGAATGCCCTTCACCGTAACTTCAACTACATAGTTATGTCCGTGACCGTTCGGATTGTTGCATTTATCAAAAATTGCTTCGTTCTGCTCATCGCTGAAGTTAGGATTATAGAGCCTGTGTGAGGCAGAAAAATGTGCTCTTCGTGTTACATAAACCATATTCTATTTGATTTTCAACAAAAATAATAATTGTCGCAACAAATACGATACGTTGCTATCTCTAAACATTACAAGGCACTCCATCGTTCTCTGAACCCTTCAGTATTCGTAACGCTGCGGCCGCAGCGCCAAAACCGTTATCGATATTGACAACCGAAATGCCTGACGCACAGCTTGTCAACATAGCGAGCAAGGGTGTAATTCCAGCAAGAGAAGCGCCATAGCCCACGCTGGTTGGAACGGCAATAACAGGTTGCGGAGTCAAACCGCCAACAACGCTTGGCAATGCCCCCTCCATTCCAGCAACAACAATCAGTACCCCCGCCTCCGCAAGCACGCTTTGGTGTGCCAGAAGTCGATGTAAGCCGGCTACCCCAACATCCACAACTCTCCTGACAGGCGCACCAAATGTTTCCAATGTCTGAGCAGCCTCTTCAGCCACTGGAAGATCACTCGTACCAGCCGAAATTACCCCGGCTACAACCGTAGTTCTCGGCTTTTGCGGTGCACCAACCCGGATTGTACGCGAGAGCTCATGATACCCTGTATTATCAAATTGTCGGCAAATATGCTCCGCTTTTTCGGGGGAGCAACGTGTACCAAATGCCAATCCATGCCGATCGTAGAGGGCATCTATTACCTCAATAATCTGCTCTGACGATTTCGCCTCGCAGTACACCACCTCCGGAATTCCACAACGGGCCTCCCGATCTGTATCTACCATTGCCGTATCAGTCTCAACAAATCGTGTGAGCTGATTGATCTGCGCATATGCCTCATCCAAGAAAAGACTTCCTTTCTGCAGACGTGTAAGAATCGTATGTAGATGATCACTGCTCATTTCCGACTACTTCATGGGAAATTCAATCTGTGTAAGTCGTTCATTCAACGAACCGGAACGGAAGCCACGCAGATCAAGCGCGACATAGCTATAACCAGCGCTCCGAACAGCCTGATCTATCTCATCAGCAAGAGCCAATGCCCTGTCGAAGTTCTCTCGTGGCAACTCAACACGGGCAACCTCTCCATGATGCCTGACGCGCAACTCCCCAAAACCGAGCAAACGCAGGTTTCGTTCAGCATCATCAATCTGACGAAGGATTTCCTGGGTAATCTCAGTTCGGTATGGGACCCTTGAAGAAAGACATGGAGCCGATGGTTTATCATGATTGGGCAATCCGTATAGCTTTGCCAAAGCCCGCACAGTATCCTTTCCAATCCCCAACTCAAGCAAAGGTGAACGCACGCCATGTTCCAGAGCCGCTTGCCGTCCGGGACGATAATCATCCTTGTCGTCAGCATTCGTTCCATCGAGCAGTACCGCAATGTTTCGCTTGTACGCAAGCTCGGCAAGCCGCTTGTAGAGAGCATCCTTGCAATAAAAACAACGATTTGCAGGATTCTCTGCGTAATGATCTATTTCCAACTCGCTGTATGTGATTTCCTCGAAATGCAGATCAAACTCATCAGCAATTGAGCGAGCAAGGAGAAGGTCTTCCGAAGTTATTGTCTCTGTATTAGCAGTAACGACCAAGGCGTTCTTCCCAAACGCCGAGCGTGCTGCCATCGCAACAACTGATGAATCAACTCCAGCCGAAAAACCGACAATCACCGACCTGAACCCTGTGATATATTCTTCAAGTTGTTTCCGTGTCGTCTCAAGATGGTTCATAATCTCTCTCCGATTTGAACGTATAGACCACCGCTCTCGTTTCGACCTCCTTCCGTATGTTTGTCGAAGATTTTCATGTCAAACCAAGAGTCTACACCGTAAGAAGGAAAGATAGTGATACCGATACTCTTCGAGATCGGCCCGATCAAGATATACAGTTTTGGATTGATGATGGGACTGGCATTCATCGTTGGAAATTTTCTGCTTGTCCGCGAATTTCGTCGCAAAGGAATGCCACCCGAAAAGGCCGGAACAATTACATTGATTGCCCTTGTCGCTGGAGTTGTGGGATCAAAACTCTTCAGCGTTTTTGAGAACTGGAATCAATTTATTGCGGATCCATCCGGTGAACTCTTCTCTGCTGCCGGACTAACCTTTTACGGTGGTTTGATTCTTGCAATAGTCAGCATCATGCTCTACGTCGGCAAGCAGAAGCTTGGTTTTCTTCGGGTCGCTGATGCTGCATCGCCTTCACTGATTCTTGCCTACGGCATCGGTCGTATCGGTTGTCAATTGGCCGGCGATGGAGATTATGGCATTCCAACCGATGCTCCCTGGGCCATGTCATATCCAAATGGCACAGTCTCCACTCTTGCGGAAGAGAACGAACAATTGGTTGCTTTGTGGGAGCATATTTTTCCGGATCGACCGGTACCTGTTGACATTCCGGTCCACCCCACTCCGATCTACGAAACTCTTTCGGCCATCGTCATCTTTGCCTTTCTCTGGAAGCTTAGAACACGCCCTATGGCTGCCGGAATGTTGTTCTCAATCTATCTTCTCCTTGCTGGTCTCGAACGCTTTCTGGTGGAGTTTATCCGCTTGAACCCGGAATACGGTACGCTTTCACAGGCACAGTGGATTTCAATCGGGATGATCCTCATAGGGGGAATGATGGCCTATAAGTTGAAGGACAAAGCAGTCAACGAGAAGAGAAGTGGGAATTCTCAATTAATCATTGAAAATTAAAAAAGGGAAAGCCAAGAACTCACATTCTCTTTTCATTTCCCGAATTCAACTCTGAAGTGCAACGGTTGCTGGAGGAGTCATAAGGCAACGGAAAATCGGCCTGAAGGCAGAAGAGGAAGCCCGGAAGCTTCCTCTTGCCGAACCGATGCCGTAGCTTTGTGATAATAACTCCACCAAAGCGAAGCAC
>JAGWAZ010000035.1:36176-41422 GCA_021296135.1 Chlorobiota bacterium | reverse complement strand
GCTCAGGGTGACACTCGAAGCTCAGGATAACGCATTACTGCGCAAGGAGCTTCGCACAAATAGAACCATATAGAGCTTGTATTGTAATGTTTAAGGGACGGCGAAATAATATGCTGTTGAGAACATAGCCATTGGAATATAACCATCTCGTAGCTCACTAGGTCTGGTAGAGGAACCTTACGGGTTATGGTTCGATTTTTGACATCTTCAATGTTAGCAAACTTATACACAACAACATTATTTAGGCGAAACCTTCAAATGAAGACCATCAAAATTTCTTATCCGATCCTTCTACTGTTGCTAATAGGGCAGGTTACATACGCCCAGCCAGTATTGAAGCCAATAGCATCAATGATCGAAAACGCTAAAATAAAAGGCAAAGAATTTAAAAATGTTCAAAATATATTAACAAAATATGAAGGTTCGGTAGATCTGGATAAAATAATCAACCTATCAAAAATTGATAAAATCATCGATCGATCCAAAATTACTTTGTACCAATACAATCAAGCATTCTTCGAGAAAGAAATACTGGCGTCAAAACCGAAAACCATTTCCCTTACCTTACTTATTGATAATCAGAGGAAAGTGATCGCAGACCTCATTGAAGTCCCTGAATCTTTTTATGATTATGTGGTTACCAGCAGTTCGGGCAAAGACCAGCCACCCAATAGACGGGCACGACATTATAGAGGAGTGATTCGCGATAGGGGGGAGCAAAGTCTGGTAGCGATCAGTATGTTTGATAAGGAGATGATAGGGTTGGTCTCTATCGAGGGTTTGGGTCAGTATAATATTGGGAAGATCGCTAACGGACCCCAGCATATTATTGTTAATGAGAACAACATCAAAGATCTACCGAATTTTGAATGTGGCACGGTCGACGATACCATCGAAGGTCCCATATACAATGAGGAGGATCTGTTTGAATCGAGTCGGGGGATTACGAATGATGCGAATGAGAAATGTGTTAAGCTGTATTTTGAGACGGAATATGATATATACCAACAGCTAGGTTCCATTACAGCGGTTGAGAACTATGTTGCCGGCCTTTATAATCAGGTGGCTACCCTGTACCAGAATGAGAATATTGCAACTCAACTTTCAGAAATAAAGGTATGGGATACCCTCGATCCCTATACCTCAACTTCCCTTTTGGGCTTATTAGGGCAATTTGAGAGTCAGATCAATGCATTTTATGGAGATCTGGGACAACTTTTAACGTTTCGAAGCATTGGTGGAGGAGCAGCAGCAGGACGTAGCGGATTCTGTAACCCCAACCCGGATGCAAGCTTGTCCGTATCCGGAAGTTTGCAAGCTTCTTTCCCCAACCTTCCTACCTACAGTTGGTCGGTATATGTAGTAACCCATGAGTTTGGTCATTTGTTTGGATCGCGTCATACCCATGCCTGTGCGTGGAATGGCAATTACACAGCGATAGATGGTTGTGCCCCGCCTGAGGGCAATTGTCCCGAACCACCCATCCCGCCGAATGGTGGTACAATCATGAGTTACTGTTATCTACAAGAAGTAGGAATAAATTTTACTTTAGGCTTCGGTACTCAACCCGGAAACCTGATCCGCAATACTCTAGCCAATGCCCCCTGTCTAGACCCCTGCTGTCCCCCCATCACCTGTCCGACTGACAGAGTTGTCACTGCCAACGGGGCATGCAGCTATACGGTGAGTGGCACTGCTTTTGATCCTGTCATTAGCGCGATCAATGATTGTTCGGATACGATTACTACGATCATCAACGACTTTAACGGATCGAGTACATTAGCTGGAGCGACCTTTCTTGTAGGTAGGACCCCGGTGAGCTGGACGACCACCGATGCGGCGGGGAATGTGACTACCTGTAGCTTCACGGTTGAGGTAACGCCTTGGCGTCAACTGGGGGGCGATATCGATGGGGAAGCAGTAGCGTACTATTCCGGCTATTCGGTCTCTTCGTCCTCGGATGGAGAGCGCCTGGCGGTCGGGGCTATCTATAGTGCCAATGGAAGCTATGCCGGCCATGTTCGTGTCTATGGGTGGGACACGTCAAGCTCTGGTTGGACCCAACTGGGAGGCGATATCGATGGCGAGGCGGCGGATGACTATTCTGGCATTTCGGTCTCTTTGTCTTCGGATGGGGAGCGCCTGGCGATCGGGGCGCCCGGTAACGACGGCAATGGAACCGATGCCGGCCGTGTGCGGGTCTATGGGTGGAGCGGAACAAGCTGGACCCAACTGGGAGGCAATATCGATGGAGAAGCGGCAGGGGATTGGTTTGGCATTTCGGTCTCCATCTCTTCGGATGGGGAGCGCCTGGCGATCGGGGCGCCCTATAACGACGGCAATGGAGCCGATGTCGGCCATGTACGGGTTTATCAGTGGAGCGGGACAAGCTGGACCCAACTGGGAGGCGATATAGATGGCAAAGCCGCCTGGAAGGAGCTTGGCAGATCGGTCTCCATCTCTTCGGATGGGGTGCGCCTGGCGATCGGGGCTATCTATCAAGACGACAATGGAAGCTATGCCGGCCGTGCACGGGTCTATGGGTGGAGCGGAACAAGCTCTAGCTGGAACCAACTGGGAGGCGATATCGATGGCGAAACCGCATGGGATTACTCTGGCATTAGATAGTAAGAGAGTNNATCGGGGTGCCCGGTAACAGCGACAATCGATACACTAGCGGCCATGCACGGGTCTATGAGTGGAGTGGGGCCAACTGGACCCAACTGGGAGGCGATATCGATGGCGAAGTGGCAGGGGACGAGTTTGGCAGATCGGTCTCTTTGTCTTCGGATGGGAAACGCCTGGCGGTCGGGGCGCCCTATAACGACCGCAATGAAACCGGTGCCGGCTATGTTCGTGTCTATGGGTGGAGCGGAACAAGCTGGACCCAACTGGGGGACGACATTGATGGCGAAGCGAAATATGACAATTCTGGCAAATCGGTCTCTTTGTCTTCGGATGGGAAGCACCTGGCGATCGGGGCACCCGGCCACTACTGGGACTGGAGGGCCGGCTATGTTCGTGTCTATGGGTGGAGCGGAACAAGCTGGGCCCAACTGGGGGGCGACATTGATGGCAAAGCACCAAAGGACGAGTTTGGCAGATCGGTCTCTTTGTCTTCGGATGGGAAGCGCCTGGCGATCGGGGCGCCCTCTGCTGGCTATGTTCGTGTCTATGGGTGGGACACGACAAGCTCTAGCTGGATCCAACTGGGAGGCGATATCGATGGCGAAACCGGCTGGGATTACTCTGGCATTTCAGTCTCTTTGTCTTCGGATGGGATGCGCCTGGCGATCGGGGCGCCCGGTAACGACGGCACTTTATACGGTGCCGGCCATGTACGGGTTTATCAGTGGAGCGGAACAAGCTGGGCCCAACTGGGGGGCGACATTGATGGCGAAGCGGAATATGATAATTCTGGCAGATCGGTCTCTTTGTCCTCGGATGGGAGGCGCTTGGCGATCGGGGCGCCCAAGCACTACTGGAGGGCCGGCCATGTGCGGGTCTATGATGATAGCTGTTCTATTCCTCCAATGGGTATTGAGGCTGATGACGATGATCGGATCAATACTGGAGAACTGGTAGACCATGATCAGCTTATCCGGCTCTATCCCAATCCTGCCGGTGAGGTGATCAACCTGGAGATAGCTGAGTGTATATGATCTGTTTGGGCGCAAGGTCTACGAAGCATACGATCTGTTTATCGGTGGTGACCGTCATGAGATCAACGTGCGTGACTGGGCTCCTGGCCATTACCTGGTATGTCTTCATATCAATGGTGAAGTGGTGACAAGAAGGTTCATTTTATCGAGGTAGAGTCAATTTTTGTATTGGGTTTTTTCCAACGGCAAGTTTTTGGTGTTGAGAACCCTTGGTGCATGAGTCTGCTTACAGAGAGGCAGTTTTCTCGAGAGCGTTGGGAATCGGGTAGAGGATGTTTACCGTATCGTAGAGTCCTTTTACGCAATTACGCCGAGAGCTTGGGCCGACCGAGTATTGCGCCCGGTTTTAGTTGAAATTGCAGGAGCATGAGGTCTAAAAAATTACTTTTCTTTGCGTGAACTTAGAAGTTAGAAAGAATCCTATTTCGGGGTTCAGGCAAACGGGTGGTCGGGGCGGGCGTCTACTGGCTGCGGTTGACGAGCGGGGAATGGAGCGCAACCGAGCGGGTGATTGTTCAGTGAGAAGCGGACAGATAAGAACATAGCAACGAAAGGTATCTGTTATGTTGTGGAACCGGAAAATTGTTGTTGCCATGCTTGCCGTGTTGGCACCGGCCATTGCGCTGGCTACCGATATCAAACCTGCAGGGGGGGAGAGGCTTGCCGGAGGAGATTCCTATGAGATACGGTGGAACGCCGGAAGAGCCAACCTAAGCGTTACAATCGATCTGTGGAACGGCAACACTAGTCGTTGGTATCGAATTGCCAGCGGTATTAACGCGAAGAGAGGCTTCTTCGAATGGATTGTGCCTACAGATCTTTATGGAGATAGGTTCAGGGTACGCGTCACCTCGCAGGATGGATATTCTGCGATGTCAGGTACATATTTCTCGATCCTTCAAGGTAATTCGCTCGATCCAAACGCGACACATTCGTTGGCGCTGGGAAGATCGCTCGATTCTGTGCAGGTTGAAAGCATCCGAGCAAGTTGGGCGAAGGGTGAGGCTCTCTCTATCGCTCTCTGCGATCTAAGTGGGCGGGTTCTCGAACGGGCGTCCGGCGATTTGTCGTCGTCTCGGTTTATCGAGTTTGATGTCGGGCGTTTGCCGCGCGGAGCCTACTTTGTACAAGTCGTCTTCACCACCGGTCGCCTCGGTATTGGGCGGGCATTAGTTCGGTGAGGTCGTAGAGACACAACACTACGGCCGGGTAATGGGTAGCCCCGACGTTAATTATCAAAGCAATACATATTTTTCCCGTGGGGTTGCTGTTGGCCGGAATCCTATGTGCCTGTGATGGTGTAAATCCTGCTACAGCAACTACTCCAACGACTACCGTCAGTTTACTTTTTGGTGAGCACCCTCTTTATGATGATCTGCCCGATCGAAATGATCCTTGCGTCTGATTTGATAGCGAGATGAACAAGGCGGCCCAGGTGAACGTCGAAATCTTCGTCCCCGCCTTTGACGAGGATGGTAAGGTGAAGAACGTCATACAAATCGGCGAGACACAGAGGTTTGTGAACGGCCATGATTTTCAGAACGGCGATCCGGATGGCATAAATGCCAAGGTGCCGGAGAGCGG